>UQBJ01000031.1 GCA_900539255.1 uncultured Campylobacter sp. | reverse complement strand
ACCTTAAATCTTTCTTACAAAAAGCTCAATGCCCCCCCCCCTAGCTTTTTCTTTGAATTTATACTCTAAATTCTCGCTTTTGTAAGTGATTTCGCGTTTTTCGTCCTTTTCGTGCGTAAAGTGCGTAGCAAGCAAGGGCGGCAGCTCTTTTTTGATGAGACTTTTCATCGACATTCCCATTCCGTGTTCTAAATTTTTGATGAATTTACCATCAATTTCGCTTTCATCTTTTACCACACGCAAACTCGCCTCAAAGCCTGAATTTTGCAGGATTTCAAAGAATTTTTCTTTATTTTGGGCGCTATCTAACTCATCACGCACGCTGTGATAAGACACAAAAATAGGCTTGTTTTGGTGCTTTGCTTGCGTTTTAAGCTGGCTTTCGTTTAGGGGATTTCTAATGTCAAGCCTAGCCTTGCAAAGAAAATTTGGCGAGTTTGTGTTAGCGGTGAAATGAGTTTTGGTAAAGGTGCAAAGAGTGATATTTTCAGACACATCCCCCACTTCACAGAATTGAACAAAATCAATGTCCTTGCCTACGCTATAAAAACGAAGCGGCACTACCACATAGCCTGAATTTTCCACTACTGCGTCTATGAGCCACGGGGCAAATTTAGCGCACAAAAAGCCAAGATAGCCTCCGTGCGAAGTGCCAAAGAGCAAGGTTTTGGGCGTTTTGCTAAGCTTAAATTCAGCACTATTTTTACGCACAAAATAAATGGCGTTGATTATGTCAAGGGCTTGCATAATGCCAAAGTTGTTATACTCATCTTTTGTGGGCTGCAAACTTATGGATAGTGGAATTTTAGCCTTTGGGTTTGCTCTGCCTTGATTTTTAAGCACTTGGATTATGTTGTTGAGCGAGTTGAAATTCTCATAGCTTTTTTCTTGCCCGATGATTTCATCACTAAAAAAATCCTCTGGCAGCCCTATGCTGGTGCGGCAGACTTCTTCAAGTTTTTTAACCTGATGAGCGAAATTTTTTTTGTCCTTTTTGTCCATATAATAAGTCGCCCCCGTTTGCGGGCGAAAGCCTATGCAGTGATAATCCACCCTCAAAACTGCCACTTCAAATTCTTTTACCGCAAATTCAGCCAAATGCTCCTCATAGCCTGCATAGTCCTCGTTTCTAATGCCGTTGATAAAGACAAACAAGGCTTTCATCGGCTTTGTATCATCAAAGCTCACTTTAAATTCGAGCTTTGACTTCCTTTTTATGCCAAGTTCTATATCATCGGTGCTTGTGATTTCGTAGCTTTTGCTTTGATACATTGTTTTGTCCTTGTGCTTGAATTTTATCAATTTAGCCTTGCTGTGTCAAGCCTTGTCAAGCGTTTAAATTTTGTTGTAAATTTAAAACTTGCTTTTTTAAGTTTTACAAATTCTTGTCATCATCGCAACTCACATTTTGAGCTTTTATTAGAAAACGACCCAGCGGGTTGCAAGGCGTAGCCGCAGCAAAAAATCCAAAGAATTTAAGACACGCTTTAAATTTATGGATACTTCGGCTAACGCCTCAGTATGACAAGGAATTCGTCATTGCGAGAATTTGCAAAGCGAAAGCGTGCAAATTCGTGGCAATCCAAAGGTAAATTTGCGTTTAAATTTATAGATTGCCACGCTCGCAAAGCTCGCTCGCAATGACGGCGGATTTTGTCATTTTGAGCCTTTGTAAAAGGCGAAAAATCCACGCCTTAAAGGTGTGAATTTGCGCTCCAAATTTATGGATACTTCACTTTGCTACGCAAAGTTCAGTATGACAAAGTCTTATGCTGTTTTGTTTAATCGTCGTTTTGTGTTTATGGATACTTCGCTGCGCTCAGTATGACAGCAAATAAGATAGTATGACAAATTCATCAGTATAACAAGCATTTCAGGGCTTTTTAAAGCCTTGTTTTTATCATTGCAAATCTTATGCTACAATTTCATCTTAAAGGATAAGAATGCAAAAATTTAAGGTAGATGAGGCTTTAAGGGTTGATTTGTTTGTGGCAAAAGCCTTGCAAAAGTCCCGCGCACAAGTAACACAGCTTATCAAAAACAAAGGGCTTATGATAAATGGCAAAATTTGCGAAAAAAGCGCAGTCAAACTTAAAATCGGCGATGAGCTTGAAATCCTTAAATTCCCCCCACAAAATATCACTCCAAAATACAGCGCGAATTTCAACATAAGCGTGCTTTATGAAGATGAGGATTTGCTTGTCATCAGTAAGCCTGCTGGTGTTGTGGTGCATAGTGCGCCAAGTGTTAAAGAAGCCACGCTGGTGGATTGGCTTTTGGCAAAGGGTTATGCGCTTTCAACGCTTGGCGGGCAGGTGCGTGCTGGGCTTGTGCATAGGCTTGATAAAGGCACAAGCGGCGCGCTCATCATCGCTAAAAACAACTTTACCCACGAAAGACTTGCTAGTCAGCTTTTGGATAAAACTTTGGGACGATTTTATCTTGCCTTAACGAATTTGCCACTTAAAAATGATACAATGCTTGTTGAAAAAGCGCTCATTCGCTCGCCCAAAAACCGCCTTAAAAAGCTAGCAGTAAGTGCTGGTGTGCGGGGCGCAAAGGAAGCAAAAAGTGCCTTTATCAATGTGCTTTGTGGCAAAAATTTAGCCCAAAATAGCCAAAACAGGGCGAATTTAATCGCCGCTAAACTTTTCACAGGGCGCACGCACCAAATAAGAGCGCATTTAGAAAGCCTAAATCGCCACATTTTAGGCGATGTGCTTTATGGATATAAGGGCAAGGATTATGAAAGGGTGATGCTGCATTCTTATTTTTTGCACTTTAAGCATCCAAGAAATGAGCAAAAACTCATCATCAAAGCCCCGCTTTATGATGATTTTATGGAGCTTTTAAAAGATTTTGACAAGGGAGAACTTGATGAAAAACTTTCTTTTGATGATTTGCAACGCGCTTTTGCTGCTTGTGTTGAGTGCTTGTAGTGGCACTTTTAGCAACAAACAGCTGCAAGTGAGTGAATTTTTGCCACGCGTTGAGAAGTTGCAGTATATGAGCGATATGACGAGCATTGCCTTTGAGTGGGAGAGCAAGGCAAGCTACAATATCGATGGCTTTTATCTTTATCGTGGCAACGAGGGCGAGCCTGAGATGAAGCATATCGCTACTATCGATGATAAATTCCAAACGCATTTTGTGGATAAGGACTTGCAGCCAAATACGAAGTATTTTTATACGATGAAAACCTTTAACGACTCTGGCTATATCTCGGCAAAGGGCGTAACGATAGAGGCAAAAACGAGCGAACGAATCGCTGCTATGCCTTTTGTGGAGAGCATTAAGGGGCTGCCAAACAAAATCAAACTCATCTGGCGTCCGCACCCTGATGTGCGTGTAAGCTCTTATGTAGTGGAGCGGGCAAAAGAAGATGGCAAATTTAAGGTGCTTGCGGAGGTGAAAAATCGTTTAAATGCCGAGTATATAGACGACAACTTAAAGCCAAACCAAATTTTTCAGTATAGAGTGAGTGCTAAAACCTTTGACGGCGTGCAGTCTCAGCCAAGTCAGATACTTTATGCTACGACAAAAGCCTTGCCGCCGAAGGTAGAATACATAAACGCCACGACAGATGTCGCTAGAAAGATAGTTTTGTCGTGGGAAAAGCGAGAATTCAAAGATTTTTCACATTATAGAGTGTATTCAAGTATCTCAAAGCTCTTGCCTTTCACGCTTTTAGCTAAGGTGCGAAACAACCGCTACGAAGATATCATCAACGAAGCTGGGGAAAGCAAATACTACAAAATCACCGCCGTGGATAAGGACGGCTTAGAGAGCTTGATGCAAGATACAGCCGTGCTTGGCAAGACGCTTGAAGCTCCAAAAGCCCCTACCATCACTAATTCACTCTTTTCAGAAGAGGGCGTGGAGCTTAGCTGGAAAAGCAACGATACAAGAGCCGTAAAATTCATCATCAAACGCTATGGCGGTAGTGGAGATGTGGTGTTTAGGGAGATTAAAGGGTTTAGCTACAAGGATAACTCCGCTGTGATGGGGCAAAAATACAGCTACGAAGTCATAGCCGTAGATAGCAATGATTTAGAATCAAAGCCGTCAAATAAAGTAAATTTAGGCAGATAATGCCAAATTTTAAATGCAAAAGCGTTAGAGAAATAAGCTTGCCCTTTGAAAAAGAGGGCGTTTGCTTTGAGTGGTTAGCGCAAAATGAGCGCACAAGGCTTATTTACACGGCAGTTGAGCAAGGTGCGTTTTTCGTGCAAGTGGGGCAAAATGCCAAAAATGAGTTCATCATCAAGGGCGAAAAGCTTTCAAAGCCCGAGCAAATAGGGCTTTTGCAAAAGGCTTTGCTTGTGTTTAAAGAAAATTTTTGTGATGAAATTTTAAACGAGGCTTTTGCCTTAAAGCACACGCGTTTGCTTGCTCAAAGTGCTTATATACAAAATGATATTAGCACTTTGTGTGCTCAATTTAAGGACTTTGACAAGGTTTTTTTAGAAATAGGCTTTGGCTCGGGCAGACATTTGCTGTGGCAAGCTAGGGCAAACCCCGACACACTCATCATCGGCGTAGAAATTTACGCACCAGCTATCGAGCAGGTAGCAAAGCTGGCGCAAAAAGAGCGTTTAAACAATGTCTTTTTGGTAAAAAGTGATGCAAGGCTGCTTTTAAATGTCTTGCCGACAAGCGTTTTGACAAAGATTTTTTTGCATTTTCCTGTGCCTTGGGACAAGCAAGCAGGGCGCAAGGTGCTGAGTAAAAACTTTGCGGTGCAGTGTTTGCGCGTGCTTAAAGCAAAGGGCTGCTTTGAGTTAAGGACTGATAGTGCTGAGTATTTTGAGCTTGGCAAGAGCATTTTTTCTAGCTTTGAAAATGTAAAAATTCAGCTTGCAAAAAACGAAAATTTAGACATTTCAAGCAAATACGAAACCCGCTGGAAAAAGCAAAACAAAGACATTTATGATTTGCGCGCCGTATGTGAAAAAAGCTCAAATTTAAACCCCGCAAAACTGCCTTTAAATGACGAAAATTTAGGCTTTGAAAAGGCACATTTGCAAGATGAAAATTTAAATTTAAAAGCCACAAATTTAAACACTCAAAAAACAAATTCAAAAGATAAAAATTCACATTTCATCGTCAAAAATTCAAGCCTTTATCCAAAAAATTTAAATTTTTCGCCAAAAAAACTTGCCCAAATTTATGAAAAATTCAGCCAAAACGCCTTTCATTTTAAGGGTGATGATTTTTTTCTCCGCCTTGAAAGCGTGTATTTTATCAGCAAGGAAAATTTGCTTGTAAAACTTGCCTTTGGGGCGTTTGACAAGCCACAGCACAGCTTTTTGTTTTTGGGCGATGAGACGAAATTTTTGTTTCAAGCCCCCTTTGCCACGAAAGAAAATCACAAGGCTTTGGAAAAATTAAGCGAATTTTTGCGCTAGTTTATTGATAGTTTGACATTTTAGTGTAAAATGAGACATTGTTTTTAGGAAAGAAAATGGCGGAAAGTTCTGTTTTGATTAGGGCGCAAAATCTATCACTCGGCTATGATGAGTATGATGAATACCACAAATTCATCATCAACAAGGCGAATTTCACACTCACAAGCGATGATTTTGTTTTCATCACAGGCAAAAGCGGTAGCGGTAAATCCACGCTTTTAAAGAGCTTTTATGGGGAGTTAGAGCCACGAGTAGGCAAACTTGAAGTGTGTGGCAGTGCTTTAAAAGGGATTTCAAATGCCGAGCTTTTGCGCTTGCGCCAGCAAATCGGCATTATCTTTCAGGATTACAAGCTCATCAAAGAGTATAATATCAAAAAAAACATTATGCTGCCCTTGATGATAAAAGGCTATCCAAAAAGGGTTTGCGAGAACCAAGCGCACAAACTTTTAAAGCATATTGAGCTGCATTTTAAGGCTGAGTATAAGCCAGACCAGCTTTCAGGCGGCGAGCAGCAGCGAGTGGCGATGGCAAGGGCTTTGGCGCACAACCCAAAGCTGCTTTTGTGCGATGAGCCTACGGGAAATTTGGACGAGTATTCCTCAGACATTATTTGGACGCTGCTTAAATCCGCAAGGGAGATTTTAAAAACCTGCGTTGTCGTGGTTACGCACAGAATTCCTACGAATTTGCGCCTTGATTATAGGCGTTTTAATATAGAAAACGGACAAATGAATGAAATTTCGTATTAAAAGTACAAGGCTAAAAAGGCTGAATTTTTCGGGCAAATTTACAAAAGCCCTTGCCACAAAAGCCTTTTTACAGCACCAAAACACAAAGGCAATGCAATGAAAGCCCTTAGAATTCATCTTTCGCTCATACTGCCCTTGCTTTTTATAATGTTTGCCTTTGAATTTTTACTCATCATAAGCCAGACGGTTAGGCATTATGAAGGGCTTTTAAATGAAAATTACAGCATTATTATCGCCAGCAAAAGCAAGCTTGATGAAAACAGCATAAAGGCTCAAATTTCGGGCATTAGTTCTGTTAAAAGCATAGAAGTTAAAGAATTCATCGCAAGGCTTAAAGATAATATCTCCGCAAACAACCTTGCCGCGCTAGAAAAAAGCCTGCCAAAATTTTACACCATAAAACTCACGCATTTTCCAAGCCAAGACGAGCTAGAAAGCATTAAAACTAGACTTTTAAAGATAAAAGACATAAGCAAAGTGGAGGTTTTTGTGAAAACCTACGACCAAGTTTATACCCTGCTTACCCTTGTGAAATTCGCCTTTTGGTTCTTTTTGTTTATCATCTTGCTTTTAAGTTTCGTGCTCTTCTTTAAACAAATGAGAATTTGGCTTTTTGAGCATACTGAACGGGTGCAAATCCTTTGTTTTTTCGGTGCGCCCTTTTGGTTTCGTGCCTTTATGCTCTATAAAATCGTGCTTGTGGATTGTTTTATCGCCTTTGTGATTTTGCTTGTGTTTTTCACGCAAATTTTTTCCCTTTCTTTCGTGCAAAAAAGCCTAGCCTTTGCGGGCGTTTCGCTGCCTGAGATGAATTTTTTCTTGCATTTGGGCGTGATTTTTCTCATCACTCTTGCCAGCTCACTTTTGTGCGTGAATTCAGTAATGTTTAAGGTAAAAAGATGAGATGGCTTTTAGCTTTGCTTTTGTGCGCTACTTTTTTGATGGGCGATGAAGTGAGCGAAAAGACTAAAAATCTCAAAGAAAACGAGCGCATAAAGGCTCAGCTTAACAAAAAACTTGAAGATTTAGCCAGCGACATTAAGGCGAGTGAAAAAAATCTCAAAAATTTAAGCGTGCAAATTCAAAGCGCGAGCAACGAAACGGCAAAACTTGAAAAAAGCGTCAAATCATACAGCCAAGAACTCAGCACTTTAAGCGCGCAAAATGAAAATTTACTCAAAGACAAAAACACTATGCAAAACCGCTTTGCAAGCCTTATCGCACAGGACTTTGCTTATGATTTAAGCCTGCCAAGTGGCTATGCTGAAAGTGATGAAAGTTTTATTGCTAGCGAAATTTTAAGCTCTTTGAACGGGGTTTTAAAAGATGAATTTTACAAACTTTCGCAAGATTACAAAAAAAATTCCTTGTTGATTGACGAAAAACAAGGCAAGATAAATGAAATCAACTCAAATTTAAAAAAATACAACGCCCAGCTTGCTAAACTTGAAAAGCTCAAAGCAAGGCAGCTTGATGAGATAAATCGTCAAAAAACCGACAGAGCCATTTACAGCAAAAAGTTAGATGACTTGCAACGCCAGCAAACCGAGCTTCGCAAAACCCTATCCGAGCTTAACATAGTCAGCCAAAGCAAGCCCAAAAAGCCAGCTTCTAGCGCACCTAGCGATGTCAAGCAGCTTGGTTCAAGCTACACAGGGAGTTTGGTAAAAAGATACAACGGCAAAAAAACCATAGCCCCGCTTGAAAGTTTTACGGTTAAACAACGCTTTGGGAATTTCACAGACCCCATTTACAACATAAAACTCTTTAACGAAAATGTGATTTTACGGAGCAAAAGCCCAGACGCAAGGGTAAAGAGCGTGTTTGACGGCAAAATCGTCTTTGCAAAGCAAACGAATTTGCTCCAAAATGTCGTCATCGTAGAGCATAGCGGCGGCATACACACGATTTACGCTCATCTTTACCAAATCGCCCCCACAGCAAAGGTCGGCAAGCGCGTGAAAAAGGGCGAAGTTTTGGGGCGTGTGAAAAATGATTTAACCTTTGAGGTTACGCAAGAAAAATTTCATATCAATCCTTTGGAGTTAATCAGTTTAAATTAACCATTTTTAAAGGCTTTTGAGATATAATTTTAAAGACAAAGGGCGACAATGAACGAGAAAAAACGAATTTTAGTCAAATTTTCAGGCGAGGCTTTGGCTGGGGAAAGCGGTTTTGGCATTGAAAATTCAGTGCTTAAATACATAGCGAGCGAAATCAAAGCCTTAGTGGAGTGCGGCACGGAGGTTGGCATAGTCATTGGCGGAGGCAACATTATCCGCGGAGTTACAGCGGCAAAGGACGGGCTTATCAAGCGCACAAGTGGCGACCATATGGGAATGCTAGCCACCGTTATCAATGCCATAGCGATGCGCGAGGCGTTAGAGAGCTTTGGGCTTGAAGCGCGCGTGCAAAGCGCTATCAAAATGGAGGCTTTTTGCGAGACTTACATTATGCTACGCGCTCAAAGACACCTAGAAAAAGGGCGTGTGGTGATTTTCGCTGCTGGCACGGGCAATACTTTCTTTACCACAGACACTTCGGCTATTTTAAGAGCCGTTGAAATCGAGGCTCAGATGATTATCAAAGCCACAAAAGTCGATGGCGTGTATAACAAAGACCCAAACAAATTCAAAGATGCTAAATTTTTAAGCTCATTGAGCTATGATGAGGCGTTAAGAGACGATATAAAGGTGATGGACGCCACAGCTATCGCGCTGGCAAAGGACAACGCCTTGCCTATCGTGGTTTGCAATATGTTTCAGCCTAAAAACTTGCTGAAAATCGTGCAAGGGGATTTTAGCTCTTGCTCTATGGTGCATTAAATCAAATTTTTAAAGGATAAACAATGACAAGACTTGAAGAAATAGCCGCAAAGGCTTTATCAAATTTAAACGGAGACCGATACAAGCTCACTTTAATGGTAGCAAGGCGTGCTGAGGCGTTGGCAAATGGTGCTGTGCCTTTGGTGCAAACAGACAAAGAAGTCAGCAAATTCGCTGACATAGCCCTTTTGGAGATTGCTGAGGGCAAAATTCTTTTAGAGAGTGGCTTTGAAAGCGATTGATGAGGATTTGTTCCTTGAAAATCTCATCGAAGAGCTTAAAGATTGTAAGGATTTGCAAGGGGCGCAAGAGTTGCTTTTTCGGGTGTTTTTGTCAAGCCCAAAGATAAAAACAGCGGTGAATTTTTGCATAGAGGCGCACAACGGGCAGGTGCGAAAGAGCGGCGAGCCTTATGCCGTGCATCCCATACTTGTGGCGACTTTGGTTGGGTATTTGAGCGCAAACGAAGCTATGGTAGTGGCTGCACTCTTGCACGATGTCATCGAGGACACGCCACACAGCGAAGATGAGCTACGCGAAATGTTTGGAGCTGAGGTAACAAAGCTCGTGCAAGGGCTTACCAAAATCACAGACATTAGAGAGGATGAATTCAGCCGTGTGAGTAAGAATTTAGCCCGTTCGGCGTTAAGTTTTCGCAATATGCTTTTAGCGAGCATAGAAGATGCAAGTGTCCTTGTCATCAAACTTTGCGACAGGTTACACAATATGCTTACCCTTGATGCCTTGCGCGAGGACAAGCAAAAGCGAATCAGCGAGGAAACCCTTGTCGTTTATGCGCCCATCGCTCACAGGCTTGGAATTTCAAGCATTAAAAACTACTTGGAGGATTTGAGCTTTAAGTATTTAATGCCAGAGGAATTTGCGCAAATTGACAGATACATTAACTCAAACGACCAGCACATACAGCTTGGGCTTAATGAATTCATCTCAAAACTTGATTTACTCTTTCAAAAAAACGGCTTTCGCAGTGGGGATTATGAAATCCAAAAGCGCATCAAGCACAACTACTCGATTTATCTTAAAATGCAGCGCAAGGGCATCAGCATAGAAGAAGTGCTTGATTTGCTTGGTGTTCGCATACTTGTGAAAGAAATTTCTGATTGTTATCTTGCGCTTGGGATTTTACACACGAATTTCAACCCGCTTGTGTCGCGCTTTAAGGACTACATAGCCTTGCCAAAGCAAAATGGCTATCAAACCATACACACGACTATCTTTGACACGCGCAACATTATCGAGGCGCAAATTCGCACCTTTGATATGCACAAAATCGCCGAGCTTGGCGTAGCCGCACACTGGAAATACAAAGAAGATTCAAGCCTTGCCGCCCCAAAACTTGACTGGCTGAGTGATATTTCTATGCAAAGTAGCGTTGAAAATTCACAGAATTTAAACGCTGTGGAGCTTTATGAATACGCCAAAGAAAGCCTTTATGTAGAAGATATTGCCGTTTATTCTCCAAAGGGCGAGATTTTTACCTTGCCGCGCGGGGCAACTGTGCTTGATTATGCTTATGAAGTGCATACTAAACTAGGACTTTATGCTAAAAGTGCTTATGTGAATCGTATGAAAGTGCCGCTTCTTACTAAGCTCAAAAACGGCGACATTGTTCGTATCGTTACGAGCAATGAAAAAATGTATCGCTGCTCTTGGGTAGATAGCGTTAAAACAGGCAAGGCAAAGTCTGCTATAAGGGAGTTTTGCCGCCAAAAGATAAGAGAGATAAATTTACAAGCTTCGCTTAACATTTTGATTTCTGTGTTTAACCAAAGCGAGCTTGTAGTGAATGACTGGATAGAAAAAGAGCATTTAAACAAGCGTTTGGGGCAAATTTGTGTAAGCAGTGCTTTTTTCAAAGAAGCCGTAAATATGCTGAAAAAATACGCCAAAAAATTCTATCTTTTTGACAAATACTTTGACAAATATGAGATTAAAGAGCAAAAATTTGAAAATATCACGGCTTATTCAAACCACAAAATCGCAAATATGGACTTTGATGTGTGCTGTCATCCGCGAAAGGGCGATGAGATTTTAGCCTTTGTGGAAAGTGGCAATATCATCTTGCACCATAAATTTTGCGAAAGGGCGCAGGATATGCTTGAAAACAAAAAACAAATGGTGTTTGTAGAATGGGCGCAAAATATCTCAAAAGCTTACAAAATCATCTTTTCGCTTGACAACAAAAGGGGCGCACTGGCTGCTTTTTTAACCACGCTTTCTAAAATGCAGGCAAATGTTTTGTCCATCACCTTGTCAAATTCACAAGAATCAAGTATGGATTTTTTTGAAGCAAATGTCGAATTTCCAAACAGAACAAATGTAAGCGATGTCAAAGAAAGGCTAAAATCCCAGTATAAAATCTTGGATTTTACTTCCTTAAATGACGCTTACAACAACTAAAAGAAAGGTTTAAGATGAATTTAAAAGAGATTTTAGCCGACATAAAACAAGGCGTTGCCGAACTCATCGATGAAGAACGGCTTGAAAATTTAGTGCGCGACTTTTACGAAAAGGGCAAGCATTTTTTCGTAAAGGCTGGCTTTGACCCAACGGCGCCTGATTTGCATTTAGGACACAGCGTAGTGCTTAACAAAATGGCGCTTTTGCAAAAGCACGGGGCTATCGTTCAGTTTTTAATCGGCGATTTCACAGGGCAAATCGGCGACCCCACAGGCAAAAACACCACACGCAAGAAACTTGCACAAAATGAAGTGCTAAAAAACGCTAGAACCTACGAAGAGCAAGTGTTTCGCATACTTGACAAGAACAAAACGCAGATAAAATTTAACTCCGACTGGCTTAATGACTTAGGAAGTGCTGGCATTGTCGAGCTTGCATCGACTTTTAGCGTGGCTAGAATGCTAGAAAGAGACGATTTTACTAAGCGTTACAAGGCGCAAAGCCCCATTTCTATAAGCGAATTTTTATATCCGCTTTTGCAAGGCTATGACAGCGTGATGCTTAAAAGCGACATAGAAATAGGCGGAACAGACCAAAAATTCAACCTTTTAATGGGCAGGCATTTACAAAAAACCTATAAAATCGGCAAAGAACAAGTAGTGATGATGATGCCTTTACTTGAAGGGCTTGACGGGGTGCAAAAAATGAGCAAAAGCCTTAACAATTACATAGGCATTAGCGAAAATGCAAACGAAATTTATGCTAAAATTTTAAGCATAAATGACGAGTTAATGCTGCGTTATTATGAGCTTTTAAGCCAAATTTCAGCCCAAGATTTAAAGGACTTGAAAGCAAATTTAAAATCAGCTAAAATTCACCCAAAGCTAGCAAAAGAAAAGCTAGCCTTAGAACTTGCCACGCGTTTTAGCTCAAAAGATGACGCTTTGGGTGCTAAGGCTGAATTTGACAGAGTGCATAGCGCAAAACAAATGCCAAGCAAGCTGGCTGAATTTACGAGTGAGACGAGTTTGTGGCTGGCTAAGGCTTTGGTGCTGTGCGAGCTTGCAAATTCTACAAGTGCGGCAAGGCGCGACATAGCCGCAAATGCGGTAAGTGTCAATGCGCAAAAGGTGCAAGATGAGCAAATGCAGCTCACAAAAGGCGAATATATCTTGCAGGTTGGCAAGCGAAAATTCGCAAAATTAAAGGTTTTATAATGAGTTTCAATGCCCTACAAATCGGCAAACACAAGGTAAAATATCCCATTATACAAGGTGGAATGGGACTTGGCATAAGCTGGGACAGACTTGCTAGCGCAGTGTCCTTAAACGGCGGGCTTGGTGTCATCTCATCAGTAGGCACGGGGTATTATGAAAATCGTTCGCACATTAAAAAAGAGCTAAACGCTAAGCCCTATGGCAGTGAGAATTTCTACTCGCGCGAGGGCTTAAACGCCGTCATAACAAATGCTCGCAAGGTTTGTGGCAACGCACCACTTGGTTGTAACATACTTTGCGCGAGCAATGATTATGCAAGGATAGCCCACGATGCTTGTGAAGTAGGCTTTAATGTCATCATTTCAGGGGCTGGACTGCCTACAAATTTGCCCGAATTCACGCAGGATTTTCCCGAAGTCGCGCTCGTGCCGATAGTATCGTCCGCAAAGGCTCTTAAAATCATCTGCAAACGCTGGCAAACACGCTACAACCGCTTGCCAGACGCTGTTGTGGTTGAAGGACCAAAGAGTGGCGGACATCAGGGCTTTACTTATGAGCAATGCCTTGATGCAAACTATCAATTAGAAGCCATTTTGCCGTCAGTTGTGGCGGAGGCAAAAGAGTGGGGCGACTTTCCCATCATCGCTGCTGGGGGCATTTGGGACAAAAAAGACATTGAAACGATGATGAGTTTAGGCGCAAGCGGCGTGCAAATGGGAACGCGCTTTATCGGCACTTATGAATGCGATGCAAGCGATGAATTTAAAAGCGTTTTGCTCGCTTGCAAAAAAGAAGACATAGAGCTAATCCACTCGCCTGTTGGCTATCCTGCGCGCGGAGTGCGGACAAATTTGCTGAATTTAGTCGATAAAAGAATGGGACCAAAGATAAATTGTATCAGCAACTGCGTAACGCCCTGCGGGCGTGGCAAAGGCGCGAACGAAGTAGGATACTGCATAGCCGATAGGCTTTTTGATGCGTATTTTGGGCGCAAAGACACGGGGTTGTTTTTCACAGGCGCGAATGGCTGGCGTTTAGACAAGCTCATATCCGTTAAAGAGCTTATGGAAAAGCTAGTAAATGGCGAAAATTCTTAAAACAGCCCTTGCACTCGCACTTTGCGCCACTATGTTTTTTGGCGCGTATGAGAAAGAGCTGGCAAATTTTGACAAAAATTTCGCCACTTCCACGCAAAAAAGCAAATTTCATCAACAGCTGCGAAGTCTTTACATACAAAGTGTCGTTAATGACGATGAAAAGAGTAAAAAAGAGCTTTTAAAGCGGCTTATCATTAGCTCAAAGGCTTTAAATTTAGACACCAAAGTCTATGAGGACGAGCTAAATGCCCTAAATTTAAAGGCGAGCAAAACGAGCGCAAACAAAGACAAGCCCCTTTTTGTGCTCAGCTCATCAAAGCAAGAAAATGCCTTTACTTTAAGGCTTAGCGAGCCGCTCAAAGCCAAAGATATCGACAAAATCGAGCTTAAAGAAAGGGGCAACTACCGCTACATACTTGACTTTGAAGCTGCGCTTGATGGAGGGCGCAAGGACTTTGAATTTAAAAATGCGAAAATCACCCTAGCGCAGTTTAACCCCAAAACCACGCGTTTGGTGCTAAATTCAGAAAAAGAGTTGGACTATAAACTTGAATTTGAGGGCAAAAATTTCGTGCTTAAATTCAAAGAAAAAACGCCCGCAAAAAGCCCAAATTCAAGCCCCCAAAAACAAACCCAACAAAATGTAACCCCCAAAAAGCCAGCCCAAAACGCTACAAATTCAGCCAAAAACGCGCCAAAAGAAACCCTTTACATACTCCAAAGTTTTAAAAACACCGATGGCATAAGGCTTGCGTTAAGCGATGAGCTTGATACGGACGAAATCAAGCAGTTTTCGATGAAAGAAAAGGGTATAAACCGCATAGTTTTGAGCTTTGAAGCGGCTTTGGACGGCGGGCGCAAAAGCTACACCTTTGGTAAAGACAGCATTATCATCACTCAGTATTCCCCAAAAGTCGTGCGCGTGGTGTTTAGCTCAAATTCAAAATTTGAAGTCAGCAAAGAAAGCGAGGGCAAGAGCTTGTTTTTGAGCTTTGACAAGGACGAAACCTCCACAAACGCCCAAAAAAGCGCGAAAAATTCAAGCAAAACCAAGCCAAATCCCACAAATTCAGCCAAAAGCACACCCAAAAAACTCAACACCAAAAACAAAGTCATCGTCATAGACGCAGGACACGGCGGCAAGGACGGCGGAGCGATAGGCTATGATGGCAGGTTGCTTGAAAAGGACATTGTGCTAAGCATAGCCCTTAAAACAGGCGATGAGCTACGCAAAATGGGCTATCAAGTCTTTTACACTCGCACCAAAGACCGCTATATCAACCTGCGCGACAGGACAAAGCTAGCCAACGACAAAAGAGCCAACCTTTTCATCTCCATACACGCAAACGCCGCTTTTAACAAAAGCAAGGCAAAGACTATGCAGGGCGTTGAAACCTTTTTTTTAAGCCCCGCGCGAAGTGAGCGCAGCAAAGAAGTAGCCGCACTTGAAAACAAGGCGGATTTTGAAGAAGCGAATTTCTTTTTGAAACAAAACTTTTTAAGCGCTTTAAGCCGTGAAAAAATCATCGCTTCAAACCGCCTTGCCATAGACATTCAAAAAAACATTTTAAATTCCGTGCGTAAAAAATACAAAGTCGTTGATGGAGCGGTGCGCGAAGCGCCTTTTTGGGTGCTTGTGGGCGCGCAGGATATGCCAGCCGTGCTGATAGAAGTGGGCTATATCTCACACAATGACGAGGGCAAAAGGCTGTCAAACAAACTTTACCAAGAGCTTTTAGCAAAGGGCATTGCCTTGGGCGTGCAAAATTATTTCCGCAACAACGCCGATGAATAAAGCAAAGCTCATCTACAAAGACAAAGGCATTTATTCGCTTGATTTTAAAGACATTTATTTTGACAGCTTGCAAGGCATTGAAGAAAGCCGCTTTGTGTATAGCGAGGCTTTTGAATTTAAGGCACAAAACAGCTTTATCATCGCTGAACTTGGCTTTGGCATAGGCTTAAATTTCTTTCTCAGCTTAAAGCGTTTTTTAAAGGCTAAAACCCGCCCGAAAAGGCTATTTTATGTGAGTTTGGAGGGCTTTTACATAGAAAAAGAGCATTTACGCGAAATTTATCAAAAACTTGGCTTTTATGATGAATTTAAAGAGCTTTTAGAGCCTTTTTTAAGCGCGTATCCTAAATGCAAGGACGGAATTTACCGCTTTTATTTTGAAAATGCCTTTTTAGACCTTGTTTTTGGCGAAGCAAGTGCGAGCTTAAAAGAGCTTGATTTTAAGGCTGATGTGTGGTTTTTAGACGGCTTTAACCCAAGGCAAAATCCCCAAATGTTTGACGAAAGCACCATAAAAGAAGTCGCAAGGCTTTGCAAAAAAGGCGCTAGCGTTCATACCTTTTGCGCCACAGGTTCGCTTGCAAGGGCTTTGAAAGCAAATGGCTTTGCGGTGCAAAAACTTAAAGGCTTTAAAAAACGCGAGATGATAAGGGCGCATTTGCAAGATGAGCTTAAATTTAAAGACACTCAGGCTTATTTTGAGCGCGTTTTTAGCCCACCCAAAAATGACAAAATCGCCATCATCGGCTCTGGTATCGCTGCGGCTAGCCTAGCTTATGAGCTTTCTTTGCGAGGCTTTGAGGTAAGCGTGTTTGAAAAAAATTCAGCACTTGGAATGGGCGCAAGCGGTAATGAAAGCGGAATTTTAAGCTCACTCATCTTAAAAAAAGGCGTTTTGCTTGGGGAATTGAGCGAATTTGCCTTTTATGAGGCAAGCCGCTTTTACCGACAAATTTTAGCCCTTACGCCAAATGCAGCGGTGGAAATAGCACACAACGAGCCGATGAAAGCCCGTTTTGCCACGCAAAAAGACAATCCTTTATTTTTCATTAACGAAAATAGGGCGTTTTTAGAAGATGCGATGAGCATAAAACCCAAAGAAATAGTGGCTACACTTTTTCAAAAGGCAAAGGCAAGGCTTTATTTTTCGTATGAATTTGTGAATTTTAGCTATGAAAATGGCGAATTTTGCCTAAAATTCAAGGACAAAGCTCCAAAAAATGGCTTCGGCACGCTCATTTATGCTATGGGAGCAGCTTGCAAGGACTTTTTAAACTTTGAAATGATGAATTTAAGCGCAGTTCGCGGGCAGGTAACGCATTTAAAGCCCTTTTTACAAACGCCCTTTGCACTCTCATCAAAGGGCTATATCTGTCCGCCCTTAATGGATTTACAAGTCATCGGCGCGAGTTTTGACAGGCTTGATAAAGACACAAAGGCGCACGCAAAAGATGATGAGAGCAACATTGAAAGCATAAAAGAGTTTTTAAAAGGGGACGAAAAGCTTGAAATCATCGGCTCAAAGGTTGGTTTTCGTTCGTATTCAAGCGACAGATTTATGATTGTGGGGGCTTTTTATGATGAAAAATTCTACAAAAACGCCTATAAAAGCCTATTTTGGAGCAAAAACAAACCCCAAGTGTCGCCCAAAAACGAGCCACACCTTTTTTTAAGCAGCGCGCACGGCTCACGCGGCTTTGCCACAGCACCCATCGCAGCAAGGTATCTGTGCGCTTTGCTTTGCGATGAGCCGCTTTTTATCCCCAAAAAATTTATCCCAGCCATTCACCCCGCCCGCTTTTTGATAAGGGCGTTGAAAAAGGGCTTAGCAAGGTAAATTTCACAGCCACAAAAGCAAGATAAAAGGCACGAAATTTAGCCCCACGCAAAAAAGGGCGAGCCTTTTAGAAAAAATGCTTAAAAACGCAAGGACAAGATAGCCCAAAAAAGCCCACAACGGCAAGGCTAAATCCGCCCCATAAAGTTTAAAAGCGAAAAATTCAAGCAACGGCGCGTCTAAAAGCCAGCCAAAGCCTAGCAAATGTAGCATTAAAGCCAAAGGATAAAACAGCACAAAAACCGCGCTTAAAAAAATGGCTAAAATTTGCTGAAAAGAAACAAGCGGAAAAAAGTGCAACACAGGCAAAATCATCGCAAAAAAGGTCCAAATGTTTAGGCAAAGGACATTGAAAAAATTGCCCCAAAAGCCAGCTCGCCACGCTTTGCCAAAGTGGTGCAAATACAAAAAAATAAAAAACACGCCCATCACCGAAAACAAAAAACCCACGCTAAATAAAAGTTGCGGAAAGAGCGCAAGGCAGAGTAACACGCTAAAAAAAAGGTTGATGAAAGAGAGAATTTTGACATTTTTGATGAGTAAATAAAAGCCCCAAAGTGCCATTACAAGTGAGCGCACAAAGCTTGGCACGAAGCCTAGTAAATAAGCATAGCACAGCAAAAAAGCAAAAATCAGCACGCTCAAATCAAACCTAGCGTTGCGATAAGGGAAAAATCGGCGTTGAAAAAAGCCATAAAGTGGCATTAAGGCAAAAAAAGCAAGCGAAAAAATAAGGGCGATATGATAGCCGCTAATAGCGATGAGATGGGCTATGCCGTAAAAATTCACATCCACTCGCAACTCACGCGAAACGGGCAGGGCGAAAAAGAGCGCGCCGTAAAATTCTTGTATCTTTTCGCTTTGGTGTTGGCTTAAAAAGTATGAGATGATAGCGTTTCGCGGGCTTTTTGTGCTGTCAATTATGCTCAAATCATAGCTTGGCATATAAAAATTTTTGCTTAGATAATCCTTAAAGCTCACCTTTGTGGTAATCACGCGTAAATTTAGGCTTTGATGACGATAAATTTGCGCTTCACTCTTTGTCGTGGTGTAAAAGCTAAAATCCTTTCCAGCAAGCTTTAAAACGCGGTATTTGCGCCCTTTTTTGCCCACCTTTTCGTAGCTTTGCAGCACGCGCACGCTTTCTAAACTTTGGTGCTTTTGCTCTTTAAAATCCTTAAATTTAAGCCACTCTAAACTCACATTAAAGGCAAAAATACAAACACAAAGCGCAAAAAGCACAAAGAATTCTTTGTAATTTCGCCAAAGTTTATCTTGCAAAAACGCCCCAAAAAAATAGTGCAAATTTTCGCGCAAAAAGGCTAAATTCAAAGCACGAGCCAAACTCATCATCAAGCCTTGATGAGTTAAAATAGCTCATCGACTTTTTGCAAAATTTGCCCCAAATCTGTGCTTTCAAAGGCTTTTACCACGCTAGTGCCAACTATCGCGCCATCGGCTACTTTTTTACACGCCAGCACATCAGCGTGCGTTTTTACGCCAAAGCCAGCAAAAACGGGCAAATTCGTGTGCTTTTTTATGCGTTTTACTAAATTTTCAAGCTTGCCCTGCGCCATTTGGTTGCCCCCTGTAATGCCAACGCTTGCAAGCGCATACACAAAGCCACTTGCACGGCTTAAAATCTTTTTAAGCCTTTCCTCGCTTGTGGTTACGCTTACAAGCGGGATAAGCGCAATGCCAGCTTTTTGACACTCTTTAAAAAGCTCCTCATTTTCCTCATAAGGCAGCTCAGGCACGATAAGCCCGCTAATGCCCACGCTTTTAGCCTTTGCCACGAATTTTTTAAGCCCATAAGAAAAGATGAGATTATAATACACCAAAAACACCAGCGTTTTGGTAGTTTTCACACTCTTTAAAAGCTCAAACACCTTGTGAATGTCCGCTCCGCCGCTCAAAGCCTTGCAAACAGCCTCAAAAATCACTTCTCCATCGGCTATGGGGTCAGAGTATGGGATACCGATTTCCAAAATATCGATTTTACTCTCATCAAGGCGCGCCAAAAATTCGCTCGTTAAATTTAAATTTGGATACCCAGCCACTATGTAAGCGACATTTGCCTTGTCTTTAAACTCAAAATTAGCCATAAATTCGTCCTTTCTCATAGCCTTGTATGGTGTGCATATCTTTATCTCCACGCCCTGAGACATTTACCACTACCACAGAGCCTTTTTTAAGGCGCAGTTTTTCCAAATACGCCAAAGCGTGCGCACTTTCTATCGCAGGGACTATGCCTTCTTTTTCGCAAAGCAGCTTTAAAGCATTGATACACTCATCATCACTTACCGCATAATACTCCACTCTTTTACTCTCGCACAAGTGAGCGTGAATGGGACCAACGCCCGGATAATCAAGCCCCGCCGATATACTATGCACGCTTAAAATGTTGCCAAGCTCATCTTGTAAGACCTTTGTTTTCATTCCGTGTATGATGCCATCTCGCCCCTTTGTGAGCGTAGCAGCGTGATAAGGCGTATCTGCGCCAAGCCCGCCCGCTTCTACACCGATGAGACGAACTTTTTTGTCCTTTAAAAACTCATAAAAAGCACCGATAGCGTTTGACCCGCCGCCCACGCAAGCGATGATTACATCAGGCTTTACGCCAAATTTTTTAAGCTGTTTTTTAAGCTCTTTGCTTATCACGCTTTGAAAATGCTCCACAATTTGCGGGTAAGGATAAGGACCAACGGCTGAACCGATGACATAAAACACGCTTTCTATCTGCGCTACCCACGCTTGAATAGCTGCTGTCGTGGCTTCTTTGAGCGTTTTTAAGCCTGTTTCTATCTCACGCACCTTTGCGCCAAGCAATTTCATTTTATAGACATTTAAAGCCTGTCTTTGTGCGTCTGTCGCGCCCATAAACACTTCACATTCTAGCCCCAAAAGTGCCGCAGCCGTTGCAGTAGCAAGCCCGTGCTGTCCAGCACCTGTCTCGGCGATGACTTTCTTTTTGCCCATATATTTGGCTAAAAGTGCTTGTGCTAGGGCGTTGTTGATTTTGTGCGCGCCTGTGTGGTTTAAATCCTCGCGTTTAAGATAAATCTCAAAACCATAATGCGCGCTTAAATTTTTCGCATAATAAAGCGGCGAAGGACGCCCCACATAGTGCGCTAAAAGCTCATTTAGCTCGTTTTTAAAATCCTTTGAAAAAGCGATTTTTTTATAAGCCCTTTCTAGCTCATAAAGCGCGCTCATCGCCGTTTCAGGCACAAACTGCCCACCAAATTTACCATAATACCTTTTCATTTTTGCCCTTTTTGCTTGGTTTGTCAAAGTTGTAAATTTTTTTAGTTCTCTTTCGCTTGAAAATCAGCTTCTTTTATATCACATTCTTTAAGATTTTTAAGTGTATTGATAACCTTTGGGAATTCTTTAAATTTATTACCCCATAAATTTAACTTTTCAAGGCTTTGTAAATTTACAAATTCATTAGGTATGTATTCTAAACCACAATTCCACAAATTAAGCTCTTTAAGATTTTTCAATTTACAAAGTGCTTTTGGGAATTCTTGGAATTTATTACGAGCTAAAATCAACTCTTCAAGGTTTTGTAAATTTGCAAACTCATTAGGTAAGTATTCTAAATCACAATTCCACAAAATAAGCTCTTTAAGATTTTGCAATTTACAAAGTGCTTTTGGGAATTCTTGGAATTTATTACACACTAAATTTAACTTTTCAAGGCTTTGCAAATTCGCAAACTCATCGGGCAAGGATTTTAAATCGCAACCACTCAACAAATCAAGCTCTTTGAGCTTTACGAGCCTTTCTTTCTCTCTTGGAAAATTATCAGCCGCAATTTTATTATCATCAGCCCACTTGACAAGCCGAGCAAACCACTCATCATCAAATTCACTCTTTTCACTCACCTTAAAAGCCAACAACTCATCTATCATCGCTAAGACTTGGGCGTTTGCGCCCTTTTCGACAAGCGAGCAAAGCTCGCTTAACTCGCTGGCGACTTTGAGTTTGCTAAGTTGGTATTTTATCAGCGCTTCATCTTGCGTTTGCAAGGCAACTTTCAGCACGCCAAGCTGCCCCTTGGCGTAATCATTGAGTGTTTTTAGATTATCATTTGTCATTGTAAGCGCCTTGTATCTAAATTTACAAACAACTATACGCAAAAATCTTAAACTTATGATTAACAAACCTAGCAAAAAATCCATATTGTCATTTTTCGCTACGCTCAAAATGACAAAATTCGCCGTTTTTACGAAAACGGCTTGCAATGATGAGCGCAAAAAGCCTAAAAACGAAGCGTTTAAAAATTTCAAAAAAGCACAATGCCCTAAAAAATACCTTTTGTAAGTAAAAAGATGAGTTAAAACTATGATAAAACGAAAGGCAATTATAAAAAGATGAGAAAAAGCTACAAAAATACGAGATAAAACCGCGATGAAATAAGAAAAATTTATGATAAGATGAGATGAAAATATGATGAAATGAGTAAAAAAGCCTTTTAAATTTAGCCCAAAGGTGTGCCAAAAGTGCGAGCAACGAGAGAGAGAGAGAGAGAGAGAGAAGTCCCCCGCCCAAACACTGCCCCATTTTCGCTTTGCCTGCTTCGCCCGCAAACACCTGCCAAGCTGAATTTGCTGTGTTGCGCTTTGCTGAATTTAGCGCGCCTTGACACACACTATTGCGCCCCAAAAGCACGCCTTGCCACGCGACACCGCACGCTAAATTTTCGCCCCACGCACAAGGCGCAAGCACCACCACGCTCAAAGGCGTTGCGTTAAAATGACACAAAGCGTTTGTAAAAATCACTAAATTTACAGCATTTGCCCTCAAAGGCTCGTCCTTTTTTAAATTTATGAAATTTTCATCACATTTCAAAATTTTCCTAAATTTTTTCTCACAAAGGGCAAAAAATTGAATTTTAAAACTGATTTGTAGATTATAGCCTTTTCAAGTTGAATTTTTTCCAAGTGTTGAGAAAAATTTTGAAAAATTTTGTAGATTTCATTTAAAGGCTTTGAAATTTAGCGTTTTTTGGATTGCCACGAGCTTATCAGCTATCGCAATGACGGCGCATTTTTGTCATTTTGAGCCTTTGCAAAAGGCGACCCAACGGGTTGCAAGGCGCAAGCCA
>UQBJ01000030.1 GCA_900539255.1 uncultured Campylobacter sp. | reverse complement strand
ACCAAAAGAAAATGACTATCGAGCAAATTTGGGAGTATGGCAAAAACCGCGGCAATGCGTGGTATTCGCCCGTTACTTGCATTACCGAATTTATCCCCGAGACAAATTCAGTAATGGTATATAGCGCGACTGCTGGAATGAGCTTTAACATAGCCACAGGACAGCCATCAGGTGCGCCAAAGCCTTTTATCAACGAATTTAAGTGGAATCCAAAGGCAAACGCGCCCGAAAAAGACCCAGCTGTGGAGATACAAATCTTTGACGCGATGGGCTATCAAGCCTTTCCTTTTGATTTAAAGAAGGCTTTTAGCAAGTAGTTTAAAAGGCTTTTTTGAGCTTTTTATCACAACGGGCTTTGAAAGCAAAGCCCGTTTTTGTGCCTTAAATTTAGGCATTTGTGAATTTGCGTGAATTTTTTGCGTGATTTTCGCGTTTGCGTGAATTTTGCGTGAAATTTACGCTCAATTTACCATTTCACCGCGTGCGAATGGCTTTTTATGATAAAGCCTTTCGCGCCGTGCATTAAATTTAGAAGGATACTTATGAAAAATCTACCTTTTCTTGCTCGCACTGCTTGTGCAAGCTTGCTTGTTTTTACCGCTGCAAACGCCGCACCAAACACCACGCCGCTAGCAGCTGCGTCTCAAATCCCGCCACACGCGAGTTTCAATCCGCCGCCCTTTGTGATGTTTCAAAAGGTGCTAATGACACGCCCAGAAAATCAGTTTGACGGCAGTAGCCTTATGCGCTCCAACGAACACAGCGTAGCGAACGAACTGCACAACGCAAACACTCCGCTGCACTTTACCACAGGGCTTTACGGCACGACAGGTTATGGGGCGTTGCTGGGGAAATTTCGCACGAGTGAGTTTTACGGCACGCTTGCTGGCTTTTATACTTATGCGGGCGATTACAAAGACGGAGGCGGATACAAAATCGGCGAACGCGACAACACTCACAACGCCTTTGGCTACAAACGCGTCAGCACACAAGCTATGCTAGGCTGGACTCCAAACGCTGAGAATGACTTGCGCGCGACTTTTGTGTATGATAATCTACTTGATGACAGGCAACCTCATAGTTTGGGAATGGACATACTCCGCACGACTCGGTATTTTGGGCGTGCGGATTATCGCTTGGGACAGGCTGATGACTCAAACACACTTCGCGCGTGGGCGCAGCTCATCGACATTTCAAGGCGTGGGGACAATGACTCGTTGCGAGATGGTCTTGGGGCAACGCTTCGTATCGATAGGCAGTTTGTCAATGCTGGGTCAAAATACGACATTGATTTTGCTGAGGATTATCACAGCCAAACGAGTTTGACTTATGCTTCTGATGATAAAAATGTGAGAACTTTCAGCCCTGCGGGCGTGCAGACTGCGTGGGTAGTGCCTCGTGCGGTAGTGCGTGAGTTGCAAGTGGCGCAGACTTTTTCGTGGCAGTTTGCAACGGCTCACAAGCTGAATTTAGGCGCAGAATACGCTTATAATTGGAGCAAGGCGCGCGAAGCAGACGGAGCGGTGCTAAATCCTGCCACAGGCGGAACAATCACTCCGCGTGAGCTTTTTAACAGCTATTTTGGCGAATCGATGGCTGATAAAAATATCGAACACGGCGCAAGCGTGGCAACAAGGTATGAATTTGCGCCAACTTCACGCCACAATTTAGCGGTGGATTTGCAAAGCATAGAAGTCATCGGCGATGTGGATCAACGATACGGCTCAACGGGAAATCCTTTTCTCAAAAAATCACGCCACAACCGCGCTAGGCTAGAATTTAGCCTTGGTAGCGAGAGTTTTGGCGGGTATTTGAAACCGCAAGCTGTTGTTAGTGATGAGGAAAATTCAGCCGATGCTGGGGCGAGCGATGACTTTGGGTTGCGTGTGAGCGGTTCGTTTTTAGCCGATATGGCAAAGGACTTTTTTGTCAATGCCCCAAAGGACGGCAGCTACGATAAGACAATCACAGGAAGCAATATAGTGTTTCGCAACGCCGATGTGCAGCTTTACATAGCAAGGCTGGGCTTGGAGGCGAATTTGTGGCGTGGGCTGGGCGTTCGCTTGAATGGCTGGTATAACTACGGCGAGGACACCACAAACAAACAACCGCTTTATCAAGTGCGCCCGCTTGAAGGGCAGTTTGCGCTGGATTATGAGGGCGCGGCTGGCTTTGGCAAGTGGAATGTGGGCGTAAGTTGCCGTGCTGCTGCGAAACAAACCCGCCGAAGCAAGTTTGCGCTGGATTCTGAAAAGGCTGGCTTTGCGGTGGCTGATTTATACGCGACAATCGCGTGGAACAAAACACTCGCGCTTAAATTCGGCGTGGATAATGTTTTTGACAAAGAATACAGCGAATATATCAGCGCTTCTCACGTTGATGCCCTTACCACTGCTAGCTATGTCAATGCTCCCGGGCGGACATTTTATGTAAGTGTAAGCGGGAGTTTTTAGGGGCTTTGCGTGAATTTTTGCAAGTTGTGGGCTGAATTTATCGACTAAACAAGCACTCTTGGGATAAAGGGCGAGAGTTTGGCTAGGATTTCATACTCTATGGTGTCAAAAAATTTCGCCCACACTCTTGCATCATCAAAGACACAAACGCGCTCGCCTAAATCCGCACAAGAAAAGCTGTCCATTGACATTCGCCCAAGCAAACAAGCCTTTTTGCCGTCCTTTGTGCGCTCATTTAACTCTAAAATTCCCTTGCCATCATAACGAAAAAGCCCGTCAGCATAGCCTAAATCATACACGGCGATTTGAATGTCCTTTGTAGCGGTGTATGCGCCGCCATAACCCACGCTTTGCCCCGCTTTAAGCGTGCGTGCGCTGAGTTTGTGCGCGTAGAGTTTCAAAACAGGCTCTAACTCAGCGCAAAATTCATTGTATCCAAACTGCGCTAAACCCACGCGGCACAGCTCGTTTTCGGGCAGTTTTTCACAGCGAAAAAGCGCGGCTGAGTTGTGTGAGTGAAAGATAAGCCTTTGTGAGCTGAGCTTTAACGCCTTTTTTTTGGCTTCTTCAAAGATTTGCTTTTGCGCAAAATACCGCCCATCAAGCTCATCAGCACAGGCAAAATGCGTGAAAAGCCCCTCTATGTAAATGTTGTGGCGTTTTGCCTTGTCAAAAAGCTCTTCAAGCTCGCTTACAAAAACGCCGTTTCGGTGCATTCCCGTGTCTATGGCAAGATGAACGCGCGTGCCGCTTTTAAGCCTTGCTAAATCGTCTTTTGCGTTGAGTGCGTATATGAATTCAGCCTTTTCTGCGCCGTTTGGGTGGTGTGATAAAATGAGTATGTTTTTGAAAAAGCCCTGCATAAAAAGGGCTTCGCTTTCGTTTTTTAGGGCGATGAATTCCACGCCCATTTGCTTTGCTAGCGGGGCTATAAGCTCTATGCCGTGTCCGTAAGCGTTGTTTTTCATCACGCAAATGACTTGGCTCGCACCGCCTGCCTTGTCGATGATGAGCGAAAGGTTGCGCTCGTAGGCTTTTTTGTCAAGTGTAATCAGTGCCATTACTGCTCTGCAAGGATTTTCATCTTGCCCGCCGTGTCAAGTTTGACATAGAGTGTTTTGTTGCCGCGAAATTGATGATTTTTAGTGTAATAATCCTGATAAAAGGCTATGCGAAACATTTTTTCGTTTTTTATGTTGGGGTATGGGCTTATGTTAATGCTGGAAAATTTTATCGTCTTTTTTTCTTTTTTTGAAAAAATCGCCCCTTTCATCGCGGCGAATTCTTTAAAATCTTTTTTGTCAAAGCGGCGAAAGTCCTTTTCATCGTAGAATTCAAGGTAGGCTTTGATGTCGCTTTGTGTCCATTTGTCTTTCCACGCAAAGAGTGCTGCCATCAAAGCGGCGATTTCATCGGCGTTTGTGCGCACTACTTCTTTTTCTTCTGTCATCGCAAAGGTTTTGCCGTGCTTTTCAATAACCTTTTCAAATTCGCGCAAAGTCTTGTTGTGTAGGGCTATGCAGCCGCGCGTTTTTACTTCATCAAGCCGCTCGCCATCAAGCGGATAGCCGTGTATCCAAATGCCGCTGCCCGTTTTGCCCTGCACTCTATCAAGCAAATTTGGGTAGTTTGTCGCAAAGGCTAAACCCCCATAATACTGGTCTTCTGGCTTGAATTTCGTCCCAAGTTCGTAAAAGCCCACAGGCGTTTTCAAATCCCCTTGCACTTGCTTGTCGCCCATAAGCCCTGTAACGCCGACTTTTTCGTTGAATTCGCGGCTTAATTTGCCATTTTTGTAGAAAAAAACTTGAAAGCTCTTGTTTGTTTTGTTTGTCAGCACTATGGCTGTCTCGCTGTCATAATACCCTAACGAAAGGTTTTTGTCTTTTAACTCGTCAAGCCAAAAGTCCTTGTTTGCAAGCTGTTTTTCAAGCTCTATGCCTACGGCTTCTAGCCCTTGATTGAGATAAATTTGCGCGAGATTTTGGGCGTTTGCGCCAAGTGCAGCGAGCAAAATGAGTAAGAGTTTTTTCATTTGTATCCTTTAAAAAAGTGTGATTATATACAAAAAAGTTAAATTTAGCGTAAAAAATCACACAAAAATTTATCTTGTGCGCTGAATTTTTACTCAAATGCGCTAAAATTTGGGGCGAAATTCAAAAAAGGACGGCAAAAGATGAAAAAAATTCTTGTGGGTTTAGCGCTTTTTGCAAGCGCTCTTTTTAGCTCTGAGCTTGAAATCAACGACATTTTCGTCAAGCAAACTGCTCCAAATGCAAGGGCTACGGCGGTTTTTTTGAAAATCACCAACAACAGCGACAAGGACATTGATTTGCTTGGCGCAAAGAGCGATTTAAGCGACAGAATCGAGCTTCACACGCACATAATGAAAGGCAAAAAAGTGCTGATGACGCCCGTGAGTAAAATCACTATCCCCGCGCGTTCAAGCGTGGAGTTAAAGCCGGGCGGCGAGCATATAATGCTTTTTAACATTAAAAATCAAATCAAAGCTGACACCAAAATAAGCCTAACGCTTGAATTTAGCAACGGCGAGAGCTTAAATTTCAGCGAGATTGAGAGCAAAGAAGTGCCAAAACCGCCTAAAAAACAGCGTGTGAAGTAAATGTAACAAATTCACATTTCCTTGACACTTTTTTGCTAAAATGTTATTATGTTTTTGAGTGGCAAAGCCTTGCAAAGTGCTATTTTATAGAGCTTAACAAACTTGCCAAACAAGAACAAATCCAAATTTCACACAGAAAGGACACAAAATGAAAAAGATTTTTGTGAGTGTTGCGCTTTTTGCGAGCGCTATTTTTGCAGCAGACATTGCAGTGAGCGACATAGCCGTCAAGCAAACCCCGCCAAAGGCGCAAAATACGGCTATTTTTCTCACTATCGCTAACAACAGCGACAAGGACATAGCCCTTGTAGGCGCAAAGAGTGATTTGAGCGATAGAGTCGAGCTTCACACTGTGGTGTATGAGGGCGAAAAGATGACTATGGTGAAAGTGCCAAAAATCACCATCAAAGCAAAGTCCAGCGTGCAGTTGATGAGCGGGGCGGAGCATATAATGCTCTTTGGTATCAAAAAGCCCGTTAAAAAGGACACCAAAGTGAGCCTAACGCTTGAATTTGACAACGGCGAGAGCTTGAATTTCAAGGACATTGAGAGCATTGAAATGACAGGAATGGGACACGCCAAAATGCAAGGGCAAATGCGCGGACAAGGACGCGGACAAGGCAAAGGACGCGGAATGGGACCTTGCCAAAACGCCACGCAAGCCCCTTGTATGCAATGAAAAAACTGCTTTTTGCTTTTTTCGTAGCACTTTTGCTCGTTGTGGGCGCGTTTTTTGTGCTTGATAATGAGCCACAAAACAAGCGTAGGGAGCTTATCAAAGAGCTTCCTTTGCTGGCTTGTGATTTAAACGAAAAGCCCTGTGAGTATGAATTTAATGGGCAAAAAGTGCAAGTAGAATTTAAAGAAAAGCCCGTGCAAGCACTTGTTGAAAATGAGCTTGTGGTTGAGAATTTGGGCGATTTTAGTGAGCTAAATGCCCGCATTTATGGGCTAAATATGTATATGGGCGATGTCGTGCCGACTTTTAAAAAAACAAGTGCAAACTCTTACAAGGCTGCTGTCGTGCCAAGTGCTTGCGTGATAGACACTATGCGCTTTCGCGTGGAATTTTTTAACGGCAAAAAGCCTATAAATTTTTATTTTGATTTTGATATAAAAAGATAAAATTTCTTTAAATTTTGAGTAGAATTTTGATAAATTTTTGCTGTGAAATTTAAGAATTTTGAAAAAATTCACTAAAAAAGGATAAAAATGAAAAGATTTTTTCGCATTTTGTGCGCCTTTGTTGTGGCGTTTTTGGTGAGTGCTTGCGGGGAAAATTATGATTTTAGCTTAAATTCAGAGTTTGGAAAAGTGAGCTTAAAGGACTTTGCGGGCAAAAAACTCATCGTGTATTTTGGCTACACCTTTTGCCCTGATGTCTGCCCTGCCACGCTTGCGCTTGTGTCAAGCGAGCTAAAAAGCCTAGAAAATGACAAGGCTTATTTGCTTTTCATCTCACTTGACCCTGAGCGAGATAGTGATATAAACGCCACAAACGAGTGGCTTCGCTACTTTTATCCAAACGCCACAGCCCTAATCGCCGATGATGAAAAGGCTTTGTCGCAAGTGGCTAAGCGGTATGGGGCTATTTATGAGAAAGTGCCTTTGCCAAACTCAGCGATGATTTACTCAGTGGCGCACAGCAACGAGCTTTATTTGTTTGATGAAAGGGGTAAATTTGTCGAAAAAATCAACGATTTTAGTCAAACAAATTTGCACGAAAGACTCAAAAACTTTTTAAATTCGGACAAGTAGGGCTGAATTTAAAGGCAAAATAAACAAAAATTAAGAAACTTATAAATAAATTTTTGTTATAATGCGACACAAAAGGGGCGAAAATGAGTAAAAAGCAAGCCTATATCATCACCGTGGCGAACCAAAAAGGCGGCAGTGGCAAAAGCACGGTCGTAGTCAATCTTGCCATCAAGTTACTAGGGCTTGGCAAGGTGCTTGTGATGGACACTGACCCGCAAAAAAGCATAGAGAGTTTTACAAATATCCGCGAGGACAAGGCGGACGGGGATTTGCCACATTTTGCGCTCTCAAACCGCACGGGCAATATCGCCGAGTCCTTAAAGCAGTTTATCGAGCTTTATGATTTCATCATCATCGACACGGGAGGCATTGACAGCCAAGAGTCGCGCAAGGCTATGCTTTACGCAGATGCTGTTATACTGCCAAGCACGGCGTCTCAGTTTGACGCAGCCGTGTTAGAAACGATGCTGCAAACCATCACGCAAATCAAAGATATCAACGATGATATGAAAATTTGCATTTTGATGAACAAAATCAGCACAAATGTCTTTTTGGATAAGGATTTGCTTGATTACAAAAAGGGCGTTGAGCAAATTCAGCACAAGCTTAGTTTGAAGGACGATTTTTTCTTGCTTGACGGCGTTTTAAAAGACAGAATCGCCTACAAAAGAGCGGTTAGCGAGGGCTTAGGTATCACAGAATACAGCGACACCAAAGCTAGGGTTGAATTTGAAGAGTTTTTTGCCGAATTTGCGATGAGTGTGAATTTGCCATTTAACATTTCAAATTCTAAATCAAAAAGCGAGCATTAGCCTTGCAAATGAGCCTTTGGGCGTGTTTGCGTGCTTAAATGCGTGCTTTTGGGCTTTTAGCTCAAAGCGATAAAGCCAAATTTACCACAAAGGAAACACAATGAAAGACAAAATTTCAAAAATCGACAAGCTCGAAAACAGCCACAAGGCACAAGCCATCATCAAAGAGGCGCAAAGTGCTAGCGTAGCGACAAAGAGCGCAAATCCACAAAAGAAAAAGTCCGCAAAAAGCACCTTTGCAAAGCCCAAAAACAACGCTCCCTTAAAGCCCCAAAAAGCCACGCAAAAAAAGGCTGAAAAAGCGGGCAAAAAGGCAAACAAAAAGGCTTTAAAAAACGCTCAAAAAGCAAGCGCAAAAAGCGGGCAAAAAAGCCTAACGCTTGGCGTCATCACCATAAGTGCGGACACAAAAAAGCTGGCTAAAATCAGCGCCTTTTTTAATGACTTTATCACAAATGCCGAAGAAAAAAGCGAGTTTGTGAAAAAAGCCCTTTTAGCACAAATCAAAAAGCACAAAAAAAAGCACAAGTAGCTTGCGGTTTTGCGCTAAATTTAGGCGTTTAGAGAGCTTTTGCTTGCATTTAGCTTGCCCACAAAGCCCACTCACTGCGCCAGCCATTTAGTCTCTAAAATCAAATGCACCTCATTTGAGCGAGCAAAAGAGCTTTGAACGCCAAAGTCCTCTGAGTTGAATTTACCCGTGAGCGTGAGTTTGGGCGTGGCTTGACTCGTGTCAAGGCGACTTTGAAACTCTATGTTTTTGGATTTGCCTTGTAGAGTGAGCTTTGCGATGAGTTTGCCCTCTTGCTTGCCACCTTTACTGCGTGTGGGCGTGTATGAAATGAAAGAAAGGGCTACAAATTTGTGCTGTGCGGCGTTTAGAAATTTCTCTTTGGCGAATTTATCGCGCTTTGCCTTACCCGTAGAGACAGAAGCACTTAACGCCTGTATCTGCAAAGCAGTGATTTTACCGCTTTCATCAAGCTCCAAACGTCCGCTAAACTCCCTAAAAAGCCCATCTACGCTTAAAATGGCGTATTTGGTTATCTCAAAACCGATTTTTGAGCTTTTATCAAGGGCATAATCCTTGCCGTGTAGCGACAAAGTGAGTGCGAACAAGCACCAAAGTGCTGTTTTTAGGTGCTTTGACGAAAAAAATTTATGTCTTGTTACCATAAATGCTTCCTTAAAACGCATTTAAAATATCTTTGAAAGCAAATTCTAACAAATTAAAATAAATCAGAGTTTAAAGGATTTGCCAGCAAATGCAAATCGCCACTTACACAGCAAACACACAAAATTTGTCAAAAGCATAGCCTTTTAGCTATGCCTTATGTAGTTTTACTCAAATCTTTCCATAAATTTAAAGTGTGAATTACACCTTTAAAGCGTGGATTTTTCGCCTTTTTGTAAAAGGCTCAAAATGACAAAACCCTTGTCATACTGACCTATCTTGTCATACTGAGCGCAGCGAAGTATCCATAAAATTTAAAGTGTGTTTTGAATTCTTTGGATTTTTCGCTTTGTGCTAACGCACTCCGCTCAAAATGACAATGTTCGATTTTTTTGCTGCGGCTACGCCTTGCAAGCCACAAAGAAAATCTAACCTACCAAAATCCTTGTTTTGCGGCACGCTTGTGTTTGCTTTGCAGTTTATTTGATGAGACAGCACAAAAGCACGCCCAAAAAGCTACTCAAAACTTACAACAAAGCTACAAAATTCACAGCAAAGTCGCTAAATTTAATTCACAATAAATTCACAGCAAAGCCATTAAATTTAATTCATCACAAATTCACAGAAAATTATAGCCTTTCATAACAAAGCCACTAATTTTCACCGCAAAATCACAGAATTCACAGCAAAGCCACGAAAGTCCATCATTTAAACGCGATAAAGCTTTCAAAATTCGCCCATTTAAAAAAGCTTTGCACCTTTGTAAAGCCCGCATTTTCAAGCATAGCCAAATTTTCCTTTTCGCTGTAAGGCACAAGCACATTTTCAAGCGTCTCGCGTTTTTTGGCGATTTCAAGGCGCGTATAACCTTGCTCGTGTTTAAAATCAGCGTAAATTTCGATGATATTTTTCGCCAAAAGAGCATCTTCATAAAGAATTTTTTCGCTCATTATAAAAAAGCCCTTTTCGTTTAAATTTTCATAAATTTTTCGCACCAAAGCCTGTCTTTGCGGGGGACGGATAAACTGCAAGGTGTAATTAGCGATGAAAATATCACTTTTTACAAAGTCAAATTCGCTCAAATCGCTTTCAAAAAAATCGATTTTCGCTCCAAAGGCGGCGCATTTGTTGCGTGCGTTTTCTATCATCGCGCCCGAGTTATCCACGCCTACAAGCTTGTAAGCTGCATTTTGTCGCCAAAATTCAAGCAACAAGCTCGCCGTAGAACAGCCCAAATCACAAATACTCGCATTTTGCGCCCCAAGCTTTGCCACCAAAGCCACGATAAGCCTTAAATTTTCCTTGTAAAAAGGCACTGAACGGCTTATCATATCATCAAAAACGCTTGCCACCTTTTCATCAAATTCAAACTGCTTTTGCACTTTTTGTTTAAAAATTTCATCTTTCATTGTGTGTCCTTTAAGCATTTTTGGGCGTTTTGACAATCTTTTTGAATTTGCTTTTTAAGCAAATTTAAATCATCAAAATGCCTATTTTCGCGTAAAAATTTCTTAAAAATGAGCGTGATTTTTTCATTTTTTTTGAGTTTTAAATCAAATTTTTCATCTAAAATGTGGCTTTCAACGCTGAATTTCCCATCCGTTGAGCGAAGCCCTATGAAGCTTACACTTTTAAAAATTTGCCCCCCTATCTCGCACAAACTCGCCCACACGCCATTTTTTGGCAAAAAATAATTTTTCGTGTTTAAATTCAAAGTCGCCACAAGTTCCTTTGCACCTATGCCTTGCCCGCTTTCAAGTAAGCCACACACCGCATAATCCCTACCCAAAAGCTCGCTTGCAAGCTCGCATTCACCACGCAAAAGGCATTCTTTGATGAATTTAGAATGCACGCTAATGCCCTTAAATTCAAAGTCTGCCACGATAATAGCCCTTAAAGAGCTTAATTTTTCTATATCTTTTGCTCCCGCTCCGCGTTGCTTGCCAAAGCGAAAATCATCTCCAACAACAAGAGTTTTAAGCTGAGTAAATTCAGCCTGCAAATGCGCTAAAAAAGCCTTTGCGCTTAAATTTTTAATCTCTTTAAAATCCACAAAAATCAAATCAAACTCGCAAAGTTCTTTCATTTTTTCTTTTGGCACGAGCCTGTCATTTTGAAATTTATCGATGACTAAAAGGGCTGAATTTTCACGCTTTAAATGCTTTAAAAGCTGCTTATGTCCTAAATGAAAGCCATCAAAACAGCCAACAGCCAGCATTTCAATGCTTTGCTTTTTGGTATAAGTAAAAAAACTCGACATTACCTTCCTTTCCTTTTATGGTAGATGGCGCAAAGCCCTTTAAAAGCCAACCCAAACTCGCACACTCTTTTTCAAACTCCGCTCTTGCTTTGATGATAGCTTTTTCATCTTTTACAACGCCACATTTGTCGCGCTTTGCACTAATGCCAACTTCAAATTGTGGCTTAAAAAGCAGTAAAATCAGGCTTTGAGCAAGCTCATCAATGCGACAAAGCACATTTTTAAGCGAAATAAAACTTATATCGCACGAAATAAATTCAAATTTTTCAGCACTTTGATAGCTTTTTATGTCCGTTTTTTCCACGCTTTGCACGCGCTCATCGTTTTTTAACCTTTCATCAAGTTGATTTGTGCCTATGTCAAGGGCTACCACGCTTTTTGCGCCCTTTTCAAGCAGCACCTGCGTAAAGCCACCAGCCGCCGCGCCTATGTCAAGGCACTTTGCACCGCTTAAATCAAGGGGAAATTCAGCCAAAAAGCCTTTGAGTTTGAGCGCGGCACGGCTTGCGTAAATGTCGCCCAAAAGCGTGAGTTTGAGAAAATTTAGGCGCAAAAGCTCATCATCGCTTAAATTTTGGGCGTCTTTTAATAAATTTCGCACTTCAAAGGCGCTTTTATAGCATTTATCATTAAGCAAAACGCTTTCATTTTCGATAAATTCTAACGCCTTGTTGCGCGAAATGCCAAGCCTTAAAGCCACAAATTTATCAAATCTCACGGCAAAGCCTTTTGCAAGGACTTTTTAAGCTCATCTTTTTCGCTTGAAAGCCACCAAATGCTAATCTCAAAGGCATTTTTGTTTAAAAGCTCTTTGAATTTAGCCAAATTTTTCTTGTAAAGCTCGTTTTGTTCTTGCACCGCGCTTAAATTTTGCTCTAACAACGGACTTTGCATATTTTGCAAATATGTTGAAATCCTTTCTTGGTATTTTGGCTTGACATTTACGCTTTCTTCATAAAAAAGCAGGCTCAAAACACTTGCAAAAAGCCAAAAAATAGTGCTTTTCTTGTCCTTTAACACAAAAGAACAAAGCAGGGCAAAAGATGAGCAAAGCACAAAGAAATTCAGCACTTCAAGCCCAAATATCAAGCATTTTGCGCTTAAATTTTCAAGCCAAAAAATCATAAAATTTTTAAACACCACCACAAAATAAAGAGCCTGAGAAAGTGCGTCAAGTGGCGGTAAAACCGAGCTTTTGTAAGTGTCTAAAAAATGATTAAGATAAAAAAACGGCTCATAATTTTGCCTAAAAAAAAGCTGTGAAAATGAGTAAAAAAGACTTGTTGCAAACGCTGCTACAAGCACCACGCGCAAGGTGTTGTAAGGGTTGGTGCGAAATTGTGAGCGCAAAAGCACTTTAACAAGCAAAAAAAGCAAGGGGAAAAACACAAACAAAAAGATGAAATCAAGGGCGTTTGCATACATTAAATTCAGCATCAAAGATGAAGTCGCCACAAAGGCAAGGCAAAAGGCGATAGCTTGCAAAAGGGTGTTTTTTTCTGTAAGGCGGTAAAAAAGGGCGCGCTTGTTGAGCGTGGCTTTTTTGATGATATTTTTGCGCGCCCACAAGATGAGAAAATTCTCTTTGTAAAGCGCGTAAAAGGGCACGAGCAAAAAAAGTGGCGCAAAAATGAGCTTTTGCCACGACAAAACAAAACCCAAAAGCCCAAAAAGTGCTAAAAGCCGCATTGTTTCCTTTCATAAATTTAACTTTTTTTTAAAAAGGATTTTATCAAATTTTAGTCATTTTCAACCATAAATTCAAACTTTTTTGCTATAATATCGGGTCTAAAATCAAGGAGTGCAAATGCTCAGCAAAAGAGTCAAAATCCTATCAGAGTCCGTTACTTTGGCTGTTAGCGCACTTGCTAATGAAATGAAAGCACGCGGAGAAGATGTCATCAGCTTTTCAGCAGGAGAGCCAGACTTTGACACGCCTAAAACCATAAAAAACGCCGCTATCAAGGCTATCGAGCAAGGCTGTGGCAAATACACAAATGTCGCGGGCATAACAGGCGTGCTTGAAGCCATTCAGTTCAAGCTGCACCGCGACAACGCCCTAAACTACGACATTAAAGAGATTATCACTAATGTAGGCGCGAAGCACTCACTCTTTGAGTGTATCCAGTGCCTTATAGATGATGGCGATGAGGTGATTATCCCAAGTCCTTTTTGGGTGAGCTACCCCGAAATGGTGAAATATAGCGGCGGAAAGCCCGTTTTTATCGAGGGTTTGCAAGATAACGGCTTTAAAATCACGCCCGCACAGCTTAAAAGCGCACTCACACCGCGCACAAAACTCTTTATACTCAACTCTCCAAACAACCCGATAGGCTCTATATACTCCAAAACAGAGCTTAAAGAGCTTGCCAAAGTGCTTGAAGGCACAAAAGTAGTCGTTTTGAGCGATGAAATGTATGAGAAAATCCGCTATGACGGAGTGGAATTCGCGTCCTTTGCCGCTGTGAGCGAAGATGCGCTACAACGAACCGTTACGATAAATGGACTCAGCAAGTGTGGAGCGATGCCGGGCTGGCGATTTGGCTATATGGCAAGCAAAAACGCCGAGTTAAACGCCGCTGTTAAGCGTTTGCAAGGGCAAAGCACGGGCAATATCAACGCCATAGTCCAGCACGCCGCCATTTGCGCACTTCGCGGCGAAACAGACAAAGACATAGCCTTTATGCAAAGCGAGTTTCAAAAGCGGCGCGACAAGGCTTGTGAGCTTATCGGCGAAATTCAAGGGCTGAGCGTGTATAAGCCACAAGGGGCGTTTTATCTTTTTGTGAGTATTAAAGCTGTTGAGCAAAGCTCGATGAAATTTAGTCAAGAGTTGCTTGCGCGTGAAAAGGTTGCTGTGGTGCCGGGGGTTGGCTTTGGAATGGACGGGTATTTTAGGCTTTCTTACGCCACAAGCCTTGAAAATATCGAAGAGGGCTTAAAGCGCATAGGACACTTTGTCAAAACCCTCAAATAAAATAAAATGCAAACAGCAAGCTTTGAGAAAATCATCAGCGGCGAAACGAGCCTTTTGGAGTGGATAACTCAAAACCGCAAAGACGGGATTTTGCAAGACTTTCTGCCCGATGATGATAGCATTGCCACGCTTTTTCCTCAGCTTAAAGATATGAATTTTGTCGATGGTATGCTTGATGGCATTATGGGGGCGAGCGATTCTAACGAGGCTCAAATTCTTTTTGATTTGTTTTGTGAATTTGCCGATGCAAATTTAGACGATGCGCTTGTTGATGAGTATTTGGGGCGAATTTATCTTTTTTCGACTACGCACAGAACGCTGGGGTATATCGATGATTTTTTGGAGCTTCTTTTAAAGTGCGAGGCTAAAAACAAAGACAAAATTCAGCCCATTGCCTTTATCACAGCAGGGCAGTTTTTACACAAGGCGACGCATAGAGAGCCTGTGAAATTAGCCTTAGCGATACTTGGCGTTTCGTATTTAAATGACGAGGAACTATCTTTGTATAGCCTTTTTGGCTTGGCTGATGAGTTTGCAAACTATGTCGCTGTGGCTTTAAAGCGCAACGAGCGCAATGATATCATTTGTCAGCTTATAAAAAAAGTCAAGGGCTGGGGGCGGATACAATACCTGAATTTTTTAGAGGTAAAAGACGAGCAAACGCGCGAGTGGCTGCTTTTTGAGGGCTACAAATGCGATATAAACGACAACTACACCGCGCCTCTTTGTATGCAAAAGGGCGATTTGCTGGGCTTTATCAAGGAAAGGGGCTTTGATGATGCGCTTTATGATGCTACGGCTGCTATGTTTGATGCCTTGATGGGTTCTGGCAGCGGACCGCATAAAATCACCGAGTATGAGGACTATGATGAGACTTTTAGTCTCTTTTTTGCGCACAGCAAGGGCGTGCAAATGAACGCTCAACGCTTTCGCATTTTGTTAAGCCTTAACACTCATTTGGAAATTTACAGCGAAGACGATGAAAACGATGAAGAAAGCGCAGAAAATGAGGAAAGAGACTTTGCGAAAAAATACGCAGAGCAGTTTTTAGCCTTGGTGCGTGAGATAGCCTTTGAGCGCGACATTGACTGGCAGGGGCTTGTTTTGAGCGACATTTTTGATTATAATCACAGAAAAATCGCAGCGAAATTAGGCATTGACATTTGGAGAGAATTTTACACGCACGCCTTGAAAAATAAGGACTTTAACGAGTGGTATGAGCTGAGCAAAACAAGAGACATACACCGCTACAAAGAGCTTTGCGAGCTGGTAAAAAGCCGTTTTGATTTAGAGACGATGAAAACAGAGCCAAAAGATGAGCTGGGAATGCACTCTAAATTTAACGCTTATAGGGATTTAGAAATGGTTGTGCAAGGTTTGAGGGATTTTGATGAAATTTTTGGCGTAGAACTTGTTGAAACACTCTTACAAAGCCCCGTTACGCGCAGTAGAAATATGGCTTTAAACACCATAGAATCGTGGGAAAAGAACTTTCATCTCATACCACAATCCTTGCTTAAAATCATCATCAAAAACGCCCCCAAAGAGCCAAATGAAAACATTTTCAAACGCTACAAAGTGCTTTTGGATAAATACCAAAATGATTAAATTTTTTGCTTTTTTGATGAATTTCAAGGCAAATTTGCTTTTTAAGTCTAGCGTTTGTTTGATGAGAATGCTTTGTAAAATTTAAATTTTCGTAAATCACAGCCATTTTGCCTTAGTGGTAAAACTTATGGAGAGCCAAATTTTGTAGCTTGGTATAGCCAAAGCCTGTTCTATCTCCTCTCTTATCGTATCTAGGCTTGCCACAGAGCCTGCAAAGTCCCTATCCACAAGTATGTTTATCTCTACCATAAAAAAACGCCCCGATTTTGCCGTGTGCGTGTCATAGTCCTTAAAGCCGTGCTTTGCGCTCACTTCTTGCATAAGTTGTGTGATATGCTCATCAAGTGCGGGCGGGGCGAGCATCACTAAATCCTTGAAATTCGCCACAGCGATTTTAAGCGGGCTTACGCAAAGGGCAAGCGAAAGCACAGCCAGCAAAAACGGGTCGATATAATGAGAAAATTTATCAATAAAAAACACAAAATCAAGCCAAAATTCGTGGATAAAAGATAAATTTGAAAGGGTGCTTAAATTTGTCAAATTTTCGCTCAAATTTAGGGCGTTTGTCGTGGCGTTTAAGGCTTTTAAATTTGCTAAATTTTCGCCCGCCAAAGCTGAAATTTGCGACACGCTTAAATACACCAAGCCAAACGCCGCAATCGCCCCAGCATAAAGGGCGCAGTCGATTTTCCACTCGGTGTTATCAACGCGTATTAAATCAGACTCCAAAGCCCTGCACGCCTGCCTTGTGTAGATAAAAAGCACAAAGCAAAACACCAGCGCAAAGCCGCTATACACCGCCACGCCGCCAAATTCTACCTCATATCCGCCACTAAACAAGCTAGAAACGGCATTGATAAAGGCATAAACGCACACAAGCACGAGAACAAGGGATTTGAAAAGATTTACCATAGGCTCAAAACGCACATAACCAAACTGAAAAATCTCATCATCGTCCTTGTAAATGTAGCGCGAAGTAACCACGCTCAAAGCCCCAAGCCCCACGCTCACAAGGCAGACAAAGCCGTCAAACACCACAGCCAGCGATTTCGCCCACACGCCAAAGCCCACGCCAAAAACCGCCAAAACAAGCGCGCTCAACATAGAAACTTTAAGCACGCGTTGTTCTTTAACGCTTTGTGCTTGAAAACTCTGCTCCACGCTTTCATTTACGGGAAGATAATCGCGCACACTTTTGATAAAAGGGCGTTTCAGCTCAAAAGGCTTGCCAAAGGGCAAAAGATTTTGCTTGTCGTTTGGGTTTAAATTTTTGCTTTGAGAGGCGTTTGAATTTGCCTTTTTATGGGTTGTGCTTTGTTTGTCGCTTAAATTTTTAGCTGAGCTGAGCTGAGCTGAATTTTTCATAGCCTTTTGAGCTGAATTTTGCCTTGCTTTGTGCTTTAAATTTTGAGTGTTTTTATCATTTTTCATCGCTTTTCTTTGTCTAAAATGCCTTATTTAGCCTTGACTTTACTCAAAACACTCACAAAATCTCCCTTTGTCCTTTGGCATCAGGCTCGCTCAAAACGCCCATTTGCGCAAGCTGCTCGATGATATTTGCCGCGCGGTTGTAGCCTATTTTAAGCCGCCGTTGCAAGTAAGAAATGCTGGTTTTTTTATCCTCTAAAATCACAGCCTTTGCCTGCTCGATAAGCTCATCTAAACCCTCGCCGTCTAAATTCTCGCCCCCAAAGTTGCCAGCGTTGCTAGCATTTGAGCTATCTTTTAAGAAATTTTCATCATACTCCACAGCTTGTTGCGCCTTTAAAAATTCTACGATTTTATCAATCTCCATTTCACTCGCAAAAGGCGCGTGCAAACGCACTAGATTGCTTGTGCCTGGTGGAGTAAAAAGACTATCGCCCCGTCCTAGCAAACTTTCAGCACCTTGTGCGTCCAAAATCACCTTGCTATCCACTCTTTGCCCCACTTTATACGCAAGGCGGCTTGGTAAATTCGCCTTTATCAGCCCCGTTACGACATCAACGCTTGGGCGTTGCGTGGCTACGATTAAGTGAATTCCGCTCGCCCTTGCCATTTGAGCAAGCCGCCCTATGTAAAATTCAACATCTTTGCCCGCCGTCATCATCAAATCCGCCAGCTCATCGATGATGACGACTATGAAAGGCAGCGGCGACAAGCCAAGTTCGGCGCATTTGTCGTTGAAATTCTCTATATTTTTGGTGCGCGCTTCTGCCATCAGCTTGTAGCGGCGTTCCATTTCGGCAACCATATTAGAAAGCGCAACGATAGCCTTTTTGGGGTCTGTGATAACAGGCGTTAAAAGGTGCGGAATGTCATTATAAATGCTAAATTCAAGCATTTTGGGGTCTATCATCATCAAACGCAGATTTTGCGGGCTGTTGCGATAAAGCAGGCTTAAAAGCATAGCGTTTATCCCCACGCTCTTGCCAGAGCCTGTTGTGCCAGCGATTAAAAGGTGCGGTAGCTTTTTTAAGTCGGTTATAAAGGCGTTGCCGACTATGTCCTTGCCCAAAGCTATGGTTAAAGGGCTTTTTGCGGTTTTAAACACTTCGCTTTCTAAAATTTCACGCAGATAAATCGTTTGAATTTGCTCATTTGGCACTTCAATGCCCACGACATCTTTACCAGGAACAGGTGCTTGTATGCGTATGGAAGTGGCGCGAAGTGCCATAGCTAAGTCATCTTGCAAACTTAAAATACGGCTAACCTTGACATCAGCACTCGGGCGAAACTCAAAAGTCGTTACCACAGGACCTGTGTAGGTGCTGATGACATCGCCACCGATTTTAAAACGGCGCAATTTTTCAAGCAAATCATAAATTTTTTTATCAATTTCTTGCTCGTTTATCTCTAAATGATTATTACTTGGGCGCACCAAAAAGTCAAGTGGCGGGAGTTTGAAATCCTTTGGTGGCTCTATCTTGCCTTTTTCTAGGCTGTTTAAAAGGGCTGTGTTGTCCTCAATCTCCGTTTTTATGGCAGCCTTGCTTGAAAAATTACCCCGAAAGCTCGGCTCGTCAAATTCGCCCACTTCTTTCACCACAGGCACGAATTCATCGCTCTCATCGCTATAAGCTGGCTTTTGCGGTGGCTCTTTTTCGATGACTTCAAAGGGCTTGCTTTCGTCTTTTGGGGCTTTGCTTATTAGCACTTGGTTGCGCTCAAAGCTTGGCGTGTCGAAATTTGGCTCGCTTTGGCTTGCCTTTGGCTTTAAAAATTTCTCTGGCACATAGGGCTTTGCGGGCTTTTGGGGCGATGAAATGCTCTCATCGCTTTCAAATTCAGCCTTACTCATAAATTTTTGCAAATTCTTGCTTTTTGGCGTGTCGAAATTCGGCTCACTTTGGCTAAATTCACTCTCAAACTGCTTGCGCAACTCCTCAGCTATCTCATCTGGCGTGCGTCTTGGCTCGGGCTTGTATTTTTTCGCAAACTCATCTTCTTTCGCAGGCTCGTTTTGCGTGCGTTTCACAGGCTCGATGAAAGGAATTTCACGCTCGTTGATTTCATTTGTCTGGCTTAAATTCAGCTCAACTTCGCTTTCATCGCTAGGAAATTCAGCTTGTGCGGGCTTTTGGGGCGTTATTTTGCGCTCAACTTCGCTTTCAAACTCGGCATTTTCATCGCTTAAAGGCTCATCTTGCAAAATGGCTTCATCTTGCTTGTCGATTTCTTGCTTGATTTTAGGCTCATCGCTCGTTTCTTTGCCCCCGAAAAACTCACTTATAGCGGTTCTTATCCTTTCATCAAGCCTTGCAAACACGCTTAAATCAACCTTTACGCCAAAGACAAGCTCGACAAAGCGCGGAAAAACAAGCACCAAAGCGCACAAAAGCAAGGCTATGCTCAAAAAGCCCGTGCCAAGTCGCCCCAAAACAAAGCCCACTATGGTGTAAAACACTTCGGGTATGTAGCCAGCGTCCTTGTTAGCGTCCTTTGCAAAGAGTGCAAAAAGCAGCATAGCCGCCACAAAGGCTATGCAAAGCCCTATGAACTCGCTCTTTTTGATATTATCAAGCTTGTAAGCCCTTTTGTAAAAGATGAAATTCAAGGGCAGCAAGGCAAAGGGATAAAAAAGCCCAAATTCGCCAAACAAAAAGCGATTAAGCCAACCCAAACCGCCCCAAACGCCCAAAATCTCGGGCATAAATGACACAAAACACAGATAAAAAAGCACAAAAGTCGAGCCGATAAAGATGAATTCTTTTTTGATGAGCAGTCCTTTTTCGTTTTTTAAAAAAGCCATTATAGCTAAATAAAGCTAAAATTCAACAACACTAGCGCATTTTTCCAAAAGCTTCACACAGAATTTGAGAATTTAAGGCAAGCATTAAATTTGCAAATGGCTTTTAGCTTTAAATTCAGCTTAAAATTTGCTTTTTATCGCTTGTCCTTAAAATGCGCCCTAAATTTAAACATAAATTAAATGTTTTTACAACCAACCCTTTTTCTTAAAAAACAGCACGGGCAAGATGATAGACACTACCATAACGATAAGCACTATCGGGTAGCTATACTCCCAGCGCAGCTCAGGCATAGCGTCAAAATTCATTCCATATATCGTGCCGATGAGCGTTGGAGGCATCATCGCCACAGTCGCCACAGTGAAAAGCTTTATCGTTTTGTTTTGCTCGATATTGATTTGGCTTGCCAAAATAGTTTGTATATTGTCCAGCACATTGAGCTGCGAAACGCCAAATTCCACGAGCGAATTTAAGTCTTTTAGGACTATGGTAAGGTTTTGCTTGGTGTATTTGTCGATTTTATCGCTCTTTAAAAGCGAAGTCATCGCTCGGCGCTTGTCAAAAAGGGAATCTCTCACGCGCATATTTAGCTCTTGCAGCTCAGAAATAGAACGCAGCATTTTGTCATAAATAAATTCACTCTGCTTTTCAAGCACCGACACACGCAGCCTTCGCGCCTCTTTGTCTATGCCCTCCAAAATGTCAGCGTCCTTTTCCACGCGCACTTCAAAGATTTTGTCGATAATGTCAAAGCCGTCCTCGAAATTTTTGGGGCTTGCCAAAACGCGCGCTTGAATTTCCTCAAAAGCGTAAAATTCATTATAACGAATAGTAAATAAAATGTGCTTGTAAGCGATAAAAGTAACGGTTTCGTTGGTAAGTTCAAACACGCCATCACGCACATCGCGCACGAGAAAGTGCGTGTTTATGGTAACTGTGGTGCTGTCCTCCCAGTAACGCGAGCTGTGTTCGATTTCTTCGCGCTCTTCTTTGTCGGGAATGTCCAAATCATAGTGCTTTGAGATATAGCTTATCTCGCTCAAAGTAGGATTCAGCAAGTCAAACCAAAGGATTTTTTCGGGCAAGGTGTCGCCTTGTATGTCAAAGAAAATGCGCTGCACCAAGCTGTTGTGCGCTTTTTTGTAAATCGTTATCATCTTCGCCCCCTTTGTTATGATTTGTTATTATACACAAATTTAGGGGAAATTTGGAATTTGCAGCACGCAAAATCTGCAAAAAATTCAAAAGGCGAGTTTTAGCAAAAATTAAGTCGAATTCAAAAGGCTTTTTCTAAAAAAATGTGAATTTATAGAAAATGTAAATTTGCGAAAAGTGCAAATTTTGGGCGGAATTTTTCATCATTGCAAAAAAAGCAAAGCACATTTTACTCATTACCACAAACAAGGATAAAGCACATTTTACTCATCGTCATAAAAAAGACAAAGCGCATTTTCTCATCATCACGCGCCTTGCAAAAGCAAGCTACAAGCCTCGCTCACTCCGCCTTTGCAAAGTTTGTCGGTGTAGTATTTGACTTTTTGGGGATTGTTACCCACACCGCCAAAGCCCACTGCACAAAGCTCGGCTGCTACTACACAATCGCAAATTTCACCCATTTCGCACGCTTTTTCAGCGTATTTTAGGGCTAGTTTTCTGTCCTTATACATAAAAAGCCCCGACCATACTCGCACAAAAAAGCGCGTCCATAGAACAAACCTTATCCGCATATTTTTGAGCCTTTTTCTCATCAGCTTTTATATCAAATAATTCATTGTCGCCATTTAAATACGACTCAAACAACGAGCCACAAGCTCATACAAATGGGTCTTTGTTTTATTTCAGCTTTTTTGCGATAAACTGAATTTGCAAATTTAGCAAATTCAGTTTCTATTTATGCAGTTTAAATCCTCAAAAGCCACTTCAAGTCGCTTTATCATACTTTCCTCGCCAGCCCTTAGCCACACGCGCGGGTCGTAATACTTCTTGTTTGGCTTATCATCGCCCTCTGGGTTGCCGATTTGCCCTTGTAAATATGCTCTGTTCGTGCTTTCGTAGTTTCGCACCCCATCCCAAAACGCCCATTGCGTGTCTGTGTCGATATTCATCTTTATCACGCCGTAGCTTACGGCATCTTTTATGTCTTTTAGCTCGCTGCCACTTCCGCCGTGAAAGACGAAATTCACAGGCTTATCGCTTTGCAAGGCAAATTTTTCCTTGACAAAGGCTTGTGAATTCTTTAAAATGCTCGGTTGCAAGCTCACATTGCCGGGCTTATAAACGCCGTGCACATTGCCAAAGCTAGCGGCGATGCTGAATTTATCGCTGATTTTGCCAAGTCTTTCAAAGGCAAGTGCGACATCAGCGGGCTGCGTGTAAAGTTTAGCGTTATCAATGCCCGTATTATCCACGCCGTCCTCTTCGCCGCCCGTGCAGCCAAGCTCGATTTCAAGGCAAATTCCAAGCTCGCTGAGCTTTTTAAGATAGCTCTCGCAGGTGCTTAAATTGCTTTCAAGGCTTTCTTCGCTCAAATCCAGCATATGCGAGCTAAACAAAGCCACGCCAAATGCCTTTTTATGCTCTATACTAGCGTTTATAAGCCCATCAATCCATGGCAAAAGCTTTCTTGCGGCGTGGTCGGTATGGATTATCACAGGCACACCATAGCTTTGAGCGAGCAAATGAATGTGTCTTGCGCCACTTATCGCGCCCAGCACATCGCCACCTTCGCAGTTTTTGCCCGCCATAAATTTCGCCCCGCCGTTTGAAAACTGAATGATGACGGGCGAATTTACCTTTTTAGCACACTCTAAAACCGCATTTATGGAGTTTGAGCCGACTACATTTACCGCTGGTATCGCAAAGCCTTGCGCTTTGGCATAATCATAAACCTTGTTTAGCTCATCGCCGCTTACAACACCAGCCTTAACTATGTCCAAAACGCCCATTATTTCATCTCTACTTTGGCTTTTTCGTAAAGTTCTTGTTGCTTTTGCACGAGCAGTTTTCGCATTTCTTCGACTTTGTAAGCGTTTTCTAGCTCGCCTTTTACTTGCTCAAAGCTCAGCTGCTGCTTAGCTTGGGCGTCTTGCTTGTAGATGATATGGTAGCCAAACTGCGTTTTTACGGGCGTTTTGCTTATCTCGCCCTTTTTGAGTGAAAAGGCAGTGTCAGAAAATGGCTTTACCATATCGCCCTCGCCAAACCACGGCAAATCCCCGCCATTTCGTGCTGTGTTTGTGTCGATAGACTTCTCACTAGCGATTTCGCTGAATTTTTTGCTTAAAGCATCGCCTTTTAGGGCTTTTAGCTCGTTGATGATACTTTTAGCATCGCTTTCGTTTGACACAAGTATGTGCTTAGCCTTGACAGCCGCAGGGCGCACGAACTGAGCCTTGTTTTTGTCGTAATAGTCTTTAATCGCCTTGTTATCGACTTTTGCGGCATCAAAAAGCTTCTTTTGATAAAGCGTAACGATGATTTGGTCTTTTGCCAAAGCCAAAGCCTTGTTGTAATCGTTGCTTTTTTCGAAGTTTTGCTTTTTCGCTTCGGCTAAAAGCAGCCTGTCGGCTATGTATTGACGAATGATGGCTTGCTTTTGCTGAGCGGGCAGGTTGTTGATATTTTGCCCTTGCAAAAGCTCGTTGATTTCGGTGTCGGTGATATTTTTACCATCGACAGTTGCCACCACAGCAGCGTTTAGGCTCACGCTTGTCAAAAGCGCAGCCAAGACAAATGAAATTTTTTTCATCTTTTATCCTTTTAGAGTAAATTTGCTTGCAATTTTGCCAAAAATTTGTTTATCTTGTGTTAATGCACGAAAAATTTATCAAATTTGAGTGAAATTTGTTATAATGACGGATAAATTCACAAAAAGGACACGCAATGCTGCTAGATACCAAAAACACGCTTTTTGTTTGTATAGATATACAAGAAAGGCTTTTGGGCTTAATGGCGCACAAAGATGAGGTGATAAAAAATGCAAATTTGCTTTTGCAAGTG
>UQBJ01000029.1 GCA_900539255.1 uncultured Campylobacter sp. | reverse complement strand
ACCAAAAGAAAATGACTATCGAGCAAATTTGGGAGTATGGCAAAAACCGCGGCAACAAGTGGTATTCGCCCGTTACTTCTATCACGGAATTCATACCCAAAACAAATTCCGTAACCGTGTATAGTGCCACAGCTGGACTTGATATGACACAATTTTGGAGAATGCAAACTTCGCCTATTTTGCAAGAATTCAAGTGGAATCCAAAATCAAACGCACCCGATAAGGACCCCGCTGTCGAACTGCAATTTCACGGCACACCAACAGGCTATCAAGCCTTTCCCTTTGACATAGATATGGCTTTGGGACAATGAATTTAAGCTATGAATCTGCTTTGAATTTTTCAAGGCAGATTTGTAGCCAAACGCAAACTACTGAAAGCAAAATCAAAGCGGAATTTGGCGTGGATTTGCTAGGCAAAATACAAACAACAAGGCTACTGAAAACGGAATTTTGTGAATTTTGCTTTGCAAGCTGCTTGCTTGCTTTGTGCTAACGCACTCCGCTCAAAATGATAAAGTCCTTGACATACTTATAAATTTTGTCATACTGATCCTTTGGCGAAGTATCCAAAAATTTAAAAAATTTAAAACTTTAAAAATAACAATTTAGAAAAGTCAAAAAAATTGAAAATTTAAAAAACCTAAAAATCCAAGAATTTAGAGAATTTAAAAAAAATGAAAGACAAAAATTAAAAAAAATCCAAAAATTCACACTGACTTCACACAAAAATTCTATAATCACACTCGAAAAACTTATTTAAGGAGAAAGCTATGAAAAAATTAGCGTTTGCGCTTAGCGCAGTGCTTGCAGCAGCAAGTTTGTATGCAGATAGTTGGCTTCAAGGTCCTGTTACGCAGGTTAATGAAGCCCAAAAAGTAGTCGTCATCGACACTATCCATTCAGGGCAAGTTGCCGTGAAAATCCTGCCTACCACAAAGGTAGAACTCGATGATTGCGGTTGGTTTGGGCTGGCTGACAGCTGGATTTTCACCGATAGAGGCAATTTTTGGGACATAAAAGTCGGTCGCTACACTGAAATCGATGCCTACTATCCCGCTGGTGCGCAAAATGGGGCAACCACAGCCACAAAGGTTGAGGTAAAGTGCCGCCCAAGAGCTTACTAGTGCAAACGGCTTGACTTTTAAGTCAAGCCACTTCACTTTCACATTTGAGAAAAATTCTTAAATTTTTTGCTATAATTTCACTTTTTAAAGCCGAAATTCAGCGCGCGAATTTGAAAGGAAAATTATGCAAAAACTCTACCTTACCTTTTTTTACTCAGGCTTGTCGCCCTTTGCGCCCGGCACTTGCGGCACGGCAGCTGCGCTAGTGCCTGCCTTTTTGATTTTGCGTTATCTTAGCGTGGAAACGCTTTTTTTGCTCGCTTTTCTTATCTTTTTCGTGTCGATAAAAATTATTGACGATTATGAGCGCAAAAGCCACACACACGACAGCTCGCACATAGTCATCGATGAAGTGGCGGGGCTTTTTTTGACAGCCTCCATCATCGCTTGGGTCAGCAACTCGCTATTTAGCCTCGTGCTAGCCTTTTTTCTCTTTCGCTTTTTTGACATTGCAAAGCCCTCTATCATCGGTCGCGTGGATAAAAATGTAAGCGGCGGGCTTGGTGTGATGGGCGATGATATGCTAGCGGGCTTGTTTGCTGGGCTTTTGGGTGCTGTGATTTACGGCATAGGGCTTAAATTCAGCCTTTTGGGCTGGGACATAAGGCTTGATGAGCTATTTCAAGGCTGATGAGAACTCACATAGTCCTTAAATTCCTCTTTACTCAAAGTGCTTAAAATGCGGATTTGCTTTTTAAGCAAGCCAAAATTGATGAGAGAGATGACAAAGCCGAGCAAAAATAGCATAAAAAACGCTATATCCACACCCAAAAAGCCATTTTTCACACAAAAGCCCCCAAAAATCGCACTCATACAAAAGAGCATTAGCGCAAAAACGCTGTGACGCAGGCTTGCTTCTTTGAAATTGTTTGAATTTTTAGTGAAATTCCTAAACAAAATCACCTTATTTTTCAAGGTAGTGATGACAAGCTCATCGCCCTTTTCAAAGGACTTTTCGCCCACAGCAGTGCAAAGAAAGCTCTCTTTTTCGCCATTTGCACTAGCACTAAGCTCACAAAGCGTGTATTTACCACTCTTTTTCACATTAACTTCATCAAGGCACAAAAATCTCAAATCACACCTTGCATACAAAAACGGCTCAAAGCTCATAAATGCCATAGCTATCCTCCCCTAAAACGCCCCTAAAAAGTGGCTTAAATTCAGCCTCCACGCGCACATTTTGACTTGCCTTAAAATGAGCGTTGCTAAAAATCAAAAAAGCGTCCATTTCGTCCTTAAATTCACGCAAAAAATTCTCCCCGCCCTCAAACATTATGAATTTCGCCTGCTTTGGAATTTCGCTGTAAATTCGGCGGTTTGGCACGCTAAAAAGCGGGGCTGTCTTGTCAAATTCATCTAAATTTCGCCTTGAAAGCACGCAAATGTCAGGTGCTTTGCCTCCAACAAGCCTTGCATCAAGCGTTGGGCGGTCTGTGCGAACGCTTTGCCCGCCGATAACGAGCAAATCAATCTTTGAACGGATTTTGTGCGTGTAAATGTCGCTTTCGCGTTTTGTTATCTTGCCAAATGCCGAGCCATTAAGCGTTAAGGCAAGTTTAAAAAGCTTGTAAGGCTCATTTTTCTGCCACTTCAAAAAGGGTTTTATCAAATTTCGCCCCGCCACTTCGCAAAGCCCAAATTCAAGCTCAACGCCATTTTGCCGCAAAAACTCACCCCCGCCACGCGCCTTGTCGCTGGTATCTGCTACGCTTACAAAGACTTTTTTAAAGCCAAGCTCACTCAAAAGGTGCGCACAAGGCGGTGTCTTGCCAAAATGTGCGCAAGGTTCAAGGCTCACAAAGGCTACCGCGCCTTTAAGGGCGTTGTCGTGGTGCTTTAAGATAAAATCATACTCTAAATTCGGCTCATCGGGCAGGGTTAAATTCGGCTTTAACTCTTGCAAAGCCTGCGCCACAGCGTTGAGTTCAGCGTGAGCCTCGCCTGCGCCCTTGTGCGCGCCTATGCTTAAAATGCGCCCGTTTTTATCCACGATGACACAGCCAACAGCTGGGTTTTCATAGGTAAGAAACTGATATTTCCACGCCTCGTTAATGGCTAAATTCATATAAAATTCGTTCGTCATCAAATGCCCTAACTTTCTTGCCATTATACAAAAATTTTTTCAACTTTTATCCGTTATTGCGAGCAGTTTTAAAACGACCTGCAATCCACGACAAAGTAGCGTTTTGCTACTAAAAAATTCAAGCAAATTTCAAACAAAGCCTTAAATTTTCGTCTTACTGACAAAGTTCTGGTCATTTTGAGCTTTCGCACAAGGCGAAATATCCACACAAATTCCGTTTCAACGCTTTGTTTTCAGCAGTCTGTTCTTTGTAGTTTGCTCACCACGAGCCTACGAAATACCGCTCCACATCGTTCATCAGCTTTTCGCATATCTTGGAGTCCGTGCTTCTATCGACTATAAGGTTTATGTAGGTTTTGGTGTCTCTAAAACTACCCGCTGATTTGAAATCCTCGCGCGACAAGCCCACTCCGCCTATGGTGATATTGAGCTTGCGAGTGAATTTTATGCCTATGTTGAATTTAATGTTTGAGCCATAATTTCCCAAATTTGTGTCGATTTCGACATTCATATCGCTTACTTTGGCGAGCGTGGATTGCGTTTTGGCGAGTATGTCTTTGAAGCGGTTGCAAAGGCGAATCAAATCTTTAATGTATTTTTCATCAAGGGACTCAAAGCCGAGTTTAAGGCTCTTGCGAATGTATTCTGCGGTTGCCCTAGGCGGAGCGATAAAGAGCATAAAAAAGCCGTCTTTTATCGGCACGCGCTCACTTCTAGCGTCTCTGTCGCCCGAAATCACCTTGACATAAGTCGCATTGTCAAGATACACCCTATCTATCATCGGTCCATAAATGTCATAGTCCTTGCGCCGCGTGATAATCTCGCGTGCGATGATATTGAGCTTGATGAAGGTTTCTTGTATGGTCGGGTCTATTTCTTTTTTAACCTCTAAAAGCTCTTTAAGCAAGCTACTCTCCCTTGTCGATATGTTTTAACGCCTTGTATATCGTGTTTTTGGAGAAAAAGTTTATAGTTTTGGCTTAAATTTTGTGCGACAAATGGGTGCGGCTTTTATCAAAGCGAGAAATTCCGCAAGATAGGGCTTTGTCTTTTTGGCTTAAACTCATCGGCAAGGTGAATTTGACTTGATTTGCAAAAATTTCAGCCTTTTGAATTTTGTTTCCAAAAAGTTTCCTTTGTGTTTTAAAATCGCAGCGAATTTTCAAACAAGGAGAAAAAATGAAGTTCATTAAAATCATAGCCATAACGGCACTGCTTTCAAGTGCTGTGATGGCGCAGGTGCGGATTTTGCCTATCGATAAGGCAAAATTTATCGCAGGGGCTAGGTTTGATTTTTTAGTCGAAATTGACGGCGAGGCTAAATTTAGCGAGCTTAAAGTAAGCATAAACGGCAAGGACGCGGCGCAGTTTTTCGGCAAAAAGCCACAAAACTTTTTCAAAGACGGCGTGAGTGCTTACCGCATAGATGGCGTTTCTTTCACGCAAAAAGGCGAATTTGAAGTGCTTGCAAGCTATGGCAAAGAAAAAAGCGCGGTAAAATACCAAGTCGTGCAAGAATTTGCTAGCAAAAAGGCTAAAAATGTCATTTTGCTCATCGGCGATGGTATGAGTTTGCAGGCTAAACAAATGGCTCGCATACTCTCAAAAGGCATAAACGAGGGCAAGTATAATGGGTATTTGGAAATGGAAAATATGCCACAGCTTGCCCTTGTAACGACATCAGGCTATGATAGCCTTACCACAGACAGCGCAAATTCAGCATCAGCTTACGCCACAGGACACAAAAGCGTGGTAAATGCGATGGGCGTGTATGAGGACAGCACAAAGGACGCTATGGACGACCCAAAAGTGGAGAACATAGCCGAAATTTTAAAGCGCACACAAGGCAAAAGCATAGGGCTTGTAAGCACGGCAAATATCACTGATGCTACGCCAGCGGCGATGATTACGCATACAAGGCGAAGGGCAAAGCAAAATGAAATCGCCCTTGATTTTTTGCGCGTAAAGCCTGAGGTTGTGTTAGGCGGTGGTTTGCGGCATTTTATCCCGCAAGATGAGCCAAATTCCAAGCGCAAAGATGACAAAAATCTTATCGAGCTTTTTAAAGAGGCTGGATACAGCGTGTCTTTTGACAAAAACGAACTTTTAGCACAAAGGGGCGCAAAAAGGCTTTTAGGGCTTTATAATGTCGATAATATGAATGTGTATTTAGACAGAGAAGTGCTTAAAAACCCCGAAGTTTTGGGTAAATTTAACGCCGAGCCAAATTTAATGCAAATGACACAAATGGCGCTTGAAACTTTAAGCCAAAACCCAAAGGGCTTTTTTCTTATGGTTGAGGGCGCGAGCATAGACAAACAGCTACACAAAATGGACTGGCAAAGGGCGACTTATGACACCATAGAGCTGGACAAAGCCGTTAAAATCGCTAAGGATTTTGCTAAAAAGCGAAATGACACCCTTGTCATCGTCGTAGCCGACCACGCTCACGGAGCGAGTATCACAGGCACTTACCACGAAAAGGACGGCAAAAGCGGACGAGAAGCGGTGCGAACCTATGACAAATCTGTCTTTCCGAGCTTTGAGGACAAGGACAAAGACGGCTTTCCAGATAGCCCAAATGCGGACATAACCCTTGCGGTGCAATGGGCTAATCACCCTGATTACAAGGCTTATTATGGCTTTCGTCAAAAGCCAAGCAGCCCTACCATAGAAAAAAATGGTAAATTTGTGGCTAATCCAAAGCTAAATGGCGAAGAATACAAGGGCAATATCCCTTATGATGAAGACACTGAGGTGCATTCTGCTGATGATGTGGTGTTGAGTGCTTATGGCGTGGGAGCTGAGGCATTTCGTGGCATTATGGACAATACCGAAGTGTTTTTTGCGATGATGAGAGCTTTGGGCGTGCGGGCAAACTGAATTTAAAGCAAAGCAAATTCATCAAATGAAACTTAAATTTGATGAAAGCCTTGCTGAAATTTATGAATTTTGCTTGATTTTACAAGAAAAGCAAATTTTTTAAATTTTCTCACTCAAAATTTAGAAATTTTGTGTATAATTTCGCTTGTTGTGATTTTATTTGAAAAAAGGACTCAGCTTGAAAAAACTCCTGCTTTGCTTTTGTTTGCTTTATATGCCTGCTATGGGCGAATTTGGGGCGTATTTTGATAGGGCAAGGTTGAATTTAAGCGAGTTTAAAAACCCTTTTTTCTATGATGAATTTAGCTCAAAGCTCCACTTACAAGCCATTTTTGACGGCAAGGTTAAAATCAACGACAAATGGTATCAAAAAGGTGAGCAAATAGACGGAGCCACCATACTTGGCATTTCGGCTAAGGACGGCTCTGTCGCCCTTGAAAAGGCACAGCACAACTTTCATCTTTCTCTAAAAAGGGCAAATCATAAAATTTACATTCATTAGTTTGCTGGCTTTGAGTTTGCTTGCAAGCAGCCTGAAAGCTGAGTGTCAAAAGCGTTTGTTTGATTTAAGCATCGCCAAAGACACAAGCAGCGAAGAGATTTTGGAGCAGTTTGCCACAATGTGCGCTTTTAGCATAGTCATCAAGGACGAACAAGCCCGCCAAAAACTCGCAAATTCACACAAAAGCGTCTTTGTGAGACAGATGAATTTAAACGACATTTTTGATTTGCTCATCAAAGAAAACAACCTACACCACAGCTTCAACGGGCGCATTTTACGCATAAGCACGCTCAAAACTCAAACCTTTAAACTCAACTATATCACTTCTGTGCGCGAAGGACAAAGCGTTACAAAGGCTTCTGTGGATGCGCGCTCAAAGCAAAGCGATATGACAAACACCGATGAAAAGAGTGTTGAGGACAATATGATAAAAAGTTTGGAGCGTTTTGATTTCTGGGCGAGCATAGAAAAAGAGCTTTTGACGCTTTTAAACAGCGAAAACGAAAGCGCACAAACAAAGGCTATCATCGTAAATGCAAACACAGGACTCATCACCATCAGCGGCACTTTAAGGCAGCTTGAACGAGCAAGTGCTTACATACAAAATTTACAAAAAAGGCTCAAAAAACAAGTAGCTATCAATGTCAGCATCATCGCTGTGAGCCTTGATGAAAGCCACTCATCGGGGATAAATTGGCAAAATTTTAGCGTGAATTTTAACTCACAAAACAAAGCAAATTCCGCTTCATTTGTCAGCTTTCAAAGCAGCGATGATGGGAATTTGTTTGTGAAAAATTTAGGTTTTAATGCGGGATTTAATTTCAACTCAGTGATGAATTTTCTTTCTACAAACGGCAAAACGCAGGTGCTTTCAAGCCCCAAACTCGTGGCTTTAAACAACCAACAAGCCATCATTTCAGTGGGCGACACCATAAACTATCAAGTCAAAGAAAGCTCCAAAAGCACGGACAGCGGCACAACGGTGAGCGAAATTTACAACAATTACTCGATTTTTATCGGCATTTTGCTTAACATTTTGCCCGAAATTTCAGACGAGGGCAAAATCATCTTACGCATAAGCCCATCTTTAAGCAACTTCAAATACCCACAAGACAACCGCCGACAAGACGCCCCACGCGTCATCGCGCCTGACACCGTCCAAAAAAAGCTCTCAACCGTGGTGCAAATGGAAAACAACCAAACGCTCATACTTGGCGGACTCATCAGCCACAACGAAAGCAAAGAAGAAAGCGAAGTGAGTTTTTTAGCGTCCATTCCGCTTTTAGGCGCGCTTTTTCGCGGCGAAAATGCGAGCGCAAACTCCACTGAAATCGTCTTTATCATCACGCCTTATATCATCGATGAGAGCTTTAATCCTAGCTTGAAAGATTTAGGTTTTAGCGGGGTGCTGTGATGAGAAATTTAGCTTTAAAGCAAAATGATAAAATTTGCGCTTTTTTTGCATTTTTTACAGGCGCAAACGATGAGTAGCGCTCAAAGCGAGCTTGAAAGGGCTTATGCAAAAATGAGGCTTTATCTCAAAATGGCGGTGTTTTTTGCGAGCGTTTTGTTTGTGATAGCTTGTGTGTGGGCGTTTGCGGAGTTTAAAGATGGGCAAAATGCGCTCAAAACAGCCCAAGCTCAAAACGCCCAAATGCAAAAAAGGCTTGAAATAGCCCTTGCCGAAAAAAATTTGCTTTTAGAAAGGCTTGAAATTCTAACCCAAAGCCTTGAATTTTTGAGCCAAAAAAATGCAAATTTCGCCAGCCAAAATGTGCCAAATTTTTCAAATTTAAGCCTTGCAAATGACAATGCCTTGTTAAATTTAGTCTCAAATTTAGCCCTTGCAAACGAAAACGCCTTGCCAAATTTAAATTCAGCAAACAAGCCAAATCCTACTCAACTTTCTTTAAATTTAGCCCAAAATTCAAGCACTTTAAACCCCAAAATTCAAAATTTAAACGCGACAAATTCAGCGCAAAACTTGCCAAATTTAAACAGCTTGCAAGGGCTAAATTCCAAAACGCCAGAGCAAATTTCGCCCCAAAATGCGAGCCTTAAAACGCTTGCAAAAGCTAAGCCGCAAATCCACTCTGTGGAGATGAACGCGAGCAGTTTGGAGGCTGAGTTTGCCCAAAAGGCGCAGCTTTCAACGGCTTTGAATTTAGCGCATTTGCACCTTGCGAACAAGGACTATGAAAAGGCGATTTTGTGGAGCTTTAAGGCGAATTCGCTTGACAAAAGCGAGGCAAGGGCGTGGCTCATTTACGCTAAGGCGAAATTCGCACAAGGCAAAAAAGATGAAGCCAAACGAGTGCTGCAAAGCTTTATGAACCACTACTCACGGGACTTTGACGAAGATGTGGGGTATATTTTAAATCAATAATTTTTAGCAAATGCGCTGAATTTTAAGGCTTTTTTGTTGCTTTTATTGCTTTTGTCGCTTTTTGAGGTTTTTATCGTTTTTTAAGGCTTTTGTTGCTTTGCTGAATACAAAGTGCCGAAATGGAATTTACTGATAAAATCCTTGTCATACTGAGCGAAGCGAAGTATCCACAAATTCAAAGCGTATCTTAAATTCTTTGGATTTTTCGCTTTCTAACGAAAGCTCAAAATGACAATTCTTGCCATTTTTGCAAGTGGATTTTTCGCCTTTTCACAAAAGACTCAAAATGACAATGTAGATTTTTTGCTTTGGTTTGCGCCTTGCAAGCCGTTGGGTAGCTTTTTGCAAAGGCTCAAAATGACAAGGGTGTGCCATCATTATAAAATGACAAAATGCGTTTTCTTTTCCTGTCATTGCGAGTGAGCAAAGCGAGCGTGGCAATCCATAAATTTAAACGCAAATTTACCTTTGGATTGCCACGAATTTGCACGCTTGCGCTTTGCAAATTCTCGCAATGACACCACTCCAAAACCACCACAAAAAATTTTTTGTTTGTCATACTGAGCGTAGCGAAGTATCCACGAATTTAAAGTATGCCTTAAATTCTTTGGATTTTTCGCTTTGTGCTAACGCACTCCGCTCAAAATGACAAATGTTTGAGATTTTTTTGCTACGCTTTGCAATCCGTTGGGTTGCTTTCTATCGAAAGCTCAAAACAACAAAGGGTTCAAGCCCTTGCAGACCCCGCCAAGTAGGCTTTGTATCGCTAAATCCAAATTCTCTATGAAAAGAGTGCCTATAAAGGGCGGGGCGTGCAAGGGTTTGGGCGCACTTTTTTGTAAAATTTGACTTTGAATTCAAAGCATTTCACTTTTTTAATTTTCGCTTTGAATTTAGGGCAAAATTCAAGGCTAATTTGGATTGCCACGCCGTTTTTGTGAAAACGGCTCGCAATGACGGACAAAGAAAACGCACTTTGTCATTTTACAATGACGGCGCATTCTTGTCATTTTGAGCGTAGCGACCCAACGGGTTGCAAGGCGCAAACCAAAGCAAAAAATCCACATTGTCATTTTGAGCGTAGCGAAAAATCCATACTTTTAAAATGCAAATTCGCACTTTGATTTATGGATACTTCGCTTCGCTCAGTATGACAAAAAATAAGTCATTCTGACAAGTCAGCATAACAAGGACTTTGTCATTTTGACAAAAAATTTACACTAAAAAAGGGCGGATTTATAAAACCCGCCCTAAAAGGCATAAATTCTCACGCCAAAGGCGCAAACTCACGCTTTTAGAGCGCAAACTCCCGCCCCAAAAGTGCGCACCCAAATTCAAGCCCCCAAAAGACTAGAATTTATAAAGTGCTTCAAAGCGCACAGCGTCTTTTGTGCCTTTGACTTTTGGGCTATCAATCGACACATAAGTGTCTGTGCCTGCATCATACGCCTTTTCTACCTTAGCTGAGCTTTCTATGTGAGAATACCAAAGCGTAAAGTTAAGGTTTTTATTGACTTTGTAGCCTATATCAGCGGCAAGCTCATATTTAGTGCCTGCGCCGTTGTTTGCACTTGCTAATGTCTTATCAGGTGCGCCTGCGGCTGTGGTTTGTCCAAACACGCCTTGCACGCCTATGCGGATATCAGCAGGTAGAGTGTAGCCCACGCCCACATAGCCGAAAATGTTTTGTCCAGCTGAAAGAGCAAGCCAAGAGCCTTTGTTGTAGAACATTTGTCGTCCTATGTAAAGGTCAGAGCCGCTTGGGTCTTCTAAGGTGTTGATAGTGAATTTCTCTTTTTTACCAAAGTAAATTCCACCGATTTTCGCATCAAGTCCAGCGAATTTAGCTGTGGCGCGCACATCGACAAGGTTGCCGTTTGCTGCTGGGGATTCTGTTGCTCCAAGCACTGCTTTTACATCTGTTTGCAAGTCGCTATTTATAGCGTTGCCAAGATAAGCTACCTTAAAGCCTAGCTCATTGCCACCGCCCATAGCTAAGCCTAAATTTGCTTGCACAGCGTAAAGTGTGGCTGTTTTGTCCCAGTAGTTACCCCATACTTGCACTTTGGCAGGTCCGAAGTCTCCAAGCACCGCTGCACCATACATATTGTTTTTAAACAAACGAGAGTTGAGCGCATTAACAGCCGCCTTAGCTCCTGGGACATCAGCACCCGTCTCGTCTTTGGTAGGTATATACACACCAAAGTCAGCCACATCGCCATCGTTTGCGGTAAATGATTTGCCATCGCCAAAAGCTTCAAAGCTATCCACAGCGAAAACGCCCACAGTAAGCCCGTCAGCAGGTGTCAAAAACACCTTAGCCGCCATACCTGTCAAATCAGCTGTCCATATAGTGCCAAGCTCTTGTCGTCCGAGCATAGCGCTGAGTCCTACATTTGTGTTGTCGTATTGCAAGTAGGCTTGCTTTAAGACGATAGGATTTTTGGTTTGCGTGCCTTCGCCAAGGTAGCCGCCGTTGGTGTCGTTGTTGTAGTATAGCTCGCCGACAGCCTTAAAGCCATCGCCCATAGCTACGCCAGCCTTTACCGCTGAGCGGAATTTGTGGTGTTGCTTGCCGCCGATAGTCTTGCCGCTCGCACTTGGGTCGATTCTGTTTGCACCTGACTTCACAGAAACGCTATCATAGCGGTATCTCATATGTCCGCTGATATCGACATCTTTAATCGCCTCTTCAAGTGGCTTAGCATCAAGCACACTCATCGAACCAACCGCTAACGCGGCAACTAAACTGAATTTAACTAACTTCATAAAATCTCCTTTCGTTAGGTTTGAAATTCAAAAAGCATTATATCATATAGGGGGGGGCATTTTTGCTTAAACGAAACTTAAAGTTTGAAATTTTTTGCAAATTTTTGGCAAATTTTTTTCAAGTGGTGGTAAAATGGGGCTTTACGCGTGTGAAAATTTTGCACTTTTGCAAAAATTTGACAAAAATTTGTGAAATTTGAGCGAATTTTCACCCGATGATGAGTAAAAATTCGCAAAATTTAAGAGAAAGGTAAATGAAAAGCTGTAACTTTTGTTACAATGGGGGAAATTTTTTTTGAGCTGTGGTTGTTTGATGAGAAAAATTTGTATATATATAATAAGGTATAGTTTTTTTGGCGAGTGGGATTTTTGTTTTTGACTGAATTTTTGGGGGAATTTGGGAATTTGGGAATTTTTGTCATTTTGAGCCTTTTGTAAAAAGGCGAAAAATCCATAGAATTTTAGACACGCTTTAAATTTAATATGAAAAATCCATACTTTAAAATATAAATTTGCACTTCAAATTTATGGATACTTCGCTGCGCTCAGTATGACAATGTAAAGGGTTTTTGGATACTTCGGCTAACGCCTCAGTATGACAAGGGAAAACAAATCGGTAAGACAAGACAAGTCAGTATGACAAGCAAATCCTTGTCATTTTAAGCAGAGTTTAGGGAATTTAGCTTTGTTTTTTGGGGAATTTTGGGGAATTTGTCATTTTGAGCCTTTGTAAAAGGCGAAAAATCCATAGAATTTAAGATACGCTTTAAATTTAATATGAAAAATCCACGCTTTAAAATGTAAATTTGCATTTTGAATTTATGGATACTTCGCTACGCTCAGTATGACAATGTTTTGTGAAAAATAGCTAAAAATTTATACACACTTTAAGATATGATAAAACTCGGCGTGTATGAACTGCGGTGGAAAAGGGATTGAGACGGAAAAGTCTTTGTAGGTGTTGCCGGGCAAAAGGGAGATGATTTGCACGACATAATTCACGCTGTTTGATGCGCTGCTTTTTTGGACATTTTTGCGGTTTTTGGGGTCAAAGGCTGTGCTGTCTCCGCCTACTTTGTTGGTGATGGTAAGCTCTAAAAAGCACTTGTTTATGGGGTATGAAGTGATATTTGTAACTCGTCCTGTGATGAGAACGCTTTCTGTGCGGAGGTTTCTGGCGTATTTGACATCTGAAATGCTCGCCTGCTTGGTGTGTTCTTCGACATAAAGCAGCAAAGAATACAAAAGTATAGCCGAAAAAACTACATTGACAAAGTAAAAAGCAAGCGCGGCTTGTAGGTTTTTAATCTTCCAAAAAATCACAACGCAAATGAGCGCAAACAGCACAAAAACGCCCGCGCAAGATAAAATGTGAAAGTTATTCATCAAAAACACTCGCTTGTAAGCTGCATAGTGATATTTTTGTCGCCAAAATTCTCAAAATTTATCCTTTGCATTTGTGTCTCCCCGCGCAGCAAGCCTCGCTCTAAATTCCTAGACTTGGAGCGCAACGGAAAAAAGTGGTTTTTGTAAGTGATGAAAAAACTTGCGTTTTCATCAAGTTTGGGGCGCAGTTTTGCCGTAACTTCGCAGTAGGAAAAGTCCTGCCTTGAAAGGTTGGTTATGTTAAAATCCACGCTTAAATTGTTGCCGCCATAGTAACGAAACGCCATAATCTCAGCCTCTCGCGCACGCACGCGGCTGTCGATGAAATCATAACCATAATAAAACAAATACCCACAAGCCACAAAGTCAAAAATCAGCACCAAAAGCGCTAAAATCGGGTGTCGCCCCAAAAACGCCACGACAAGCAGGATACACATAAAAACAAAAATCACCAAAAACAAAAACAAAAAGTCTATGGTGTAAAGGTGCTGCGTGTAAAAAAGCAACCATTCCTTTAAATTTTGCATTGTTTATCCTTATAAATTCAGCCTACTGCCCTATCGCGCTTTGTTTTTTCGCATCCTTTGTATCTACCCAGATATTTGGCACAGAGCCACCGGGCGTTAAGAAAATCTTTGCGTCTGTGTTTTCTTTTAACGCCTCGTTGAATTTGCCCTGCACTTCAATTTGCTTTAAATTTAAAAGCGGGTTGTTAAGGCTGTTTGCTACTTGTTTGTTTGCATACGCTTGCGCATCAGCTTCGATTTTAGTGGCATCTGCCTTACCCTTTGAGCTGATGATAGTCGCATTTGCCTCGCCCTCAGCCAAAGTAGCACGGCGCAAGGCTTCTTGACTCGCTCTTTCAGCCTCTTGCTTTGCCACTTGGACAAGCTCGATTTGCTTTTTTACCTCAGGGGGCAAAACGATTTCGCGCAACTGCACGGCGGTGAGCATTACAGGGCTATTTGGCAGGCTTGCGATAACCTTGCCTATGTCATCGTTGATTTGCTGAGCTATGGCGTTGCGATTTGCGGGCAGCTCTTCGGCTGTGTATTTACCTACCACGCTTCGCACCACATCGCGCACGGTTGGGTCGATGATTTTGTCCTCCCAATTCACATTCCATTTGGCTATGGTTTGCGGCACGACAGCTTCATTAAGCTTATACTGCACGGTTACATCGATAGAAACGCTAAGCCCGCGGCTATCAAGCACGGAAATAGAGCTTTTGTTGATGACGCCTGAGCCTTGCCTTAAAGAGCTTTCATTCACGCCCTCCACAGAAGCATAAGTCATTTGTCGCACCTTTGTGTCGATGACGATGATTTTTTGAAAAATCGGCACGAAAAAATGCAAGCCCGGCTCCAAAGCCTTTTCACCAAAAGCACCTGTGGTTACTTTTATACCCATTTCGCCTGAATTTACGATAGCAAAGGGTTTAGCAAGCACAAGCACAAGCACCAAAGCGATGATGACATACACAAGCGGAGTGAATTTGCCAAAATTTTTCATAAAATCAAAATTTGGGGCTTTGAAATTTAAATTCTGCTTGTCGCCGCCCTTTTTGTTGAAATAATCATTCAAATCTGCTGGCATTTTTTATCCTTTCACACATAAGTCAGCATTGAGCTGAAATTTTTGTCGCGTCCATAAACTATGTCAAAAAACGCATCTTGTAAGAGCTTGGTAAGCTCGCCGCGTGTGCCGTTGCCGATAACTCGCCCGTCTATGTTTGAAACAGGTGTGATTTCGGCGGCTGTGCCTGTCAAAAAGGCTTCATCAGCGGTATAAACTTCATCTCGGCTGATTCTTTGGCGCAAAACGCTTAAATTTCGGCTCTTTGCGATTTGCAAAACCGTGTCTTGCGTGATACTTCGTAGGGTAAAGTCATTTGGCGGGGTGATTAACGCACCGTTTTTTACGATAAAAAAGCACTCGCCCGTGCCCTCAGACACAAAGCCCTCCTCATCAAGCAACAAGCCCTCCTCATAGCCCGCATCGATAGCCTCAAATTTCGCAAGCTGTGAATTTAAGTAGTTTGCGCTGGCTTTGGCTTTGTTCATCGATGATTTTGCGCTGTTTCGCATAAAACTTGAAATTTTCACTCTAATGCCCTTTTTCAAGCCTTCCTCGCCCAAATACGCACCCATTTCCCACGCGGCTATGGCGACACGCACAGGCGCTTTAAGATGATAAACGCCCATTTCGCCGTCTCCCAAATACACAAGCGGGCGCAAATACACATTGCCCGTGAAGCCGTTTGCCTTGATGATTTCTAACTGCGCTTTTTCAAGCTCTTGCTGAGAAAACGGCACTTTTAAAAGCGTGATTTTAGCGGACTCTAAAAGGCGTTTGGTATGCTCTTGCAAGCGAAAAATCGCCAAACCCTTGTCCGTCTTATACGCTCTCGTGCCTTCAAAAACGGCGTTTCCATAATGCAAAGAATGCGTGAGTATATGCACTTTTGCGTCCTTAAAATCCACGATTTGCCCGTCCATCCAAACCTTTTTTGCTTCTGCTTTCATCGGTGAAAACCTTTCGTTAAATTTTTGAAAAGGCATTGTAGCAAAATTTAGCTAATGTTTGTTTGCAAAGGCAAATTTAAGCTAAATTTCAAAGAAATTTAGGCTTTAAGGTCGATTTTTTGAAAGTTATCAAAATTTAAATCCGCTAAAATTTCATCAAAACTTTGCGATTGTAGTGCGGTAAAATCGCCCTTTGAAAGCCTTTTGTTTATCTTTGAAAGCTCATCAAGTAAAATTTTCATCGCTTGAATTTTAGGGTCTGTGAAATCTTGGGCGTTTTGTTTGTTTTTGTGCCTGTTTTCCGTGCTTTGTTTGAGTTTTAAATAAGCCTGTTTAAATTCACCTATGCTTAAATTTGAACTCATCAGTTGGTTGAATTCGCCGTAGTTTTGGCTATCTAAAACAAGTATATTGCTCTGCATAAAGGACGAAAGGCTTTTGATTTCATCTTGGCTTGTGTCTTTGTCAAGTGCGTTGATTTTGCCTTGTATGCTCGTTTGTCCAGCGATGAGCGGGCTTGGAGCATTGTAGGCAAAGGTGTTGTGGCTCAAAAAGCCGACTAAAAGCCCGCCCTTTGTGATGGAGCTGTCTGCGTTGGTGTATTTGTCGCTCGTGGTGTCAAAGCTATACAACCCTTCCTTGCCCCCAAACATATTGCTATGCAAAATGTCGCCGTCAAAAGCAAACTCATCATCGCTTACAACGCCCTTTGTGTAGCGAAGTGTGGCGAAACTTAAATTCAGCTTTTCGTTTGCGCCTACCTTAAAGCCGCCCAAATCAAGCACTTCTTTCGCCTCGCTTGAAGTGTAGGTGCGCAAAACGCTGCCCGAGCTGTCTGTAATGTAGTTTCGCGGAAAATAATCCTCTAAATCCTCTTTGCTAAAACTCTCTTTGTGCGCTAGTTCGGGGCTTTTTTCAAGCAACTGAGAGACTATTTTATAGGCATTGCCTATGGTTTTGGCTATATCAACGCTTTGAAAATTCGCAAAATAAAAGAAATTTTGTGTGGTGGTTTGGCTTTTGACAAGGCTTTGCATAGTGCTAGAATGGATTTTATAATCGCTTGGAATGCCCGCCTTTTCGTTAAACTCAGCCGTGAAAAAGCCATCTTTATCGACTTTATAGCCTAAAACTTCGTTTGAATTTGAGTTTTTGCTTTGAGTGGAATTTGCGTTTTGGGTTGAAGTTGTGGCTGAATTTAAAATGCTTGAATTTGTATTTTGGTGTAAATTTATAGCCGAATTTATCTTTAAATTTATCGCACTTTGCGAATTTGTGCCTTTGCTGTCAGCATTTTTTACGCTTACTTTTAAATTTGCAAGTGGATTAAAGGTGTTTGAATTTGTGCTGAAATTTATCATTTTCAATCCTTTTTGAGTATAAATTCAAAATCGGCATTTTGAGCTTGACATTTAGAAATTTACGCTGAATTTGGAGTTAAATTTAAATTTTGGATACTTCGCTAACGCTCAGTATGACAGCAAACCTTGCTTTTGGCTTGTTTTGTCATTTTGAGCAAAGTTCGTTAGCACAAAGCGAAAAATCCAAAGAAATTTAAGATATGTCTTAAAGCACTAAAATCGCACTTTGAATTTGTGGATACTTCGGCTAACGCCTCAGTATGACAAGACAAAGTATGACAAAATTTAAGATATTTTTCCATTTCCCGTCATCTGTTTCCCCAAATTTACCCACAAAAGCAAAAATTTCTTAAATTTTTGCTGAATTTTAGCTTGATTGAAACATTCTTAAAGTATAATTTGCTTAAATTTACTATAAATTAAAGAAAAGCGATGACGAAAATCAAAGAACTTATCCACAGCGAGACCTTTCCGGGCATTTTGCTCATCATTTGCACCCTGCTTGCCTTGCTGTGTCAAAACACTATTTTCAGCGTGATTTACGAGCATTTTTTACACATAGAAATTTCCTTTGAAGCCGACTTTGCCACAGGCGAGAAGGTAAAGCTCTCCAAAAGCCTACTGCACTGGATAAATGACGGGTTGATTGCGATTTTTTTCCTTTGTATAGGGCTTGAACTCAAATACGAGATTATGCGCGGGCAACTGCGCAATATCCGCTCAGTAAGCCTGCCGATTTTTGGCGCACTTGGCGGTATGGCTATGCCTGCGCTCATTTTCGCGCTCATCAACTGGAACGACAACTACGCCTTAAAGGGCTGGGCTATCCCCACAGCTACTGACATAGCCTTTGGCGTGGGCGTTTTGATGCTGCTTGGCAAGCGCGTGCCGAGTTCTTTGAAGCTTTTTTTGCTTTCACTAGCGATTTTTGATGATTTTGGCGCGATTTTAATCATCGCTTTGTTTTACACAAGTGAGCTGAGCCTTGCTGCACTGATAGTTTCAGCACTTTGTATAGCTTGTCTTGGGCTTTTGAATTATTTAAGAGTAAGCAAACTCCCATTTTACTTCATCACGGGCGTGCTTTTGTGGCTTGCTATGTTGCAAAGCGGGGTTCACGCCACACTTGCAGGCGTCATCGTTTCGCTTTTTATCCCGCTTGAAAGAAAGGACGGAACGCCCTTTTTAAAGGCACTTTATGCGGATTTAAACCCTTGGGTTGTCTTTTTTATCTTGCCGCTTTTTGCCTTTGCAAATGCAGGCGTGGATTTGCGTCAAATGGACTTTTCACAGCTTTTAAACCCCGTGAGTGTCGGCATTTTTTTGGGGCTTTTTGTTGGCAAGCAAGTGGGCGTGTTTTTACTCTCGTGGATAAGCATACAAATGAAACTTGCGCATTTGCCCCAAAATGTGAGCTACAAGCAATTTTACGGCATTTGCATACTCACGGGCATAGGCTTTACGATGAGCCTTTTTGTCGATGGTTTAGCTTATGCAAACCCCGCTGCCTTTGGCTACACCGACCGCCTTTCTGTGCTTGTGGCAAGTTTTACCAGCGGTATCGTGGGCTATGTGTATTTGCGTTTTATCAAGGCAAATGAGGGCTAAAATTTGCAAAAATTAAGAGCGATTTTCAAAAACGAAGCCCTTGGCGGTGTGCTACTCATCATTTTTACCCTGCTTGCCTTGTGGATAGAAAACGGCGTATTTCAAGGCTTTTACAAGGAATTTTTAAATTTACCCGTTGGCTTTGTCATCGGTTCTTTTGAGCTGATAAAGCCCTTTTTGCTGTGGATAAATGACGGGTTGATTGCGATTTTCTTTTTTTCCATAGGGCTTGAACTCAAAAAAGAATTCACACAAGGGGATTTTAAAAACCCGCGAAACATTACCCTACCGCTTTTTGGCGCACTTGGTGGCATACTCGTGCCTGCCTTTATTTTTGCCCTTATCAATCTTAACGACACGCACGCCTTGCGCGGCTGGGCTATCCCTACGGCTACTGATACGGCTTTTGCCTTGGCGATTTTGATAATGGTTGGCAAGCACCTGCCCCCTTCGCTTAAAATTTTCTTGCTCTCGCTAGCGATTTTTGATGATGTGGGCGCGATTTTAATCATCGCCATTTTTTACACAAGCAAATTAAGCCTTGCGGCTTTGATTACGGCTGGGCTTGTCATCATCGTGCTTTTGGTGCTAAATTTTCTCAATGTTACGCGCAAGTGGATTTATTTTCTTTGCTCGCTCATTTTGTGGTTAAGCGTGCTTAAAAGCGGGGTTCACGCCACGCTTGCAGGGCTTATCACGGCTTTTTTCATACCGCTTCACACGAAAAGCGGAGAGCCTTTTTTAGAAGAAATTTACGAAAGCCTTAAATTCTGGCTAGCTTTCATCATCTTGCCGCTTTTTGCCTTTGCAAATGCGGGCGTGAATTTATCGCAAATCGACTTTAAAAGCGTGTTTTCGCCCGTGTTTTTGGGGATTTTCTTGGGGCTTTTTGTCGGCAAGCAAGTGGGCGTGTTTTTGTTCTCGTGGCTCAGTATCAAGGTAGGGCTTACCAAACTGCCCGAAAATGCGACTTTCAAGCAGCTTTATGGGGTTTGCATACTCACGGGCATAGGCTTTACGATGAGCCTTTTCATAGACGGACTTGCCTACTCGGCGGCTGACACCTACAACTACGCCGACAATCTCGCCATTTTAATGGCGTCTTTTTGCTCGGGCATTGTGGGCTTTATTTACCTTAAATTCTTTACGAAATGAAAAAATTTGCCCTTTTTTGCGTGAGTGTGGCTGTGGCGTTTAGCCTAAATGCTTGCAACGCTATGCTTGCGCGCATTTCTGGCAAGGACGGCTTTCAAAGCGAATTCTCATCAAATGCCCTTTCACAAAACACAGGCGAATTCAGCTCAAATGCTTCAAATTCAGCGACTATAAGCGAGCTTTTGCGTATCCAAAAAAAATGGCAAAACACGCCTTATCGTTTAGGCGGGACAAGCGTTGGCGGGGCTGATTGCTCGGGCTTTATCCAAACAGCGTTTAGGGAGCATTTTCACTCTAAAATTCCACGCACGACAGTGGCGCAGTTTCAAAGCGGCGTGGGCGTGCAAAAGTCGGCTTTAAAGGCTGGGGACATAGTTTTTTTCCGCACAGGACAAGGACCAAACGGGCTTCACACGGGCATTTATGTGGTGGGCGATGAGTTTATCCATCTTTCGACAAAGGGCGGAGTGAAAAAGGTGTCGATGAATTCAAGTTACTGGAAAGGCAAATTCATAGGAGCAAGGCGGTATCTGCGCTGAATTTTGTTTTCAACGATAAGTTAAGATTATTTGTGTAAAAATTCAGCAAATTTAAATGAAAAGTTGAATTTCAAGCCTTTGCGCTCAAACATTAAAGCAACAAAAAGTTAAAACACCATAAATTTTACCCAAAACTATAAAGCAAAAGTGTAACTAGCCGATAATAGCTTTTTAGAAAGTGTGGATTTTGCATTGTGGCATTTTCTTTAAATTTATGCTATAATGCACTTTGACACGAAAATTTACGAAATTCGTAAGGAGAATTCGATGAAAACAAAATTTTGTTATCTTGTTGCACTTTGTGTGTTTGCCACTTCGCTTTTTGCTGCGCCCCGCACGACTGAGGGACGGCTGGCTGACTTAGAGGACAGACTCGATGAGATTGAGTTTCAATCAGGCTTGGATAAGATTAAATTCGGGCTTGATTTCAGCACGGGCGGCGGAGAAAGCTGGTATAAAATCAGCGAGCGTTACAGCGGCACTACGCTAGTAAGCCCCGAGCAAAAATACAGCGCGCACAACAAATGGGGAATGGAGCTTCATCTTAATATGAACGCACCTATCAACGACTACACCAAATTCTACGGGCGTTTGTCTATGGCAAAAAACTATGGTATGATGGACACAAACGGCGTGCATCAACCGCTTGACATTGATGCTGGGCGGGATTTGCGTTCAAGCGGACAAAGCCTTTATGTAACGCGTGCTTATGTGGATTTGTTTTTAAGCAAAGAGATAGTAGCGACTTTGGGTAGGCAGCCGGGCACTGATGGACCGGGCAGCAACCTACGCAACAACGCCTTGCGTCAAGCTACTTACCCCGCACTTCTCTTCAACACGCTAGGCGATGCGGCGGTTATCAGCTACAAGCCGAGATTTTTAAGGCAGTTGCAGTTTGTGGTGCGCGGGGCTTATGGTAAGATATATCAAGCCGACTCACAAGGCGTGGTGCGCGACTGGACGAGCAAACAAGATGCGCTAGATAGTGATTTATACTACGCTTCTATGGAAATTCAGCCTTATCTTGGTTCTTTGGGTAAAAACAGCTTGATAATGCTTTCTTATGCTCGTTTGAGTAACCTAGCCCTTGAAGTGCCTACAAATATGGCTATGCAAGGCACAACACCAACGCCTGACACTTACAAAGTGCAAAATTTAGGCGATACGGATTTAATGAATTTGCATTTTGAGAGTTATCAGGCTTTTGGCTTGCCGCTTAGTTATTTTGTGTCTGGTTCTTATATGAAAGGCAGTGGCGCAAGAGTGGTAAATGTAACAGCTGTTGGCAATAACGAGCAACTTAAAAATGGCTTACTCGCACAGCTTAAATTCAACGAAGAAACAGCCTTTGCCGTGCACGCGGGCTTGCGTTATGACTTTCACCGCTACTTTAAACTTGGCGGCGAGTATTTTTACGGCTCACAATACTGGTATACCGTTACTCGTGTGAGCTTTAACGACCCGCTTAACATAAGAGCGACACGCGGACAGGCTTTTGATGTGTATGTCATCACTCAGCTTGACAGAAATCAGTTTTTTAGACTCAGCTACACGCACATACAAAACAAATGGAACAACCGCGGCTTACCCTTTGGCGGAGCTTACGGCACAAATGATGAAGATAAAGCAAAGGGTGGCTATGAAAGCACAGCCGACAATGTAATGCTTATATACAATGTGAAATTCTAGTGTGATAAGGGAGGGATAGACGATGAAAAGGATAGCCTTTATATTTGTTGCTTGCCTGCCTTTGTGCGCTTTTGGGGCTGATTGTGATGCTTTATGCAAAAAATACAGCTCCCCAAACCCTGCTTCAAAGACTATGGCACAGCTTGAACGCTGGGTAAAAAACCGAGTGGATAACCCAAAAGACGCCGCAGTGCTAAAAGACTGCCTTGTAGCAGGTGCTGCTGACAATCCAAACCAAGCAAGCTATGCTGGAAAGGGGGCTATATGAAAAAGTTTTTGTTAGTTTGTATGTTGAGCTTGCCGCTTTTTGCAGCTGATTGTGGTGCATTAGCGAGCAAATACAACGCGCCAAACCCTGCAAGCAAGACTATGGCGCAGTTAGAACGCTGGGTAAAAAACCGCGTAGATAACCCAAAAGACGCCGCAGCACTAAAAGACTGCCTTGTAGCAGGTGCTGCTGATAATCCAAACCAAGCAAGCTATGCGGGTAAATAAGGATTTGTCGTGTTGTTTGAGAGTCGTTTGAAAAAGCTGAGCCTTGCAAGTAGGCTGAATTTAAGTTTTTTTGGGATAACTTCACTTGTGGTGTTTATATCCTTAACTTTTATCATCTTTTACGGCGTGTTTGCAAATTTTACTTCACAAGTGGAGGAAAATATCGAGCGAATTCAAGTGAATTTCACTCAAACTTTGGAGGCTTTAAATCAAGCCGATGAGATGATGAAAACAAACGAAGGCTCAACCGAGCAGTTTGAATTTATCGGCAATATCAACGCAAATCTTATCAAGCTACTTTTAAACGATGATGCAAACACAAAACGAATCACCGTGCAAATGGTGCGCAGCTGGAATGAAAGCTTTGTCAAAGGCGACCCTGAGCTGCAAGAGTATTATAATGAGTTAAATCGCATTTTGATGAGAGATGATGATACAAGATGGTTTTGTCAGCGCTTGCAAGCCGTCTTTGGCGACATTTACAATGTCTTAATAGAGCGCACTTACAAGCGCACGGACGAAACTTCGCAGTCCTTAGAGAGTATGACAAAGGATTTTTCGCTTATCAATGAAGATTTAGCCCAAACAAACAACTCAAAAGATGATTCAAAATCCTTTGCTAACCTTATACTCATCATACTTTTGCTGACTTTGGCTATCACGGCTGTTATCGTCTATATGCTCTTAAAACTTGTGCGAGAATTCAAAAGAGACACTAACGCCATAGTAACTTATCTTAAAGCAGGCACAAGCCACAACCAAAAAAGTTTGCTTAAAATCGACAGAGGCGACAAGGACGAGCTTTTCATCATCACTAAATTCATCAACGAATTTGTCTCCAAGATGAAAAAAATCATCGAAATCGCCGAGCAAACAAGTAAAGCGATTTTAAATGTCAGCTCTTACGCAACCAAACTGCAAAACCATATCGATGGCATAAACGAAAAGACTTCAACAACCGTGCGCGTAGGGCAAGACATAGTGGGCGGACTTGATGAAAATATAAATTTAGCAAATCAATCACAAGGCAAAATCAACCAAAGCCAAGAGTATATCAACTCCACAAACACAGTTATCGCTAATCTTTTAGAAGAGCTTACCGCAAGCGTGCAAAACCAAACTCAACTCAACTCACAAATCGGGGGCTTGCAAAAAAATATCACGCAAATTAGCAATGTGCTTTCTTTAATCCAAGACATAGCCGAGCAAACAAATTTACTTGCGCTCAATGCTGCCATAGAAGCGGCTCGTGCTGGGGACTATGGACGAGGCTTTGCAGTCGTGGCTGATGAAGTGCGAAAACTTGCCGAAAACACCGACAACTCCATAGCTGAAATCACCACAAACATAGAGGCGATTATCAAGGATTTGAAAAATATCAGCTCATCTTTGGAGCAAAATTCAGGCATACTCGAAAACCTAGAAGAAGAAGGCTCACACTCAAGAGAAAGCCTAGACACCACAAGGCAATACATAAACGACATAGTAAGCAACATACAAGAGCAAAACACGCGTTCTATGAATTTAACGCAACAAACGCGCGGCATCATCGACTCGATGATTTCTATCGACCAGCTGCTTAAAGAATCAGCAGGCATAGTAAATACCGTCATCGAGCGTTCAAGCGAGCTAAAAAAGAGCGACAAAACGCTCAATGAAATCATCAAAAATTAAGTGAATTTGTGCTTGCGTTTAAGTGGAATTTACACTTGTTTGGGTAAAATTTGGGCTTGTTTGAGTGAATTTAAACTTGCGTTTAAATGAGCTTGCACTTTTTGAGTGAATTTAAATTTGAATGAATTTGCGTTTTAGTGAATTTGTCCGCTTTTTTAGCTCAAATTTGTAAATTTTTGCGAGAATTTAAGAAAATTTAGCTTAAAACAAAGGCGCAAAATTCGCTCAAATAAGCCGTGCGAAAAGGACAAAAATGAGTGAAAAAGAAATCACAACTATCAACTGGCAAAAGATAAATGGGCTTTTGCCCGTCATCGTGCAAGACTATCAAACAAGCGAAGTGTTAATGCTTGGCTATATGAACGAAGAGGCATTAAGGCAAAGCCTAGCGCAAAAAAAAGTGGTATTTTTTTCGCGCACTAAACAAAGGCTGTGGCTCAAAGGCGAGGAAAGCGGGCATTTTTTGCACATCGTTGAAATGGGACTTGATTGCGACAAAGACACGCTTTTAGTGCTTGTTCGCCCGCAAGGTGCTACCTGCCACACGGGCGACATTTCTTGCTTTGAAAACACAAGCAAAAATGTGGATTTTGCCTTTTTAGCGCGCCTTGAAAAGCTCATAAATTCACGCAAAAACGCCGATACAAACGAGTCTTACACCGCGCAACTTTTCCAAAGCGGCACGAAACGCATAGCCCAAAAAGTAGGCGAAGAGGGCGTTGAGAGTGCATTAGCGGCTGTGGCTGGCGATGAAAACGAGCTTTTAAACGAAAGTGCGGATTTGCTTTTTCACCTGTGCGTGCTTTTGGCGGACAAAAATTTAAGCCTCAACAAAGTCATCGCTGTGCTGAAAGAACGAAACGCGAAAAAAGAGTGAATTTACAGCTCATTTACCAAAAAGCTGTAAATTTAGCGCGAAATTCAACAAAGGAGCAACGATGAAAGTCAGTGCAAGAAACCAACTCAAAGGCAAGATAGTCGAGCTTGAAAAGGGCGCGGTAAATGCGCTTGTCAAAATCGACATAGGCGGGGGCAATGTCATCTCAGCTACCATTTCTTTGGACGCTGTGAAAGAACTAGGGCTTGAAAAGGGCAAAGACGCTTACGCCATAGTCAAGGCTACTTCGGTGATGGTAGGCGTGGAGCATTAGTCAAGCAGCGGTTCAAATGGAAGTAGCGCGCTAAAACTATCACACCTTGTCATACTGATAAATCTTGTCATACCGACACACCTTGTCATACTGAGCGCAGCGAAGTATCCACTCTCCGCAGTTTGCGGAGTAGGTTGAATTTAAATTCAGCCTTAAATTTAAAGCGCGAATTGCACCTTTAAAGCGTGGATTTTTCGCCTTTTTGCAAAAGGCTCAAAAT
>UQBJ01000028.1 GCA_900539255.1 uncultured Campylobacter sp. | reverse complement strand
CATTTCCTCGCCGCCCCCACCGTGGGCTAGTTGAATTTCTTTCATTTTTTGCCTTTTTTAAAAGAAATTATAGCAATTTATCCTAGTTCTTTTTCTAAAAATGTGGTAAAAATCAACACTTTTAAAAGCCTAAAAACAAACCCCTTGTTTCATTTTTACCCAAAAAAAGCAAAAATAACGCCTTTGTAAATGTTTTGTTAAACTTTAAATTCTTTTTTGTTAGTATAATTTTCGTAAAATTTCTTTTCAAAGGACAAATTTTGGAAACGCTATCTCAAAGCATACGCGAGCGCAAGCCGCCTTTTTACAAAACTATGCTTACAAGCCTTGCTTTTTGGGTGATTGTGGGCATCGTTGCTGGCGTTTTGCTCGGGCTTATCAACAAGGATTTGGCACTAGCGAGCAAGCCGGGCGTGGATTATTTCATCAAAGCTTTGAAAATTCTCATCGGTCCCATCATCTTTGTAACCCTTGTTTTGGGCATTATCAGCTTAGAAAGCCTTAAAAAAGTCGGCAGCATAGGCGCAAAAGCTGTGATTTATTTTGAAATCGTCTCTACTCTGGCTTTGGCTGTGGGTATCATCGTGCCAAATGTGATGAAACCGGGAGCTGGTATGCACCTAGACCCATCGCAAGTGGATAGTGCAAGCGTAGCGCAATTTACCACAGCGCAAATAGAGCTAAGTGCGAGTAGCGAGATAATGCATATTTTAAAAGATGCGATGCCAACGGACATTATCACGCCTTTTTCTCAGGGAAAAACCCTGCAAGTGCTTGTCCTTGCCATTTGCACGGCTATCATCATCTCTTTGCTTCGCACGGAGGACAAGCAGTCCTTTCGCAAGGTGTTTGAGCTACTACAAAATTTCGTCTTTAAAATCTTGCAAATCGTTATGTATTTTAGCCCTGTGGCTGCTTTTTCGGCGATGGCGTTTTTAGTGGCGCACTATGGGCTTGGCTCGCTTGTAAATTTAGGCTACTTGCTTTTGGTGATGCTCATAGCTTGTCTTATCTTTATCTTTGGGGTTTTGGGCGTGATTTGTTACGCTGTAAAGGTGAATATCTTTAAATTTATGCGCTTTATCGCCCGTGAAGTTTTAATCGTCTTTGCGACAAGTTCGAGCGAAAGTGCGCTTGCACCACTAATGCGAAAGCTCGAAAAAGCTGGGCTTTCAAAGGCGACTGTGGGGCTGGTGTTGCCAACAGGATATAGCTTTAATCTTGATTGCACCAACATTTACCTAGCGATGAGCCTTATCTTTTTAGCGCAAGCCTTTGGCGTGAATTTGTCTTTGTCCCACGAGATAAGCATTTTGATAGTTTTGATGATAGCAAGCAAAGGTGCGGTGGGCGTTACAGGAAGTGGATTTATAGTGCTTGGTAGCACGCTTGGGGCTTTGGGAAGTATGTATATCGCTGAGGCAAACAACGGAGCGGGCGCGACACTTGCGGAGGTGCTACCTGTGGCTGCTATATCGGTGCTTTTGGGGGTTGATAAATTTATGAGCGAAATGCGAGCGGTAGGAAATTTGTGCGGCAACAGCGTGGCGGCTTTGATAGTCGCCGTTTGGGACAAGCAAATCGATATGGATAAATTCCGCTACGCCCTTGACCATCCAGAAGAGTATCATCACGCGGGTATGGATTGAGTTGCCGTTGATTAGGATAAATGTGTAAAAATTTGCCTTGTAAATTTAACAAAAAGGACCTAAGATGAAACGATACTTTTTCGTTTGCGTTGCGGCACTTGTGCTTTGTGCGTGCGGCGACAATCAAGCAAAATCAAGCACGCCAGCTTTGCAAAACAAGCATTTTGTGATTGAAAAGCTAGAATTTGCGGGCGAAACCTTTGCGCCAGCAGCTTTGCAAGATGAAAATTCAAGCATAAGCTTTGAAAACGACAGCTACAACGGCTTTGCGGGCTGCAACAACTTTTTTGGCTCATTCAGCACAAAAAATGGCAAAATCCACTTCAACGCTGACGGCGGAGCGACTAAAATGATGTGCCCACCCGAAATAATGGCGTTTGAGGACACCTTGCTTGGCAATTTGCAAGGCGAATTCACGCTTGAAGAGCAAAATGAGAGCTTTATTTTAAAGTCAAATCAGCTTAAAATTTATCTCAAATAATGCTTTTGGCGGTAAAATTTTAAATTTTAGCTGCGAAATTTACGAGAGTTTGACGAGTTTTGTTCGCTTTAAAACTTGCGGGCAAATTTACTCGTCTTAAATCCGATTTTTACAAATGGCTATTTTTTGTAGTTTGCAATCGCTTTTTCTAAAATCTCCACAGCGGCTTTGGTATCCTTGAAATCCTGCACCTTTACCCATTTGTCTTTTTCTAGGATTTTGTAGGTTTCAAAGAAATTTTTGATTTTAGCTAGGGTTGCTTTTGGCACATCATCAAGACTTTTTATGTCCTCATACCTTGCATCTACCTTGCTTGTAGGCAGGGCTAAAAGCTTTTCGTCCATTCCGCTTTCATCTTCCATCACCAAAACGCCGATGAGCCTGCAAGGTATCACCGCTCCTGCTTGTATGGGATACTCATTAAGCACGAGTATATCGACAGGGTCGCCATCATCAGCCAAAGTATTAGCGATAAAGCCGTAGTTTGCGGGGTAAAAAACCGCACTAGCCATTACTCTATCGACAAATACAGCCCCACTTTCTTTGTCAAGCTCGTATTTTACGCTAGAACCATAGGGTATTTCTATGATAGCGTTGATTTTGTCGGGTATGTTGCCCACTTTTATCTTTGAAATGTCCATTTTACCTCCTTTTAAGTTTGTTTTCTATTAAATTTTTTATGTCAGCCACGATTTCATCGATACTTCGCTCGCCATTTACCACGCAATACACATTTTTATCTTTGTAAAAGGCGCGAATTTCATCAAGCGGCTCGCTATACACGCGCATTCTGTTGTAAAACACTTCTTCATTGTCATCAGCACCGCGCGCACGCCCTAAAACTCGCTCTTTGGCGACTTCTTCGCTCACCTGCACTTCGATGACGGTTCGTAAGGCTATGTCTGCGCTGTTTTGCAAAACCTTGTCAAATTCAAGCATTTGCTCCACGCTTCGCGGATAGCCGTCTATGATAACGCTTTGCGTTGGAGACTTTTTGAGTGCTGAAACTATGGTATTTACGACAACTTCAAGCGGCACGAGATTGCCCTTTGAGATAAAGCTGTCGATGAGTTTGCCAAGCTCACTGCCACTTGCCACTTCCTCACGCAACAAATCGCCCGTTGAATAGTGCGTTATGCGTTCATCATCACGCGCGATGATACTTGCGTCCGTTGTTTTGCCGCTGCCCGGCGCCCCTATAATCAAAAATAAATCTGTCATTTTGCATTCTCCCTTAATTTTATGCCAAGTTCCCTTAACTGCTCGCTGCTTACGCTTGCAGGTGCTTCTGTCATCAAGCACTGCGCTCGTTGCGTTTTAGGAAAGGCGATGACTTCTCTTATGCTCAAAGCACCGCTTACTAGCATTATGAGCCTGTCAAGTCCTATGGCAATGCCGCCGTGTGGGGGCGCGCCAAAACTCAAAGCATCAAGCAAAAAGCCAAATTTAGCCCTTTGCTCGTTTTCATCGATTTTCAAAAGTTTAAATACCTTTTGTTGTATCTCTTTTTTGTGAATTCTCACGCTTCCACCGCCTAACTCTACGCCATTTAAGACGACATCGTAAGCTACTGAGCTTATATCCTCGATATTTGGTTCATCGACATTTTTTGGCATAGTGAAAGGATGGTGCATAGCTGAGTATGAGCCGTCATCATTTTCCTCAAACATAGGAAAATCCACAACCCATAAAAATTCAAGCGCGTTTTCGTCTATAATCCCAAGCGTTTGCGCTAGAAAAATCCTAAAACGCCCCATATAATCAAGCACTATCTTTTTCGCACCCGCTCCAAAAAACACCACATCGCCTATTTCTAGCTCACACCTTTTGCTAAGCTCGCCTAAATCATCTTGCGTAAAGAATTTACAAAGCGGACCTTTTAGCCCGTCCTCTTTCACTTGAATAAAGGCAAGCCCTTGTGCGCCAAACTTTCGCACGAATTCCTCAAAGCCTTGCATTTGGCGTTTAGAAAAAATCGTATCGCCCTTTGGCACGCGTAGAGCTTTTATGCGGTTTTTCTTGCTGTCTTTGGCGATATTTGCGAAAATTTCGTTGTTTGAGCGAGAAAAAATGTCGATAACATCGATGAATTCAAGCTTAAAACGCAAGTCTGGCTTATCTGAGCCGTATTTTTCCATAGCTTCATTATAGTTCATTACGCGAAAAGGCGTGCTGATGTCCTTACCACAAGCCTTGAAAATGTCTTTTAAAAAGGTTTCAGCCACTTGCATTATGTCCTTTTGCTCGCAAAAGCTCATTTCAACATCAATTTGTGTAAATTCAGGCTGTCTGTCTGCCCGTAAATCCTCATCTCTAAAACATTTTGCGATTTGAAAGTATCTATCAAAGCCAGCGCACATTAAAAGTTGTTTGAAAAGTTGCGGACTTTGGGGTAGTGCGTAAAACTCGCCTTGATGAACGCGGCTTGGCACAAGATAATCCCTAGCTCCCTCAGGCGTAGCCTTCGTTAAAATGGGCGTTTCAACCTCCAAAAAGCCCATATTTGCAAGTGAGTTGCGTGCGGCTATGCAGGCTTTGGAGCGCAGGGCGAAATTTGCGTAAAGTTTTGGGTTACGCAAGTCCAAAAAGCGATATTTAAGGCGCAATTCTTCATTGACATTTTCATCGCCGATTTCAAAAGGCGGCGTGGGGCTTTCATTTTCAACAATAAGCTCATCAACCACCACTTCAATCTCGCCTGTTTTAAGCTTGGCGTTTGTAAGCCCCTCTCCACGCGCTCGCACCTTGCCACGCGCTATCAGCACGAATTCGTTTCGCACACTTTCGGCTATTTGATGAGCCTTTTGGCTGTCCTTTGGGTCGCAAACAAGCTGTATCAGCCCACTTCTGTCGCGCAAATCGATGAAAATTATGCCCCCGTGGTCTCGGTAGCTGTTTGCCCACCCGCAAAGCCTTACTTCTTCGCCTATGTTTTTGGTGCTTAAATCTGTATTGTAATGACTACGCACAATTTTTCCTTTAAATTTAAAGAATGATTTTGAAATCATAGCATTTTTTCGCTTTACACTTAATTAAGTTTTGATATAATTTTGCAATGAAAAAAAAGTTAGATTATCAAAATGTTAGTAAAATCGGGCTTGTGGCGCGTTTAAATACGGATTTAAAAAGCGAGATTTTGACGCTTAAAAAAATCTTTGACGAGCGGGGGATTGAACTTTTGCTTGATAAAGAATGCGCTAAAAATGTGAATTTGCAAGGCTATGAGCGCGATGAGTTGTTTGAGAAAAGCGATTTTATCATCGCTCTTGGCGGAGACGGCACACTCATATCGCTGTGCCGCAAGGCTTGTGAGTATGACAAGGCTCTTTTAGGCATACACGCTGGGCGACTTGGCTTTTTGACAGACTTTACAGCAAGGCAAGCGCAAGGGTTTTTCGATGAATTCTTTGCGGGCAAATTCCGTGTAGATGAGCCTTTTTTGCTTGACATCATCTTGCAAACCCCCAAAGGACAGGTGCTTAACAAGACAGCATTTAACGACATAGTCTTTTCGCGCACGCAAAAAAACTCTATGGCGCACATAGAAGTGCTACGAAATGGCAAGATTTTCAACGAATACTACGGAGACGGGCTTATAGTAGCCACGCCAGCAGGCTCAACAGCGTATAATCTAAGCGCAAATGGTCCTATCATCTACACTTTGGCGGAGGTGTTTTTGCTTACGCCCGTTTGCTCGCACTCACTCACGCAACGCCCCATCGTGCTGCCAAAGGGCTTTGAGCTAGAAGTTAGGGCAAAAGAGTGCGCTTTTTTCATAGACGGGCAAGAGTGCTTTGAGACAAAGGACTATGCAAGCATTAAAATTCGGCTTAGCGACAAGCAAGTGCGGCTTTTGCACCCTAAAAATAGGGATTATTTTCAAATTTTAAAAGAAAAATTGCGTTGGGGAAATTGATGATTTTTGAAGTGTTAATGCGGGACAATATCAGCTTTAAGAGTGCTGAACTATCCATAAACAAGGGGCTTACGGTTTTTACGGGATTAAGCGGGGCTGGTAAATCCATACTTTTTAAGGGCATTTTAAGCGCCTTTGCCCTTATGGAAAGTGAAGCGAAATTTGTGGAGTTAAAGCTTGATGATGAGCTAAATTTAAGCGAGTTTGGCATTGATGGCGATGAGGAAAACAGCTTTAAAATGCTTAAAGATAAAAGCGCAAAATACTTCATCAACAACCAAAGCATTGCTAAAAAGCCCTTATCGGCGTTAAGCAAGGGTTTTGTCAAGTATCTTTCGGCAAAAGACAGCAGTGAATTCAGCAATGAACGCTTTTTAACTTTGCTTGACACGCTTGAAAGTAAAAAAGATGCGAAATTTAGCGAATTTAAGGCAAATTTTGCGAATTTATACAAGGAATTTGCACTTGCAAGCGAAGAGTTAGCGAAGATTGAAAGTGAAGAAAAGCGCATTGAGGAGCTTAAAGAGCTTGCTAGCTTGCAAATTCAAAAGATAGAGGGCATTAAACCAAAGCTTGGCGAGTATGAGGAGCTAATGGTGCTTAAAAAAAAGCTTTCTAAAAAGGACAAGATAGAAGAGGCTTGGAGCAAGGCAAAAGCGGTGTTTGAGCTAGAACCTGTTGTCGTGGAGGCTTTAAATTTAAGCGAAGTTGATGCGAATTTTTTCACAGAATGCTTAAATGAACTGCGCGTTGTGGCTGAAAATCAAAATTTTGACGAGTTAGAATTTGACATAGAGGGCGTTTTGGACAGGCTAGAAAAGCTCTCATCGCTCATTCACCGCTATGAGAGCATAGAAAATGCGCTCAAAGTCCTTGATGAAAAGAAAAAAGAATTAGAGCATTATCAAAATTTAAGTTTTGAGAAAAAAGAGCTTGAAAGCAAGGTAGCAAGGCTTAATGAACGCTTGCAAGAGAGCGCAAACACGCTTACACAAAGGCGTTTGTCGCATTTAAACGAGCTTGAAAACTTGCTGAATGCTTACCTTGAAAAACTTTATATGAAAGATTTGCGTTTAAGGCTTGAAAAGGCTGAAATTTCAGCACTTGGACAAGATGAAGTGCAGCTCATCGTAAGCGATACAGGGCTTAAAAACCTAAGCTCAGGCGAGCTAAACCGCTTGCGCCTTGCTTTCATCGCCACGCAGTGCTTTGTGCTAAATGCTGGCAAGGGCATTATCTTTTTGGACGAAATCGATGCGAATTTAAGCGGCAAGGAAGCGATGAGCATAGCCAAAGTGCTGAGCGAGCTTTCAAATTTTTATCAAATCTTTGCTATATCGCACTTGCCACAGCTTTCATCAACAGCGCACAATCACTTTTTGGTGGAGAAAAGAGATGGGCAAAGTTTTGTGAAAAAGTTGCGTGATGATGAGCGCATAAACGAGCTGGCGCGAATGGTAAGTGGCGAGGAAATCACGGCTGAGGCGATAGAATTTGCAAAAACTTTGTTGGTTAAGCAAAATGATAGTTAAAAATGCTACAATAGTTAAATTTAATGTAAAGATGAGCGATGAAAAAAATTTTGATTGTTGATAATGACGAAATGCTGATGAAATTGCTTGCTAAAAAGATTTCTAAATCTTTGGGCTTTGAGGTAGATACTACTTCGAGCGCGGCGGACATAAGGGCTTTGGCGAGCGATGATTATCTGCTTTGCTTTGCTGAGTGGAATTTTACAAGCCAAAATGGCGATTTGCTGGACTTTCTTTTGAGTCAAAATTTCCGCGTGGTGCTTGTGAGCGCAAACAATGACAAAAATTTCAAGCAAGAGTGCCTAAAAAAGGACATTTTAGCCTTTTTACACAAGGAAAACGCCCTTTGTGTCGAGCAAATGCTTTTGCTGATAAAAAATGTCAGCGCTCACCAAAACGAAAAGCTGATTTTAGCGATGAGTAAGCTTAACGAGCGCAACGAGCTTAAAAAAATGCTGAATTTATGCGGCTTTAAAGTGCTTGCAGCGGCGCACGGCGAGGAAGCGTTGAGCTATCTAGCTGACAATGTCGATACAAAGCTCATCGTTTGCGATGCGAAAATGCCCGTGATTGACGCTTTTGCTCTAATGAGCGAAGTTAGAGAAAATTATGCCGAGTCAAATATCGATTTTATCGTGCTTAACGAAAAAGACGAAAGCGTAGAGGCTGAATTTTTAAACGCTAATGCAAGCGAAGTGCTGACAAAGCCCTTTGGTAAAGAGCTTTTCAACGCGAGATTAGAGAAATTTTTTAAGGCAAAAGAGCAGCAAAAACTTGTGGAAATTTTTGCTGATTTTGAGCCAAAAACGGGCGCGAAAACCACACTTGCGCTTAAAAACGACTTTGATGATTATTTAAGAGAGATTAAAAATTTAGGCGAGGAATTCGCCTTTGCCTTAGTGGAGATTGATGATTTGCAAGCCTACAAGGACGAATACGGCGCAAGCGTGAGCGATGAGCTGATAAAAAGCGTGGTAAAAGCGGCGCGCGATGAGTGTTTGGGTAAGGACATAGTAGGACACATAAGTTTTGAACGCATTTGCATAGTGCTTAAAAGCCGCTCACAAGAGCTAGCGATGAGAGTTTTAAACACTATTTGCGAAAATATCAAGGCTAGAAGCGTTTTAGTTTCGCTTGATGAAGTATTTTTCAGCGTTTGTATGGGTGTGAGCTTTGGCAAAAGTCAAAATAGCTTTAACGAGCTAAACAAAAAGGCTGAAAATGCCCTAAAAATCGCGCAAACAAGCGGCAAAGATAGGATAGAGCTATGTTTGTAGGCGTTGAATTCAAGCAAAGTGCGAAAATCATCGACACGCATTGTCATTTGGACGATAAGGCTTATAATGACGATTTGAACGAGGTTTTAGCAAATTCTTTTGAAAACAATATCGACAAAATCATTATCCCCGCCGCTGACATTAAGGATTTGCCCCGTGCGGTAGCACTTTGCGAGAGCTATGAGAATTTATACTTTGCCGTTGGCACTCACCCGCATTTTTGCGCAAGCTACGATGAAAAGCCCTTGCGAGACTTCATCACTCACGAAAAGTGCGTTGGCGTGGGAGAATGCGGGCTTGATTATCACTACATAAAGGCTGATGATATGGAGGAAAAGGCAAGGCAAGAGCGCGTTTTTGTCGCACAGCTTGAACTTGCGGTTGAATTTAAAAAGCCCGTTATCATTCACATAAGAGAGGCGAACGCGCCTTCTTTCAAGCTTTTGCAAAGCTACGCTCAAAGGCTTGTGGGCGGGGTTTTGCACTGCTTTAACGCGAGTGAAATGCTGCTTGATTTAAAGGATAAATTCTACTTTGGCATAGGCGGTGTCCTTACCTTTAAAAATGCTAAAAATTTAGTCCAAATTCTGCCTAAAATTCCGCAAAATCGCCTTTTAATCGAAACAGACGCGCCCTATCTCACCCCAGAGCCGTTTCGGGGGCAGAGAAATGAGCCGATTTTGACGCATTTTGTGGCGAGTAAAATGGCTGAAATTTTAGGCGTGCAAAGAGATGAGCTTATCAAAACCTGCACGCACAATTCACACGATTTATTTTTCAAAAGGCTTGCTGTATGAGATTTGCATTGATTTTAACCTTATTTGTGTGCGCTTTGTGGGCAAATGTTTTCACGCCAGAATACTACAAAAACCAAATCGAAGTGCTGAGAAAACTTGACATAGAGAGTAACTATATCAGCGATTTGGTGTTTGTGGAGAGCAAAAGCAACATAAAGCGCGTGCATTCTAAAACTTTGAGCGTTTCGGCGAGTGAATTTTACGAGTTTATCCCAAGCATTCGCAAAATCATCAAAGAAAACGATTTGCCAAAGGAGTTTTTATACCTTGCCATCGTGGAGTCAGGGCTTAAAATGCAAAGCACTTCGCGGGTGCGAGCCACAGGCATTTGGCAGTTTATGGAGCGCACGGCAAGGAGCTTTGATTTGCGTATCGATGAGTTTGTCGATGAGCGCAAAGACCCCTTTAAATCAACGCTTGCGGCGGCAAACTATCTTAAAGAATTAAGGGCTGAATTTGGCAAGTGGTATTTGGCGATTTTAGCTTACAACTGCGGCAGCGGGCGTTTAAGGCAGGGCATAAAAGAAGCGCAAAGCGATGATTTAGCGGTGTTGCTTGATGAAAACAAAGGCTACTTGCCCCAAGAAACGCGCCTTTTCATCAAAAAAATCCTTACCCTTGCCTTTTTAGCGCAAAATGAGGACTTTTTGTTTGAGGAAAAAGCCCTTGCAAACTACGCTTTGGCAAATGAATTCATCAAGGTGCAAGTGCCATCACAAGTGTCTTTAAAAGACTTAGCAAAGCTTGTGGATATGAATTTAAAGGATTTAAAGCGATATAATCCGCATTTTAGATACGATTTTACGCCGCCTGATGCGAGTTATTATATGTATATCCCGCTTGAAAAAAGTTTGATTTTTGAGCAAAATTACGACCCTAAAAAGCTCGCAAAAGTGGAGATAAAAATCCCCAAAACCCAAATTTACATTGTAAAATCGGGCGATTCGCTGTGGAGCATAGCGCGAAAACACGGCATAACAGTAGCTCAAATAAGAGAGTATAATACTATCTCAAAAAACCTGCTGCGCCCTAAGCAAAAGCTCGTTTTACCGATAACAAGAGAGTATAGATATGCACGAAAATAAATTCAACTCAAAGGAGAAAAAATGCTCAAACACACTTACATAGCACTGAATTCTTTGGTGCTTGGCTTTATCATCTTCGCCACAAGCGGTTGTCTTGGCTCAAACTATCCTAAGGATTTTAGGACAGATAAGACAAACCAAACCAACGCCACAGGCACGATGAAACCTTACACGGTTAATGGCAAGACTTATTATCCAACCGTTGTAGGCGTAGGCGAAACCGCCACAGGCGTAGCAAGCTGGTATGGACCGGGCTTTCACGGCAAGACAACCAGCAACGGCGAGACTTACAACCAAAACGCTTTCACAGCAGCGCACAAAACCCTGCCGATGAATACGATTTTGAGCGTAACCAACCTTGACAACGGGCGCAAAACCACCGTGCGTGTCAATGACCGCGGACCCTTTAAGGACAACCGCATCATAGACTTGTCAAAGGCAGCAGCCACAAGGCTTGATATGCTCCAAACAGGCACAGCACCCGTGAAGCTCGAAGTTATCGGCTTTGACTCAACAGACATTACGCCCACGCCTTTGGGAACGCCCACAAGTGCGGTTGTAGATACCAACGCTAGCTTAGAGCAAAACGCTAGCGTTCCATCAGCACTTATTGACATACCCCAAGTTGTCGATACTAGCTCATATCAAGGCGGCGGCTTTATGGTGCAAATCGGCGCGTTTAGAAACAAAGACGGCGCCCAAGACATAATCGACAGATACAAATCCTACAAGGGCTATACAACTTACTCACGAGTGAGCGCCAGAGACGGACTGACAAGGGTTTTCTTAAAGGGCTTTAAAAGCGAAGCAGAAGCCAAAGACTTTGTGCGAAGTGGCGAATTTCCGGGGGCTTTTGTCGTTAAAGAATGATAGAGCTGATTTTTTTAGACATTGATGGCTGCCTAACCGATGGCAAAATCATATACAGCGCAAACGGCGTGGAGATGAAGGAATTTAATGTCAAAGACGGCGCAGCCATAGAAGCGTGGCTCAAACTTGGCAAAAAAGCCGTCATCATCACAGGACGGCAAAGCGAGTGCGTGAATTTGCGTGCAAGAGACTTGAAAATCGACCTTGTTTATCAAGGTATCAAGGACAAACTTGCTTGCGCGCAAACTATCCTAAAAAAGCTGAATTTAAGCCTTTCACAATGCGCTGCCATAGGGGATTACTACAACGATACAGAGCTTTTAAACGCCGTTAAATTCGCCTTTACGCCAAAAGATGCTTTCATTGATGTCGGCAAAAGGCTGAAATTTAGCGGCGGCAAGGGCGCAGTGGCGCAGATGATAGAGATTTTAGTCCAAAAAAACAAAATGCAAAAAGAGTGGGCAAGGCTTTGGCGGTAAGGATTTTTGCGGTGCTGATGGGGCTTTTTTCGCTCACTCTTGTGTTTTTGAGTTTGCAGGAATTTTATCTCATCGATTTTAAGCCCCCAAGCGTGGATTTTAAGAACATTGAAGCAAACAAACTTGATATTTTCGAGCTTAACGCGAGCAGCACAAAGGCAAACTACCAAGCAGCAAGCTGGCAAAGGTATTTAGACAAAGATATTTTCAACAAGGTTTTTGTGTATGGCTTTGATTTTAACGCAAGCGCAAACACGCTTGTCTTAACGCAAAATGACACGACACTGCAAGGAAATGTGCGCTATGCTGATGACAATGGCACTCGCGTTGAGACACAACGGCTATTTTACGACAATAAAAAGAAAATTTTAAGCACAAAGTCCGATTTTAAGGTATATCGTAAAGAAAACTTACTCACAGGCGCGGCGTTTGAGTATAATGTGCCTAAAAAAGTGCTGAAAATTCAAGGGGTTAAGGCGTGGTTCGATTGATTTTGCTCTGTGTTTTAGCACTTTGCGCCTTTGGCGAGCAAGTAGAAGTGCGTGCGGCGCATTTTTACGCTGATGAAAAAAAGGGCGAAAATGTGTTGAGCGGGGGCGTTTTTGTCAAGCGCGACAAGGACATTTTGCGCACAAATAAGCTCATCATCACCACAGACAAAAACCGCAGGGCTAAATTTTACAGGGCTTTGGGCGATGCGCGCTTTGAGATAATGCTGAAAAACAAGCTCTACAAGGGGCGCGGCGATGAGCTAAGCTATGATGTGGCAAATGAAATTTACGAGATTAAGGGCAATGCAGTAGTCGAAGAAGCCCAAAGCAACCAAAAACTTGTCGGCGAAACCATCATCATCGACAAAAAACAAGAAAGCTACACCGTGATGAGCGTGGAGCAAAAGCCCGTGAAATTTACCTTTGAGCTGGATAAAAAATGATTACTAGCGCAAAATTCATCATCTCAGCCACAAATTTTTCGCAAAGTCCGCATTTTGCTTTGAGCGAAGTGGCTTTTTTGGGGCGTTCAAATGTCGGCAAAAGCTCACTCATCAACGCCCTAACTCGCCAAAAAAACCTAGCCAAAAGCTCAGCTACGCCGGGCAAAACAAGGCTTATCAACTTTTTCGAAGTGAGTTTTAAGCTGAATTTAAAAGAGCAAAATTTAAGCGAAAATGCGCTTGAAAATTCAGGCGCAAATTCAAAGCAAGATTTAAATTCGCAAGGCAATGAAAGCAAAAATTTAAATTTGGGCGAAAATTCAAGTCAAAACGCTAAATTTCAAAGCGAAAATTCAAAAGAAAATTTAAATTCGCACGAAAATTTAAGCACAAATTTAAATGCGTGTGAGAATTCAAATTTCATTTTAACTTCGTGCAAGAATTCAAACGCAAAAGCGTGCAAAAATTTAAATTCAAGCACAAATTCAAACCAAAGCGACAAATTCACGCTTATTTTTGTGGATTTGCCCGGTTTTGGTTATGCCAAAGTTTCGCACGCCCAAAGGGCTGAGTGGGACAAAAATTTAGACGAGTTTTTGAAAAAACGCCAAGCCATAAGGCTTTTCGTGCATTTGCGAGACGCAAGACACGAGAATTTAGCCCTTGATGAAAGCATAAATGAGTATTTGCAAAGCCTTAAAAGCCCAAGCCAAAGCATTTTGCAAGTTTTCACAAAGGCGGACAAACTCAACCAAAGCCAAAAAACAAAGCTTTGCAAAACTTACCCAAACGCCTTGCTTGTTTCAAGTGCCAAAAACACGGGCTTAGCTCAGCTTGAAAACGCGCTTATAACCCACACACTAGGACGAGCAAATGCCTAAACAACGCCGTTTTGGAAGCACAGAAAAGCACCATTTTTTCAGCGGTTCGTATTTGATTTTGGGCTTTTTCTTTGTGTTTTATCAAATTTTTAGCTCCATTTTTCCGCTGCCCTTGCTCATCGGCTTTTTTTTCAACTATATGTTTGTTTTATTGCACGAAAGCGAGCAGACACTTTATGAGCTGGATTTTCGCTGGTATTTTTCTCTTTTTTATCTCGTGTTTATCGACATTACGCACGATTTTTATCTTTTTTCATCGTGCTTTGCTTTTTTTGCTTTTTATTATTTTTGTGCCGACTGGATAAGGATAAATTTCACTATCGGCAGGATTTTGCCTATTTTGTTTTGCGTTTGTGCTTATGTTTTGCTTTTTGTGATTGACAATGTGCTTTCTTATATCGACACGAGCGATTTTAAGCTTTTTGGCGGGGAATACCTTGCCGATATGCTCGTTGAATCAGCCCTTTGCTATCTCATTTTTAGAAAGGCGGTAAAATGAGACTTCGCTTGGTGATGGCTTTTATCTTTGTGGTGTTTGTACTGCTTTTAAGCAGGGTGTATTATTTAGCTATCAAATCAAATGTGTATTATGAAGAAATGGCAAGGCAAAACGCCGTTAAAACGCAGTTTATAGCGCCTATTCGTGGGCTTATCTTTGACACAAAGGGGCGTTTGCTCGCGTCAAATGACCTTGGTTTTAGCATAGCGATGAAGCCTTATTTGCACATAAAAAAAGAAAATCGCAAACTTTTGGACGAAGAAATCGCCTTTTTCGCGCAGTTTTTCCCCGACATAAACACAACAATGCTCCGCAGAAACTACATTAGAGAAGATTCTTATTATAATCAAGATTTTATCGAAGTGGCTGAATTTGTGCCTTACAAAGATATGATAGCAGCTTATTCTGAGCTGAATTTGCGCGAGAATTTAAGGATTTTACCAACGGTTAAGCGCAGTTATCCTTATGAAAACATTGCAAGCCATATCATCGGCTACATAGGCAAGGCGAATTTGCAAGAGATGAAAGAAAATGAAATAGCAAAACTCACGCGCTATGTTGGTAAAAGCGGCGTTGAGAAGTATTATAATGCGATTTTGCAAGGCGAAAAGGGCGTTAGAGAAGTCAAAGTCAATGCCTTTAACAAAGAAATCGAAGAGCTTTTTTACACAAACCCCAAATCCCAAGATTTGATTTTAAGCATAGATATAGAGTTGCAACGCTTTTTGACAAAGGTTTTTGCCGAAAATGCGGGCGTGGCGATTATAATGGACGCTGATGATGGCTCTATACTCGCGGCTGGTTCTTTTCCTGAGTATGATTTAAACCTTTTTGTAAGCGGCATTTCAGCAAGTCAGTGGCAAGAGCTTAACGAATCCCCCGAACACCCTTTCATCAACAAAATGATAAACGGACTTTATCCGCCGGGTTCTGTTGTGAAAATGGGCGTTGGGCTTTCTTACTTAAATTCAGGTGCATTTAACGCCAAAGGCACATTTTACTGCTCGGGCGCTGTGGAGTTAAGCAACCGCTTGTTTCGCTGCTGGAATCGCATAGGACACGGGGCTATGGATTTGCGCGATGCTATCAAGCACAGCTGTGATATTTATTTTTACGAAGGCGCGCTTAAAGTAGGCATAGACAAAATCGCCCCGACACTGCTTAAAATGGGCTTTGGCTCAAAAACGGGCGTGGATTTGCCAAATGAATTTATCGGCATTATGCCGCACAGAGAGTGGAAACTGCGCCGTTACAATGCGGCTTGGTTTCGCGGAGAAACGCTTAATACAAGCATAGGGCAAGGCAACTTTCTCGTAACCCCTATGCAAATCGCTAAATACACAGCTCAAATCGCATCAGGCAAGCGCGTAACACCGCATTTTGTGAAAAGCGAGCAAAATGCAAGCGCGCAAGATGAGCTTTTCACGCCCTTTGAAAAAAACCAACTTCCGCTCATCAAAGAAGCAATGCTCGCAGTCGCAAAAGAACCCGGCGGCACAGCCTACCGCTACTTTCAATACCTGCCCTTAAATGTAGCGGCAAAAACAGGCACGGCGCAGGTTGTGGGCTTTTCGCAAACCGAAAAACGCAACATTAGAGAAAAGGATTTGGAGTATTACTCACGCTCGCACACTTGGCTCACAAGTTTTGCGCCCTATGACAAGCCCAAATATGTCGTTACCGTCCTACTTGAACACGGCGGCAAAACGATGACGACAAACGCCTTAGCCATAAAAATTTACGAAAAACTTTTAGAGCTTGGCTACTTGCAAAGGCAGTATCAAAAGCCCAAAAAACGCGCTAAATAACAAGCATCGCGTCTCCATAAGAGTAGAATTTATAGCCTTTTTTGATGGCTTCACTATAAATTTCAAGCGTTTTTTCTCGCCCTATGAAACTTGCCACAAGCATTATGAGCGTGGATTTTGGCAGATGAAAATTTGTCAAAAGATAGTTTTGGCGAAGTGGCGGGTTTTTGGGGTGCAAAAACAAATCACACTGCCCGCTCAAAAGCCCTGTGCGCGCCATAAATTCAATGCACCTCGTGCAAGTCGTGCCAACACCCAAAATCGCCTTGTCGCTTTTTATCAAATTTAACAAATCCTGCCCCGCAAAAAAGCTCTCAGCGTGCATTTGGTGCGCCCTTATGTCCTCGCACTCCACGCCTTTGAAAGTGCCTGCGCCTATGTGTAGCGTGAGAGTGTGGATTTCGTGCGTTTTTTTTAAATTCGCCAGCATTTTGCGCGAAAAATGCAGACTCGCTGTGGGCGCAGCAACCGCACCAGCGTTTTTGGCAAAAATGCTTTGATAATCCTTGCTATCTTGTTTTGTATCAGCCCGCCTTATGTAAGGGGGCAAGGGTATGTGTCCTATCTTTTCAAGTAGGGCTAAAACTTCGCTCAAATTCAAAAACTCACGCTTTGAATTTTGTGCTGAATTTTCATCGAAATTTGCTGAATTTTCGTTTGAATTTGGCAAATTTTGGCTTAAATTTAAGGCATTTTCGCCTTTTATCTCAGCCTTAAAAAAACGCACCTTGCGCGTGCCATCAGCGTTTAGGGCTAAAATTTCAGCACTTACATTGTGGCTAAAATTTAAAATCTCGCCCACTTTCACGCGCCCTTTGATTTGCGCTAAAAATTCAAACTCGCTCAAAGCCTTGTGAAAAAACAGCTCGCACTCAGTGCCGTTTAGCTTGCGCCCATAAATGCGCGCTTTGATGACTTTGGTATCGTTAAAAACTATGGCGCACTCAGGCAAAAGCTCGCTCAAATCCCCAAATTTAGCGTGCCTTATGCGCCCGCTTTTGCGCTCATACACCAGCAGTTTTGCGCTTTCTTTTGGGCGAGCAGGACGGCTTGCTATGCAGGCTTTTGGCAAGGCATAATCATAGCTTGAAAGCAACAAATCCGCTTCAAGCATCGCTTGGCTCGGTGCTAGCGGGATTAACTTGCTTGGCGATATACACGGAAAGCCCGTAAAGTAGGCACAGCGGAATAGCCATTAAAAATTGTGAGATGACATCAGGCGGTGTCATCAGCGCGGCGAAAATAAAAATCAGCAAAACCGCCACGCGAAAGTGCCTTTTCAAAAACGCATCATCGACAAGCCCGAGTTTTGCGAGAAAGTAAGTCAGCACGGGCATCTCAAACGCCAGCCCAAAGGCTATCATCAGCTTGACAAAAAAGCCCACATAAAGCCCTATGCTGATGAGCGGGTTTAAATCCTGCACGCGCGCGCCGAAGTTGATGAGAAAGCTAAACGCCATCGGCACAACGACAAAATAACAAAAGCTAACCCCTAGCAAAAACATAAGCGTAGCAAAGCTCACAAAGGGCAAAACAAGCTTTTTTTCATTGTCATAAAGTCCCGGGGCGACAAATTTCCAAAACTGCCAAAAAATCACGGGCAAAGACAAAATAAAAGCGGCGAAAAAACTCACTTTCATCGTGGTAAAAAGGGGTTCGGTAAGCTCCACGAAGGTGATTTTGTTGGAAAATGCGGGCAAGGCGCTTTTAAGCGGTGCTGTCAAAATAGCTAAAATATGCTCGCTAAACGCTAGGCACACAAAGAAAAGCACGGTAACACAAAGCACAGAGATAAAAAGTCTTTTGCGAAGCTCGGCTAAATGGGGTTTTAACTCATCAAACATTGTCTTGCTCTATTTTGGTTTTGGATTTTTTCGCGGTTTTTGTTTTCGTGCCTGCTTTTTCTTGGGCTTTTGCGGTGCTTGTTTTGGTTTTTGCGCTTGTTTTTGCTTGCACCTTTGCGCTCACTTGGCTTGCGTTTTCTTGGACTTTTATGTTGGTTTGGGCTTTCGTGGCGGTTTTTGTGCTTTTGCTTGCCACGCTTTGGGCTGAATTTTTGGCACTTGTTGCTGAAATTTCGCTTGAATTTTGAGTTATGCTTTTTGAATTTAGCGAATTTTGTGTTGAATTTTCGCTTAAATTTGCTGAATTTTCGTTTGAATTTACTGAATTCTCCGCATTTTGCTCATTTCCTAAACTCGCTAAATCCTTTTCTATCGCATTTATGTCATCTTTTATGGCGTTAGTGTCTGCTACAATCTCTTTTTTCAGCTCGTCAAACTCTTCAAAGCTCAGTTTTTTGCGTATGTTTTGGTTGTATTCGCTGAATTCGTTTTTGTATTTGTCGGCTTCTTTTTTAATCTCGCTAACGCGAATTTCCTTTTCTATGCTCTCTTTGGCATCATCAACCTGCCTTTTGAGTGCCTTTAAAATTTTGGCAATCTGCACCGCCGTGCTTGGCAGCTTTTCAGGTCCTAGCACCAAAACAGCCACGATTAAGATGATGATAATCTCGCCCATACTCATCTTTTTTGTCCTTGTTTTTGAAAACCTTATTTTACACAAAATTCGCTAAAAATGAAAGAATTTAGCACTAAATTCAAAGATTTTCGCTCAATTTAAAAATTTGCATTATAATGACACAAAAATTTAAGGGCAGGCGTGGTAGAAAAAATCATCAAAGAGCGTTTAGACGGCATCGAGCAACGCTACGGCGTGCGGATTTTATACGCTTGCAAGAGCGGCTCGCGGGCGTGGAATTTCGCCTCAAAGGACAGCGTTTGATGAGCTTTTTTGCAAGGTAGCACTCACTTGGGTAAAATAAGCTAAAATTTCAAAAATGTGCTATAATTTGTTTTAAATTTGCTATGATTTTGTTTATAAAACTTTTTTGAAAGGAAAAAATTTTGAGTGCAAGGCAGGCTTTAAAGCAAGAATTTGACGGGTATTGTGCAGGATATACAAGGCATTTTGTCAAGCAAGGTTCGTTTAATCTCTACCACTCCAAAGAGCTTGACAATGTCATCAAAAAGGCGCACAGGCTTGTTTTGGCTGAATTTTTTGAGAGCTATCAGCCACGCAGTGAAAATGTGCCTTTTTGCGTCATCGCCAGCAAGGCGTATGCGGACTTTAAACTTGGCGCAAACGAAGCTGTGCCTTTGCTTTTCGTGTATAAAGACATAAAGGGCTTTCATTTAAAGCCGATGATAAAGGCTTTCATCGCCCTTTTAAACGACATAGGGCTTGTTACGGATTATCAAGTGTGCGAAGTAAGCGGCATTGTCGGCAAGGCAAGGGAGCTAAAACCCTTTGGCACTCGGTATTTGTGTGGCTCAAAGGCTTTATTTAAGGCGGCAAGAGATGAGATAAAACAAGCACTCGCCCTTTACAAAGACGAGTTTGCTGACGCGCTTTTGGCGCATTTTAAGGACAGAAATTTAGCCTTTATCAAGCAAGAGTTTAACATAAAAAAAGAGTTTGGCGGGCTTGAAGATTATGCGAATTTAGACTCTTTGCTTTTGCTTTTAAAAGACAGCCCCAAAAACTACGCGCTTCATTTTGTGAGCGAAAAAGAGTTGAGCGAGTTGCGGCTGGCGACTGATTTTTTGCTTTCTTTGCAAAGTGCGATGAATATCCAAAACGGCGCAGATACGGATAAATTTTTGTTCGCAAATGCTGGCGAAATCAGCCTTTTGATGAAAAAAAAGGACAAGAAAAACCTAGACGCTAAAAATTCAATGCTCCAAAAGGCGATGAGCTGCCTACACACCATAGGGCTTTACACGCGCTATATCAGTAAGCGGATACAATTTGCCCGCCAAGAGCCTAAATTTCAGCCCCTAATGCAAAGCGCCTTTATGCGGGCGGAGGATAAGATTTTCATCAACAAAAGACAAGTTTTTAGCACGCTCAAAGACTTTTTAGACGCCCTAAATACGCTTGATGATATATATATGGACTTTGATTTAAGCGTGGTGATGGAGCTTAAAAGGTTGCGTATCAGCAAAAAAGACTTCGAGCAGGCACTTTTGCCCTTTAAAACCCTACTGCACCGCAGATATAGCTTTTGTGTGCTGAAAGTGCTTTTTGACTCTTTGCTGCTTAAAGAGTTGATTAAAGCCTATGCGCCGCTTTACTTTCTGCCCGATGAGGATAGCATTTACAGCCGCGATGAAAACGCCTTTTTAGTGCTGAAAGAATTTGAAAAGCAAATGAGCAATCTTGAAATCATCAAAAATTTAAGCTCCCAAGAAAAAATGGTTGTAAAAATCAGCATTTTGATGAGCGCGAGCAATGAAGAAAACGAAGTTTCATTAGCAAATATCTACCGCGCCTTATGCAATAAACTCAACATTCACGGCGAAGTGCTTGAATTTGGGCTGAAAATGTGCCTGCATTTTAACCTAATGCGCGAATTCATCGAAAAAGAAGACATTTACAACGAAACCATCATCACCGCGCTTATATCAAGGCTAGGAAACGCCCGCAATGTCAAGGTTTTGCACGCTTTGACTTTTATAAGTGCAAAGGCACTTGGCATAAACGAGCATTTTTTCTACAAAAGCCTTGACGCGCTTTTAAGTAACGCCCTTGCTGGCTTTGAAAATGCTGAATTTTTGGACGAAAGCACAAGGCGAGTAAAAAAAGAACAAACCTTAAAGCGCAGCCGCGTGTTTTTGGAGTGCGATAGCTATTTGCAGGATAAAATCACGCACATACAATCAAACCTTTTCATCATCAAAAACAGCTTTGAAAAGATAGTGGAGGTGGCAAAATGCGCGCGTGAAAATGACTTTAAATTCTGGCTTGACAATGACAAAAACTTTGTTTTAGAGTTAGTAAGCGCAAGCAAAAAGCTGAATTTAAGCCAAATTTTAGGGGCGTTAAGCTCTTTAAATCTTGTGTTTATGAGCTTTTTTCCGCTTTTTGATGACAAAATGTATGCGAAATTCGAGTATGCAAACGAAGTAAGCAATATGCAAAAGGCTAAATTCAGCGAGCTTTTGCAAAAGAATTTAAGCACAAATGAGCTAAAACTTAAAAAACCGATGATTAAAAAAGATGAGCTAAAATTTGACCTTGGGTATTCAAAAACTTATGCGAAGCTCAACCTAAACACCAAAGACCAGCAAGGGCTTATGGCTTTTGTGATGAGCGTGTTTGATGAGCTTGATTTGACGCTCTCAGCGGCTAAAATCCAAACCATAAGGCAAAGGACGAGAAATACTTTTTATTTTGAAAAAACCCCAAATTTAGACGAGCAAAGGCTCATAAAATCATTAGCAAGTGAGTGAAAATGTGCGGAATCGTAGGCTACATAGGCAAAGATGAAAAAAAACAGCTGATTTTAGGCGGTTTGAAAGAGTTAGAGTATCGAGGATATGACAGCGCGGGGCTAGCCGTGATGAAAGATGAAGAGTTAAGCTTTTTCAAAGCCGTAGGCAAACTTGAAAATTTAGCCAACAAGTGCAAGGACTTTTCAAGTAGCGGAGATGGCGTTGCTATCGGACATACACGCTGGGCGACTCACGGCAAGCCTACTGAAATCAACGCTCACCCGCATTTAGGGCAATACTCTTGCGTGATACACAACGGCATTATCGAAAACTACAAAGAGCTTAAAACCAAGCTAGAAAGCGAAGGCATAGGCTTTGTGAGCCAAACGGACACAGAGGTTATCGTGCAGCTTTTTGAATTTTATGCCAAAAATGACGAGCCTTTTGTCGCTTTCAAAAAGGCAGTGAGCGAGCTAAAAGGCGCTTATGCGACACTTTTAATCAGCAAAAAAGCCCCTGGACGCATATTTTTTGCTAAAAACGCTGCGCCCTTAATCATCGGCAAAGGCAAAAACGCCGAACTTTACTTCGCATCAAGCGACACGGCACTTTTGGGGCATTGTGCTGAGGTGCTTTACCTTGATGATTTAAGCTATGGTTTTGCGAGTGAAAAGGAGCTTGAAATTTATCAGGGCAATGTCTTGCAAACGCCTAAATTCACAAAACTTTCAGGCGATAAAAGCTACGCTCAAAAAGACGGCTTTCGCTTTTTTATGGAAAAAGAAATTTATGAGCAAAGTAGGGTTTTAAGCGAGGTTTTAATGGGGCGCATAAATGGCGATGAGGTGGCGTTTGATGAGCTTTTAAACGAGGATTTAAGCAGCTTTGATGAGCTTACTTTGTGCGCTTGCGGCACGAGCTATCACGCCGCTTTGGTGGCAAGCTATCTTTTTGAACGGCTCGCAAAGATTAAGTGCAAGGTTGAAGTGGCGAGTGAATTTCGCTACCGCGAGGCTGTGGTGCGCGAAAATTCGCTTTTTATCGTCATCTCACAAAGTGGCGAAACGGCTGACACTTTGGAGGCGCTTAAAATCGCCAAGCAAAAGGGCGCGAAAACCTTTGCGATTTGCAATGTCGATAATTCAAGCATAGTTCGCCTAGCGCATTTAAGCTTGCTCACTCGTGCAGGCATCGAAAAGGGCGTAGCAAGCACAAAAGCCTTTGCCACGCAGGTGCTGACACTTTGGATGCTTGCCATTTTTATCGCGCAAAAAAAGGGCTTTGATATGAGCGAGGAAATTTCAGCCTTGCTACACACCCCAAATGTGTGCGTAGTGGAAAGCAAGCTCCACGAGCGCATTCATAGGCTCTCAAAACGCTATTTGGACGGACACGGCTTTTTTTACATAGGGCGCGATGTCTTTTATCCGCTTGCTTTGGAGGGTGCTTTAAAGCTCAAAGAGTTGAGCTACTTGCACGCTGAGGGCTATCCAGCGGGCGAGATGAAACACGGACCCATCGCTTTGGCGGACAGCAAGCTCTACACCATCGCGCTTTTGCCCCAGCACAAACTTTATGAAAAAGCAAAATCAAATGTCGAGGAACTCGTAGCAAGGGACTCTACCTTGCTTGTCATTTCGCCATTAGAGCTTGAACTGAGCGATGATTTCATCAAAACAAGCGAGCAAAAGCACTATATGAGCGAGTTTTTCGAGATGATGATAGTGGTGCAACTGCTTGCCCTTGAAATCTCCGTGCGTTTGGGAAATGATGTGGATATGCCACGCAACCTTGCTAAAAGCGTAACTGTGGAGTGAAGCGCAAATTTACCACGCCTTGCTAAAAATGTGAAATTTTGTTGAATTTTTAAGCAAATTTAAGGTATAATCCGTTTTTCAAAAAAATTCAAGGGGGCAAAATGAGACATTTTTTGACTTTGAGAGATTTTAGCAAAGACGAGATTTTAAGGCTTTTGGACTTTGCGGCTGACATTAAGGCAAAGCCGCGCAAAGCCTTGTTAGATAAAAGTTTGGCGATGATTTTTGAAAAAAACTCCACTCGCACGAGAATGGCTTTTGAGCTTGCTATCACGCAGCTTGGGGGCAAGGCGTTGTTTTTAAGCAGCAACGACTTGCAGCTTAGTCGTGGCGAGCCTGTTAAGGACACGGCGCGGGTTATCGGCTCTATGGTTGATTTTGTGATGATGCGCGTGAATTCTCATCAAACTCTGCTTGATTTTGCCGAATACTCCAAATGCCCTGTTATCAATGGTTTGAGCGATTTATATCACCCTACACAAGTGCTTGGGGACTTGCTAACTATGAAAGAGTATGGAAAAAAGGGCAAAGTAGCCTTTGTGGGTGATAGCAACAATATGTGCAACTCTTGGCTCATCGCAGCGGCGATTTTGGGGCTTGAATTTAGCGTGGCGATTCCGCCAAATTATGAAATCAATGCTGAAATTTTAGCTTTTGCCAAAGAAAAAGCGCGAAATTCAGGCGCGAAACTTGACATCAGCACGGACAAAATGCGAGCCTTAAAGGACGCCCAAGTCATCATCACGGACACTTGGGTGTCGATGGGGCAAGAAAGCCAAAAGCAAAAGCGGCTCAAAGACTTTGCGGGCTTTATCATCGATGAAAAGGCTATGAGCGTGGCGGCTTCTGATGTGATTTTCTTGCACTGCTTGCCTGCGTATAGGGGCTTTGAAGTGAGTGAAGAAGTCTTTGAAGCGCACAGCAAAGAAATCTTTGATGAGGCGGTAAATCGCCTTTATGTCGTAAAATCCGTGCTGTGCTTTTTGAACGAGTGCTGAAAATAAGTAACTACGACCCAACGCAGAGTTTAGAGCGGCTTGATTTGTCTGAAAAAGACAAAATAAAATTCGCTAAAAACATACAAAATGTTTTTAAAAAAAATCTCAATGTCCTTATAGCAGGGGCTACGGGGTCTGGCAAAAGCACCACTATTCGCGCTTTGTTTGATGAGGGTAAAATGAGTGAGCAAGATAGGCGAAATTTACGCATAAGCGATAGTGCTAAACCGCAAACAATGGAAATTCGCTCTTACAAGGTAGGCAAAAACCTTACCTTGTGGGATAGCCCAGGGCTTGGCGATGGCACAAAAGATGATGAGCATATCGATAAAATCCGTGAAAAATGCCGTGAAAAAGACGAAAATGGCAATGGGTTGATTGATTTAGGGCTTGTCATCATAGGAGGGTTTGCGTCAAGGGATTTAGAATCCACTCTTAAAACCATAGATGTGCTTGTAGATGAGCTGTGTGTAGGCGAAAAAGACGAAGCACGAGTAGTCGTAGCCATAAACAAATGCGACTTAGCGGGAAACAACCCTAAGGCGAGATTTGATTATGACAAAAACGAGCCTAGCGATGAGCTTAAAGCTGAACTTGATGAAAAAATTCGAGGTTTCAAAGCGAGATTTAAAGAAAATCGAAGCTCTAAATTTAGGATAATGTATTATTCAGCTGGGTATTATGATGAAAAAACGCAAACGCAATACGAACCCTATAATTTGGGTAAATTATTAACTCTCATTACCCAAAGCACTCCAAGCAAAAAGAGGCATCTTTTTATAGGCAAAATCAATGAAGAGATTGACCTGCCAAAAGAGGTAGAAAAATCGTGGCTTGACTCTCTCATAGAAGCTATATCAGATGGCATTGACTTTGTCGGTGATATGATGGATAAAGTTGGAGATGTCGCGCAAAAAATGCTGACTGCTTTGCCTATGGCAGAAAAATTGTGGAACACAGGAAAGGCGCTTTTAGATAAGATAAAGCCTAAATGGTGGCCTTTTTAAAGGCTTTTGCATTGTGGCATACACGCCACAATGCCTTAAATTTAAGGAGCAAAAATGATACGCCCAAAACCCTTTATCGCCGTTTGTAAAAAGTGCGGCAAGGTGAAATTCATCGCCCCAAAAAGCGATGCGCTGAGCTTTGATGAAATCGCTCCGCATTGTGAAAAATGCGGCGAAAGTATGCAATCAGGCGTAAATGCGCTTGTGTCGCTTGCAAAGAGCATTTTTAAGCCGAACAAATAAGCCTTTACACGGCTGAGCGTTTGGCTTTTTTTGGCTTTGGACTTTTGGCTTTTTAGTTTTTAGTTTAGTTTTTGAGACACGAAAGTGCTTTTTTGCGGGACTTTGTAAGGTTTTGTAGGGTTTGTGATATGCTACTTTGTTTTCTAATCTTTACAAGGTGTGAAAATGCTTTGTAAAAATGCGTGATATGTTGTCATTGCGAGCAAATTTTGCAAAAATTTGCGTGGCAATCCATATAAATATAAAGCAAGCTTTACCACAAAGCAAAATGCAAAGCCTTAAAATTTTGTTATACTAGATAAAATTGTCATACTGAGCCTTTGGCGAAGTATCCATAAATTTAAAGTGTGTCTTA
>UQBJ01000027.1 GCA_900539255.1 uncultured Campylobacter sp. | reverse complement strand
CAGGCTTTGGACAGCAGTTTGACTTGCGCGGACAAGGCAGGCTCAGCGCAAACGGCGTGAAATTCCTTATCAACGGCATTTCTTTCAACCCTATCGACAGCTATTATGGCTTTATGCCTATAAATTCAGTGCTTCCAAGCCTTATCCAAGAAGTGGCTGTGTATCCGGGTGCTAATGCAAGGGGCGGCAGTATCAATGTCATCACTTCTAAACGCTTTGAACGCCCATATTTTGAAGTCGGAGCTGGCTATGCTGGCACGCTAGCCACGACAGGCACGAGTTACAACGCCTACGCGCAAGCAGCTGAAAAATTTGGCGCTTTAAATTTAAATGTAGGGGCTGGGTATTTTCAAAAAGGCGGACCACGCGAAGATGACAGCAGCAGCGGTTTTGAGGGCGTTTTGGGCGCAGCATATAGCTTTGCTTTGGGGCAAAGCATAGTTTTGGACGCGGATTTTTACAGCGCGAAAGAAAAAACCACGCCTTATAATTCGTTTTGGGATAGCGAAAAAGTCAATACTTTATTTAAAGAATACCAAACTAAATACGGAGCTGCTGGCACTCCCGAGCAAAAAACGGCATTAGAACAAGAATACGGCGGCAAAATTCTTGCCCTACCATCATACAGCCCAAGCAAAGATGACAGAAAAACCGCAGGGGCTGGGGAAATCGAAATTTCTCATCAAAGATTTGTTGGAAGTTTGGGCTATGAAAATGAAGTTACGCAAAAGCTCAAAACAACGCTCGCAGGCTTTTTCGCCTTTGACAAAAGAAAATACGACGCTTATAAGTCATCTACACAGCTTTACAGCTATCTTGGGCGTTATTTTATCGGCACAAGCGACAATCCTAACCAAATCGACCAAAGCGGTTCTAGTTTTGAAGAGCAAAAATTTGGCTTAAAGGCGCAAATTGACTGGACACACGACAATGGGCAGCTTTTAGCGGGCTTGGAGAGTATTTTTGAAAAGGCAAAAAGAAATCCTTTGCAACATTTACGCACAAGTAGGATTGATACAAGCAACACGGGTTCAGTTTTTCAATGGCTTGAATTTAATATCAACACTCCGCTTGATATAAGTCAATGGACAAATGCGGTATTTTTCCTTGAAAAATACGATTTGACAGATAGCTTCTCTTTACAGGGGGGGGGGCGTTATCAAATGACAAAGTCTAAACTAGACGCCTCAGGCGAGATAGACGCAAAAATGGTTGTTCAGGGTTTAGCACCAAGTAAGCCTACTATAAGTTCTTTATCTAAATCATTAGAGATAAACCACGACAATTTCGCCTTTGAATTTACCCCAGCCTTTCGCTACTCGGACACAGGCGTGGTGTATGGGCGTTATGAAAGGGGTTTTAGCCCTGTGCCAGCCTATGCTATGCTACAAAGGACAGGTGGCTTTACGCTCAACACAGACACAACGACAGCCGCAACAAGCCCTTTTTCAGGCTCAAACTTTGCTATGAAAGAAACCAAACTCGATGATGAGAGCTACAACAGCTATGAAATCGGCTTTAAGGACTATGTGGCACAAAGGCAAATTTATCTAGGCAGCTTTAACCTAACAATCGATGCCTTGCTTTTTAGCGCAAATGTCTTTTACACAGACAGCAAAAACGAATTTTACTTTGATGGCGACCCTTACTCAGGGCTTAGCTACAAAACCTACGACAAATCACGCAGGATAGGCGCGGAAGTGGCTTTGGAGCAATACTTTTTCGGCGGTGGGCTGGGCTTGAATGAGAGCTTTACTTACCTAAAAGCGCAATCGCAAAACGCAGATGGCAAATGGACACAAATCCCCTACACTTACGACTACAAGGCTACCTTTGGCATAAATGCCCAAGTGCCTGTGGGGCGCTTTGTCGATGTGCGTTTGTGGTTGCAAAATTCCTTTTATGGCAAGCAGGCGGTTATCGGCTTGAAAGATGAAAAAATCGACCCTTATTTGATAAGCGATGTGGGCGTGAGCTTTGGCTTTAACAAAGGCGCGGCGGTGCTTACAGCGGGCGTGAAAAATGTGCTTGATACTTTTTATTATGATTATTACAACAACAACAAAGCCGCTTCAATCGGCGAGTATCGGTATTTGCTAGGACAAGGGCGCACCATTTTCGTAGAAGGCACTTATAGATACTAGGGTTGGTTTTTTGGGGGTTTGGGGCTATTTAAAGCGTGTCTTAAATTTTTGGATTTTTTGCTGCGGCTTGCGCCTTGCAAGTCGCTAAATCGCCTTTTACAAACGGCTTGAAATGATAAAATGTCAGTGGATTGCAAATCTTGCAAAATTTGCTTGCAAATGATAAAATAGCACGAAATTATAAAGCAAGCGCACGCAACGATTTGCAAGTGCGTTGGGCGTTTGAAAAAGGACAAACAATGCAAACCACACTTTTTCCAGCACTTGACTTGATAAATGGCAAGGTTGTGCGGCTGTTTAAGGGAGATTATGCCAAAAAGCAAAGCTATGATTTTAAGCCCCTTGACAAGCTCAAAGAGTATGAAAATGCGGGCGCGAAATGGCTACACCTTGTGGATTTGGACGGGGCGAAAGAGCCAAAAAATAGGCAAATTTCGCTCATCAAAAGCCTTTGCGATGCGGCAAATGTGAGTGTGCAAGTGGGCGGGGGTATCCGCAGTAAAGACGATATAAAAGCCTTGCTAAGTGCAGGCGCAAGTCGCGTAGTCATCGGCTCTGTCGCTATTTTAAACCCCGAGCTTTGCGTGGAGATTTTGCGCGAATTTCCCGCTCATCAAATCTGCCTTGCCCTTGATGTGCTGCCAAAGGGTGCTGAATTCATCGTTGCGGTGAATGCGTGGCAAAATGAAAGCGACAAAAAGCTGCTTGAAGTCATCGAATTTTACGCCGAACACGGCTTGTGCCACCTTTTATGCACCGACATTTCAAGGGACGGCACGATGAGCGGGGCGAATTTGCGCCTTTATAAACTCATCAGCGAAATCTTTCCAAATATCGAAATTTTAGCATCTGGCGGAGTAAATTCACTTGCGGATTTAAAAAATTTAAAGGGCATTTGTGGCGGTGTGATAGTAGGCAAAGCCTTGCTAGATGGCACTTTTAGCGTGAAAGATGGGCTTGCTTGTTTAAGATGAGTGGTGAAAATGATACAAGTTGTTAAATTCAAGGCTGTATAATGATGAAAATTTGCAAGGAAAAACAATGTCGCAAACGCATTTAGACAGAGTGCAAGCCTTAAATTTAGGCAGTTTTTACACGCCTGATTTTGTGGTAAAAATCGTTTATGAAATGCTTTTAAACGCCTTGTCAAATGTGAATTTAAAAGCTTACACCTTGCTTGATAGCTCGTGCGGTTATGGAAATTTTTTGCAAATGCCTTTAAATTTGCAAAATTCAAAAAATGCAGATTTTGCCCAAAAAATCGGCATTGACATTGATGAAAAAGCCTTGCAAAAGGCTGGGCAAAATTTCGCTGGTGCAAAAAATCCTCCGCTTTTTTTACACAAAAATTCACTGCTCAATGTAAATAGGGCAAATTTTGGCATTAAAGAAAACGCAAAGCTTGTCATCATCGGCAATCCACCCTACAATGATAAAACTTCTATCGTTCAAAACAAGCTTAAAAACAAAGATTATAATGTGGATAAAGCCCTAAAATGCCGTGATTTGGGCGCAAGTTTTTTACTCTCATTTAATGCCTTAAAGGCTGAATTTATTTGCGTTTTACACCCACTTTCTTATCTCATCAAAGAGAGTAATTTCAAGGCTTTGCGGGTATTTTTTGCTAACTACACGCTTTTAAATTCACGCATTATTAGCTCTGAAATTTTTTGCCCTAATTCTTTGGGCTTTTTTCCCATCATCATCGCCCTTTATAAGCGTGATAAAAAGGGCATTGAGTATGATTTTGTTAAAAATTATAGCTTTCAAACTATGGACAATAAAGCATTTTGCTTAAATGATTATGAATTTATCAGCACTTTTATCGACAAATATCCAAACAAAAAACGCGTTTCAAACGCCCAAAAAATCGCTATGTTTTACACTTTGCGCGACATAAATGCGCTAAGACGGTCAAAAACTTTCATCGAAAAAGACTGCGCAAATGCCGTGTATATCGTGCCTGAAAAGTATAGCCTTTATTGCTATGTCGATGTGTTTAAGCGGATTTTAAAAAATGTGCCTTATTACTTTGGAAACTGCGATGTGATGATTGATTATGCGGGGTTTAAAAGGCTTGAAAAAGACTTTGTAAAGGCTTCAAATTCAAAGCATTTAAGCCCACAAATCGCGCATTATTTTGAGAATTTACTAGGCGGACATTATGAAAGTAGCTATATATGATATGGATAAAAATATCAGCAAAAAGCCAAATTTAACGAGTTTAAAAGAATGTGCTAACTTAACGCTTGATGAAAAGGACAAGGCTTTTGTGCTTGAAGCCTTTAAAATTTTTGGCACTTTAAGCCCTAGCCACAATTATGACATAAGGCGGATTTTAGAGTGGATTAGGGCGAATTCAAAGGGGACACAATGCTCACAAAACGCATAATCGCTTGCCTTGATGTCAAAGACGGGCGCGTGGTAAAGGGCGTGCAATTTAAGTCGCACGAGGATATGGGCGACATTGTCGAGCTTGCCGAGTTTTACTCGCGTGCAGGTATCGATGAGCTAGTGTTTTACGACATTGTAGCAAGCGCAAGAAAAGAGCGTGTGTCGCGTGCGTGGGTGAGCGAGGTGGCAAAGCGTATCAACATACCCTTTTGCGTGGCGGGCGGCATTCAAAGCGAAGCTGATGCGGCGGAGCTTTTGGCAAATGGGGCGGATAAAATTTCGATAAATTCGCCAGCCTTGCGCGAGCCAGCCTTGATTGAACGCCTTGCAAAGAGCTTTGGAGTGCAGTGCGTGGTGGTGGGCGTTGATAGCTACAAGGACGAAAGCGGGAATTTAAAGGTTTTTGCCTTTACAGGCGATGAAAAAACCACACAAGATAGCGGAAAATCCACGCTTGAATGGATAAAACAAGCCCAAGAGCTAGGCGCGGGCGAAATCGTGCTGAATATGATGAACCAAGACGGAATGCGAAAGGGCTATGATTTAGCCCAACTCAAAGCCGTGCGGGGCATTTGCAAGGTCCCGCTCATCGCTAGCGGCGGAGCGGGCGAGGCAAAGCACTTTTTAGATGCCTTTGAAATCGGCTGTGATGGGGCTTTGGCTGCGAGTATCTTTCACAAAAGGCTTGTGAATGTGGGTGATTTGAAGGGCTATCTTAAAGAAAATGGGGTAAGTGTGCGAATTTAAGGGGGCTTTTGCACTTAAATTTACGCTAAAATGTGAGAAAGTTAAGGATTATAAATGCTACAAAGTTTTGTGGATTTTGTTTTAGAGTGTGCTAGCGACTTGGGCTATGTGGGTATCGTGCTTTTGATGACACTTGAAAGCTGTTTTGTGCCTTTTCCTAGCGAAGTGGTGATGATACCTGCTGGATACTTGGCGAGCAAAGGTGAGATGAACGCCTTACTAGCCATACTTTGCGGAGTGCTTGGCTCTGTGCTTGGCGCGCTGATAAACTACTACCTTTGCTATTTTTGGGGGCGCGCTTTCGTGCTAAAATGGGGCAAATTCGTAGGCATAAACGAGCAAAAATTCGCTAAATTTGAAACCTTTTTCAACAAACACGGCGAGTTTTCTACCTTTACTTGTAGGCTTTTGCCCGGCATTCGTCAGTATATCTCAATGCCCGCTGGCTTGGTGCGTATGAATTTAGCGCGTTTTGTGGCTTTTACCGCACTTGGCAGTGCGCTGTGGGTAAGCATTTTGGTAGCTTTGGGGTATTTTGTGGGCGAAAATGAAGCACTCATCAAAGAGTATTTGCACGAAATTCTCATTATCATCGTGCTTTTTATCATCGTTTTAAGCGTGATTTACATTAAAATCAAAAAGCCGTTTTCATCATAAATTTAGCCTTTTGCAAGGGCGCAAAGGCTAAATTTGCGTGCTTTTATACCTTTTGGCGTTCGTAAATCTTGCGTAATTTGCTATCAAGTATCCACGCGAAGCGAAAGAGTGCAGGCACGACAAGCAGCGTTAAGGCTGTGGAGCTGATAAGCCCGAAAATCACAGCCACAGCCATAGGCGAGTTGCCCTCATAGCCAGCCCCGTGCGATACAGCCAAAGGCAACATAGCAAAAATCATCGCAAAAGTTGTCATCAAAATCGCCCGAAGCCTTGCTTTGCCAGCCTCCAAAAGTGCCGCATCAGGCTCTAAACCCTCGTGGCATTTGCGATTAGCCACATCGACAAGCAAAATGGCGTTTTTGCCAACCATTCCAAAAAGCAAGATTATCGCCACTAGCACGAAAAGAGAGAAGTTATTGCCCGTGATGAAAAGCCCCAAACACACGCCCGCAAAGGCTAGGGGCATAGTTATCATTATGACAAAGGGCAAAATCAGGCTTTCATAAAGTGCCGCAAGCACCAAGTATATCAGCACCAAGCCCAAAGCCACAGACACAGCAAAGCCGCTTACCGTTTCACCCAGCATTCGTATAAAGCCCGAAAAAGAGTAAGTGAGCTTTGAATTTTCGCCCAAAATTTCGCCGCTTTTGCTTTCTAAAAGGCTTTTTACTGCTCCAAGTGAGAGTTTGTCGTTGCTTGCTGTGATTTTTATGCTGCGGTTTTTGTTGTAGCGGTTGATGACGCCCAAGTCTTCTTTGTAGGCAAAATCAACCACACTTGAAAGCTCCAAAACCACGCCGTCATTGCTTTTAATCTGTATGCGTTTGAGCGCTTCTATGTCCTGCTTGAATTTACTATCAAAACTTAACACTATGTCATCTTTACTCGCGCCCGTGTCCATACTGCCAACGCTTAACTGCCCGAAACTATACCCCAAAACCCCAGCGATATACTCGATATTGACATTGAGCTTTTTAGCAAGTTCTCTGTTGATACTCACGCTCACTTCGCCTTTTTTGGAGTTGCCATTATCGTCTATATCGCTCACGCCGCCGCTTGCTGCAAGTATGGCTTTGGCTTTTTCGCTTGCTTTTATGATTTCATTCATATCATCGCCCAGCACCAAAAACTGCACGGGATAATCAACCCCCGCTCCGTCAAATTTAGGGATTTCAAGCACCTTGACTTTGAGCTTGTCGTTTTGAAGTTTGTCTCTAAACTGCGCGACAATCTTTTTTTGTCGGTATTTTCTCTCACTCAAAGGCTTTAATTTCACATAAATTTTAGCCTTTTTGCTCTCTTTTGCATCAGTGTAACCCACAAGCAAATACGCATAATCCACGCTTTCATCGGCTTTTACCTTTTGCAAAATGTCAAGTGAAACCTTTTGCATAGCCTCCAAACTCACATCTTCTTTGTGTTCAAGCTGCACCTGAAATTCGCTATCATCTTCCATAGGCAAAAAATCAAGCCCAAGCCGTGAGCCTAAAAAGGCGCAAAATGCCACGACTACAAGGGCTGTGAGTATGAATTTAGTTTTGTTTGCTAGAATTTTAGCAAGCAAATTTTGATACACCTGCTCGCCCTTTTTGTAAAATGGCTCTGTTTTGTGCCAAAAGGCACTTTCAGTCGCGTTTAAAAAGCGAGCTGAAAGCGTAGGTATGAGAAAGACGGCAACCAAAAAGCTCACTATAACGCCGCTTGCCACGCTTATGCCAAGCGCGTTAAAGAAAAGCCCTGGGACGCTGTCCATATAAGAAATAGGCACAAACACGCACAAAAGCACCACGCTAATGCTTAAAACGCTAAATCCTATCTCTTGTATGCCTTGGGCAGCAGCCTTTAAAGGCGGCATAGCGTGGGATTTTTTGCTGATATTTTCGATGACAACTATGGCATCATCGACAAAAATGCCTATGCTTAAAGTAAGGGCGATGAAGGTTAAGCGGTTTAAATCAAAGCCCATCATATCGATGAGAAAAAAGGTAGAGATGATGGAAGTGGGTATGGCTATGGAGGCGATTAAAGTGGCACTTTTGTTTCGCAAAAACAAAAACACGATGATGATGGTTAAAACAATGCCAAGCAGCATATCTTTGATGACTTGCAAAAGGTGTTTTGTTATGTTTTGACTTTTGTCAAATACAACTTTGATTTCTATGTTGTCCCCAGCGATTTTTTGCAATTCGGCTAAATTTGCCTTGACATTTCGTATCATTTTAAGGGCGTTATAGCCACTTACCTTGCCGATTTCTAAAAGCACTCCATCACTTTGCAAAAATGCCACTTGTTTTTTGTCCTCATAGCCTTGTTTAATGCTTGCGACATCGCTGAGAAAGACGCCGGGCATTAGTCTTAAATTTTCAAGTTCTTTCACGCTCACTGCTTCAAAATAACCCTTGACTATGTAGATACTTTCGGCGTTTTCAAGCTCGCCTAAGGCTTGCTTGAAATTTTGGCTTTTGATGATATTTGCGACATCAAGCGCGTTTAAGTGGTATTTGCTCAAACTCACAGGGTCAAGCTCTATGCGAATTTGTGGCTTTAAAAAGCCCACTTGCTCGACATTTCCCACTCCATTTACCCTTTGCAAAAAGGGCTTTAACTTCTCATCAATGCTTCGCATAAGCTCCAAACTATCGCCGTTTTTGCTTTGCAAAAAAAGGCTTATGCTCGCACCGCTATCAGATGGCACTTTTTCGATTTTAGGCTTGACGGGCAGGCTTAAAGCACCGATTTTATCGCGCACATCATTTGCCGCCACTTCTAAATTTTTACTCAACTCAAATTCGATAAAAGTAACGCTAAAATTATCAAAAGAGCTTGAATTTATACTCTTTATGCCGTCAATCTCACTGAGCGCGTTTTCGATTTCTTTGGTGATTTTACTTTCTACAAAGCTCAAATCCCCATTGACAGCCGCCGTTACCTTAACAAGCGGTATGCTTACGCTAGGAAATAAATTCACAGGCATAGTAAAAACTGAGATAAAACCAAAAACGATAAGCCCCATAAAAAACATAAGTGTCGTTATAGGGCGGTTGATAGCGAGTTTATACATAAATTTTCCTTTTTAAAACATAGCTAAATAACTCATAATCATACTATAAACTCACTAAATTCGAGCTGAAATTTGCATTTTTTTGAATTTTTGTCAAATTTTAGCCCGATTTTGCCAAAGCGTGCGTTTAATGTCATCATACAATCACAACCACAGCGTAATCAACGAACCAAGCACCAGCAAAGGCAGATTATACACAAAAAAAGTCGGCACGCAGGTGTCCATTATGTGGTTGTGCTGTTTATCAGCGTTTAGCCCTGCACTTGTGGCAAGTGTCGTTTCGCTTGCCACGCTTCCAGCATCTCCTAGCGCGCCCGCTACACCGATGAGAAAGATGATTTGCGCGCTTGAAAAGCCCAGCTGCTCGCACAAAGGACAAAAGAGTGCTGCTATGATGGGGATAGTGCCAAAGCTCGTGCCTATGCCCATAGTGATGATAAGCCCGATGAAAAGCATAAAAAATACCGCCGCAAAACTGTTTGCGTGCATTAAGGGCAGTAAAGACTCAACAAGAGTATCGATGCCGCCGCTGTGCTTTAACACCGCTGCATAGCCGCTTGCGACTATCATTATGAACGCGATATAGCCCATCAACCGCAGCCCGTCATCAAACACCTCATCAACGCGCCCCCACTCAACGCCCCTACCAAGCACCATTACCAAAAACCCAAGTAGCCCAGATAAAGGTAAATTCATCGTTACAAGCTGCAAAACAAGAGTTATGATAAGCCCAGCCAGCACGCTCCACTCTTTGCGCATCATTTGTAGATTTTCAAAATCCAGCTTTTTTATCTCATTTTCTTGATAAATTCGTGGTTTTGCATAAAATACAAAAATCGCCAAAAACAGCCCCACAAACATACAAATAGCAGCAAAATACATAGTTTGCGTTACCTCATCAAGCCCTACCAAAATGCCATTTTCACGCAAATTATCTTGTATAATCGTTTGGAAAATCAGCCCAAAGCCCAAAGGCAGCACCATATAAGGCGTGGTAAGCCCAAAGGTAAGCGCGCAAGCTACGGCGCGGCGGTCGATTTTTAGGCGGTTAAACAGCACGAGCAAGGGCGGGATTAAGATAGGGATAAAGGCGATATGTATGGGGACAAGGTTTTGCGAAAAGCACGAAATGAACGCGATAGAAAGCAAAAGCACAAATTTGCGTTGTGAAAGGGCTTTGGAGACGATTTTGATGAGATATGCCGTTAAATTCGTGCGTGAAATCGCCGCCGCTATGGCACCGAGCAAAATGTAGCTGAGACTTGTTTTGAGATTGCCCTGCATTCCGTTTATGAGCGTGTTCATCGTGGCTAGCAGGTTGTCGATGAGCGAAAGGCTTGTGTCGGCGGGATTTACGCTTAAAAGTCCTGCCACAAGTGCCGATATAAGCAGGCTTAAAAGCACATTAAAACGAAACAAACACAGCAGAGTAAGCAACAAAACGCTCACTAAAACGGGATTTGTCAAAAGCATAGGCGTCCTTTTTGATTTTAGCTTGAATTTTAGTTCAAATTTAGCCCAAATTCTAGCACAAATTTGGTTTGGATTTAGCGTTAGTGGGCTTAAATTTAACAAAATGCAGTTAAAAAACGAAAAATATGGACATTAAAGTATTTTTAACCTACCCAACAAGTGCTGAAAATAAGCATTTTAGTGTGAAAAATCCAAATACACTTCAATACATAGAAAATCTAAAAATACAATTAGCTAAAAATAACATTAAAAAATTTATGGAGATTTTAAAGATTTTCATTTTGAGCAAAAATACTTTTATGACACGCCTGATTTAGCCCCTTTGATACAAGAAATCAAAGAGTGGGAGAAAAACCAAAACGACAAAAAATAAGCTGAAATTTACACCAAAAGTGTTTTTGCGGTATGGTTTTGGTGTTTGGTTGTTGGGCTAGTATTTGTCGCTAAACAATACCACAATCATTTATCTTTTGAGAAATAAATTTTTCATTCTATCATAAATGTCCATTTATTTCTCCTCCCCACTTGATAACACTCAAAGCCTTGTTTTTGAAGTTTGATTATGTCGTATTGATTGCGTCCGTCAAAGATTATGGCGTTTTTAAGGTTGGATTTTATCTTGTCAAAATCAGGACGGCGAAATTCGTTCCATTCAGTTAAAAGCAGTAAAGCATCAGCATCACAAAGTGCATCATAAGCATTTTTAGCGTAGATGATACTCTCATTAAAATACATTTTAGCGTTCTCCATAGCTTTTGGGTCATACGCTTTTATTATAGCACCTTTTTGTAAAAGTTGGTTAATGATAGTTACACTTGGAGCTTCTCTCATATCATCGGTTTTTGGTTTAAAGGCTAGTCCCCATACAGCAAAGGTTTTGCCTGCTAAATTCTCGCCAAATCTTTGCGTAATTTTATGGATAAAATTCAGCCTTTGTCTTTTGTTTGTCTCATCGGCTGCACTGATGATGGACATAGGGCAAGCATTATCTTGTCCTGTTTTGATAAGGGCTTTGACATCTTTTGGAAAGCAGCTTCCACCATAGCCAAGTCCAGCAAATAAAAATTTATTACCTATGCGTGAATCACTCGTCATACCGATACGCACCATTTCAGCATCTGCACCGACTTTTTCACAAAGGTTTGCGATTTCGTTTGCATAAGAGATTTTTACGGCTAGAAATGAATTTGCGGCGTATTTTGTCATCTCGGCGGATTTGACATTCATCACTATGATACGATTGCCCGTCCTAAAAAAGGGCGAGTAAATTTCTGTCATTATCTGTGTAGCTTTGGGTGAATCAGAGCCTATAACTACTCTATCTGGGGATAAAAAATCATTCACTGCATCGCCTTGCTTTAAGAATTCAGGATTTGAGACGACATCAAAATCGTGCTTTGTGTGCGCTTTGATGAGTTTAGCGACTTCTTGGGCTGTGCCAACAGGCACGGTTGATTTATCTACGATGACTTTGTAGCCGTTCATCGCCCTTGCTATGCTTTTTGCTACTTCAAAGACATAGCGCAAATCAGCCGAGCCGTCTTCGCTTTGCGGCGTGCCAACGGCGATGAAACACACTAATGACTTCTCAACAGCGGACTTTAAATCACTTGAAAAAATAAGTCTATTTTCTTGCACATTAGCCTTGACTAGCTCTTCTAAACCGGGTTCATAAATGGGGATAATGCCTTTTTTAAGCTTATCAAGTTTGTTTTCATCATTATCCACGCAAATGACTTCATTGCCCATATCGGCTAAACAAGCCCCAGCGACTAATCCAACATAACCCGTGCCTATGACTGCGATTTGCATTGCTGTGTCCTTTTAAATTTAAACTCCAAACCCAAAATAGTTAAAATTTTGTATCTTTGATTTGGTGCGTTTTTGACTGAAAAAATTCGTTCGACAAGTGAGAGTTTATCTAAATTTTTTAAATCCTTGCTTAAAGATTGAATTTAAATTCACAAATTTTTGCCATAAATTTAACAAATTTAACCAAAATTTAAATTTTCTTTGCTATAATGCGCTTTTTATTACGCAAAGTAAAAAGGACAACAATGGCAAATCACAAAAGCGCTGAAAAACGCGCAAGACAAACGATTAAAAAGACTGAGCGAAACCGCTTTTACCGCACAAGGCTTAAAAATATCACCAAAGCCGTGCGCGAAGCCGCCACAGCTGGGGACAAAACAAAGGCAAGCGATGCCCTAAAAGTCGCCAACAAAAGCATTCACGCTATGGTGAGTCGGGGCTTTTTGAAAAAGCAAACCGCCGCACGCCGTGTTTCAAGGCTCGCTCTTTTAGTGAATAAAATCGCTTAAAATGCTCCAAGACAAGCTCCAAGCCTTTTTAGCTCGCCACAACGAGCTAAACACCCTTTTAAGCGACAGCACCATCACGGCTGATTTAGCCAAGATGAAAGCACTCTCAAAAGAGCAAAAGTCCCTTGAACCCATAGTTGCAAAAGTAAAGGATTATCTTTTTACCCTAAAAAGCATAGATGAAAACAAAGCCTTGCTTGCAGATAGTGAGCTGGGCGAGCTTGCCAAAGAAGAGCTTAAAAGCCTTGAAAACGCTCAAATTCAGCTTGAAGATGAGCTTAAAATCCTGCTTTTACCAAAGGACGCCAACGATGAACGAAATGTCTTCCTTGAAATCCGCGCTGGCACGGGTGGAGATGAGGCGGCTTTGTTTGTGGGCGATTTAGTCAAAGCCTACGCGCGCTATGCTGAAATAAAGGGCTACAAAATCGAAATTGTAAGTTCAAGCGAAGGCAGTGTAGGCGGTTTTAAGGAAATCATCTTGCTTGTAAAGGGCGAGGGAGCTTACTCGCGGCTTAAATTTGAAGGCGGCACGCACAGGGTGCAACGCGTGCCAGAAACTGAAAGTCAAGGACGCGTGCATACTTCGGCTATCACGGTGGCGATAATGCCAGAGGTTGATGACATAGAGGTTGAGATAAACGAAAATGATTTAGACATACAAGTGATGAGGGCTAGCGGACACGGCGGGCAAAGTGTCAATACCACAGACTCAGCCGTGCGCGTTATCCACAAGCCCACAGGCATAGTCGTAGTCAATCAAGACGGCAAATCCCAGCACAAAAACAAAGAAGCCGCCCTTAAAGTGCTAAAAGCCCGCCTTTACGAGCTAAAAGAACGACAAATGCAAGCTGAACAAAGCGCAGCACGCAAAAGCCAAGTCGGAAGTGGCGATAGAAGCGAGCGAATCCGCACTTATAACTTTCCGCAAAACCGCATCAGCGAACACCGCATAAATTTAACCTTATATAAACTTGATGACATTATGGAAAATGGTAACTTTGATGAGATTATCGAGCCTTTAATCGCGCATTATCAAGCCTTAGCCTTGCAAGAAAACGAAATTTAGGGGACAAAATGGACTACAAAGAGCAAAAACACATAGTGCAAACCTACAAAAAATTCGACATAGTGCTTGAAAGGGGCGAGGGCGTTTATTTGTTTGATGATAAGGGCAAGGCGTATTTGGACTTTGCCAGCGGCATAGGCGTTTGCGCTCTTGGATACGCTCACAAAGCCTACAACACCGCCTTAAAAGCGCAAATCGACAAGCTTATCCACACGAGCAACCTTTTTTACCACGAGCAAATCGCAACCGCAGCGGCAAATTTAGCAAAGGCTTGTGGCTTAAAACGCGTTTTTTTCACAAATTCAGGCGCAGAAGCCGCTGAGGGCGCGATGAAAGTAGCACGCAAATACGCTTTTAACAAGGGCATAAAGGGCGGACAGTTCATCGCTATGAAGCACTCTTTTCACGGACGAACGCTTGGAGCGTTGAGCCTAACGGCAAATGCAAAGTATCAAAAGCCCTTTAAACCGCTCATTAGTGGGGTAAAATTTGCTAAATTTAACGATTTTGCCAGCGTTGAAAGGCTAGCAAATGAAAAAACCTGCGCCATTTTTTTAGAAAGCGTTCAAGGCGAGGGCGGCATAAACCCAGCCACGCGTGAATTTTACGCAAATTTACGCAAATTTTGCGATGAAAGGGACATTTTGCTTGTGGCTGATGAAATTCAGTGCGGTATGGGGCGAAGTGGGAAATTCTTTGCGTATCAGCATTTTGGCGTCTTGCCCGATGTGATAATGAGCGCAAAGGCACTTGGGTGCGGCGTTAGCGTGGGGGCTTTTGCGTTGAGCGAAAAGGTAGCGGGCAAATCGCTTGATTTTGGCGAACACGGCACGACTTATGGGGGAAATCCGCTCGCTTGTGCGGCTGTAAATGCGGTATTTAGCATTTTTGAGCAAGAAAAAGTGGTGCAAAGTGTCGCAAAACTTACGCCGTATTTAGAAAAAGCCCTTGATGAGCTTGTTAAAGAGTTTAAATTCATCAAAAAACGCAGTGGTTTAGGCTTTATGCAGGGTTTAAGTGTAGATGAGAGCATAAAAACGGGCGATATTATCAAAGAAGCGCAAAAAAACGCCCTTATCATCATAAGTTGTGGCACAAATGACTTGCGCTTTTTGCCCCCGCTCATCATCACGCAAAAACATATCGATGAAATGCAAGAAAAACTCCGCCAAAGCCTTAAAAAATTCGCTTAAATTCAGCAAAATGCCCGCGAATTTAAATTTTGCTTTTGCTGAATTTATCAGCATTTTAAAGGCGCACTTGCTGCAAAGCCACGAAAAAAGGCTTTTGGTGCTGAATTTGAATTACCATTCTACACGCCTTTGCAAAATAAAGCAAAAAATTTAAATTTTCTCATCACATTAAACCAAAAAATGCTATACTAACTCCCAAAATCAACCGAAAGGACACGCTATGAAACGCGAATTCTCATCAAACACCCCATTTACAAGCCCTGTGCTTGTCGTGTCTGCTCTCATTTTGCTGTAACAAATTCGAGTATTTTTGCTTAAATTCTTGCGTTTTTAGCATTTGTAAAAAGGATATTTGATGATTTTAAATGGTTCTCAAATCGTTATGGAGGTTCTTTTAGAACACAAAGTAGAGGTAGTTTTTGGCTACCCAGGCGGTGCTGTGCTTAACATTTATGACGCTCTTTATGAGTATAAGGACAAAATTCGCCACATAATGCCCGTTGATGAGTGTGGGGCGTGCCACGCGGCTGATGGCTATGCGCGCGCGAGTGGAAAAACGGGCGTTGTGATAGCTACGAGCGGTCCGGGTGCTACGAATTTGGTTACGCCTTTGGCGACAGCTTATATGGACTCTGTGCCGCTTGTGGCGATTACGGGCAATGTTCCCACAGGCATTATGGGCAAGGATAGTTTCCAAGAAGTCTATATAGCAGGCATTACGATGCCCATCACTAAGCACAATTTCATCGTGCGCGATATAAAGGATTTAGCACGCACCTTGCGAGAAGCCTTTATCATCGCAAATTCAGGGCGCAAGGGTCCCGTGCTTGTCGATATTCCCAAAGATATAAGCGTGGCAAAGTGCGAATACACCAAGCACTTTCCCAAAAAGCCTAGTCAAAAGAGTGCTGAATTCAAAGACGAGCTGGCTCAAATCCTAACCCTCATCAAGCAAAGCCGCAAACCGCTTGTTTATTTTGGCGGCGGGGCAAAGGACGCGAGCGAAAATTTGCTTGCCTTTATGAAAAAGGCGCAAATTCCTTGCGTGCATACGACAATGTCAGCTGGCACAATCTCTCACAAAGAGCCTTTAAACGCTGGACTTTTGGGAATGCACGGCAGGGTTACTTGCAATGAAATAATGTCTGAGGCGGATTTGATTTTAGCCATAGGCACGAGATTTAGCGACAGAGTGGCTTTAAATCCGCGTGAATTTGCTAAAAACGCTAAAAAAGTGCATATTGACATAGACATAAGCGAAGTGGATAAAAATGTGAGCGTGGATTGCAGTGTAGTGGGCGATTTAAACGAAGTTTTAAGCGCACTTTGCGAGAAAGTAAGCCCTGCAAACAGCGATGAATGGATACAAAGCATACAAAAAAGGCTTGAAAAAGAAAGAGCGCAAAAAGGCGACAAAAACGCCTTTGAACCGCGAAATATCTTTGAATACGCCGTTTCAAAAACCAAAGAAAACGCCATTTATGCCACTGATGTCGGACAGCACCAAATGTGGGCGGTGCAGTTCATCAAGCACGCAAAGCCGCGAAGCTTTCTCACAAGCGGCGGGCTTGGCACTATGGGCTTTGGCTATGGTGCGGCTATCGGAGCGAAGGTAGCCTGCCCCAAACGCCCTGTTTTGCACATAACGGGAGACGGGTCTTTTTTGATGAATTTAAACGAAGTGGCAACGGCTGTGGAGTATAAACTGCCCATCATAACGATAATCCTAAACAACCACACGCTAGGAATGGTGCGCCAGTGGCAAAGCACCTTTTATGGCAAAAGGTATTCTAGCACGGACATAAACAAAAAAGTCGATTTCATCGCTGTGGCAAAGGGCTTTGGCGCAAGGGGCTACTCGTGCAAGAATTTAAGCGAATTTGAAAAAGCCTTTGACGAAGCCTTAAATTTAGGCATTCCTGTGTGGATAGAATGCCTTATAGATAAGGATTTAAAGGTGTTGCCGATGATACCATCAGGCGGCACGGTCAAAGATATCATCATCGAGTAAAGGAAAAGGCTATGAAAAGACGAATTTTAGTGCTTTTAGTGGAAAACAACCCGGGCGTTTTGACGCGCATAACCTTGCTTTTTGGGCAAAGGGGCTTTAACATAGCAAGTCTAACGGTGTCGCCAACTTGCCTTAAAGAAACTTCACGCATCACCATCGTAACTTACGCGGACAGAGAACTCATCACGCAGGTGATAAAGCAAACTTCAAAGCTCGTGGAGGTGCAAAGCGTGGAGCTTTTGGACGAGGACAATGCCATAGAAAAGGACTTGCTCTTGCTCAAAATCTCAACGCAAAAGTATGATGAGCGCAAATTTTGCGATATAAGCAACATTTACAACGCCAAAATTTTAGACATTTCGCCAAAGAGCCTTATAGTAGAGCTTTGCGCTGCCCCGCAAGTCATAGAAAGCTATCTTGCCGAGCTTAAAGGCTTTGAGCTTTTGGAGCTTTCACGCACGGGCATCACGGCTATGCAAAGGGGTTAAGGGGTTGTAACAATATCCCTTGCCATTATGAAATTAACGCTTAAATTTAAGTGTTCTTTGCCACAAAACAAAGCACAAAGCCCTAAATTGCCATACTAACTTACCTTGTCATACTGAGCCTTTGGCGAAGTATCCATAAATTTAAAGTATGGATTTTTCGCCTTAAATTGAAGGCATATCTTAAATTCTGTGGATATTTTGCTAGCGCTCAATATGACAAGTTAGGTTGTTTTTTGCAAAAGGCTCAAAATAACAAAGTCCGCTGTCATTGCGAGCAAATTTTGAAAAAAATTTGCTCGCAATCCACGATAAAATTCAAGCAAACTTTACCACAAAATTTCAGGCAAAACCTTAAATTTTGTCATACTGAGCGCAGCGAAGTATCCACGAATTTAGAGTGCAAATTTATATTTTAAAGTATGGATTTTTCATCTTAAATTCAAAGCGTATCTTAAATTCTATGGATTTTTCGCTTTCTGCGAAAGCTCAAAATGACAAAGTTCGCCGTCATTGCGAAATAGCAAAGTGTGTTTTCTTTGTCCGTCATTGCGAGCGAGCCACAAAGCGAGCGTGGCAATCCATAAATTTAAGCAAACTTTATCACAAAAATTCAAGCAAAGCCTTAAAAACCCTAAAAATTCAGCTAACCGCCCCCAAGCACACCACAAAAAATTTCAGTGGATTGCCACGAATTTGCACGCTTGCGCTTTGCAAATTCTCACAATGACGAATTCCTTGTCATACTGAGCGAAGCGAAGTATCCATAAAATCAAAGTATGGATTTTTCGCTACGCGCTCAAAATGACAAGAGTGTGCCGTCTTTGCAAATGGATTTTTTGCTACGCTTTGCAAGTTGCTTGGTTGTTTTTAGCACACTCATTTAAATGACAATGTGGATTTTGCTTTTTAACGAAAGCTCAAAACGACAAAGTAGCTTAAAATGCTTGAAATTCTAAATGATAATTTTGCTTTTTAGCGAAAACTCAAAATGACAAAATTCTTGTCAGAGTAGGGGCAAAAGCAGTTCTTTTTCTAGCTTTGCTTTGCTCTCTTTACCGCACAGATACTGCACGATTTGCAAGGCAAAAAGCACAGCCGTAGCAGGTCCAGCTGAGGTGATGATATTAGCGCATTCACACACGGCTTTTTCCACAAATACGCCTTTTAAGCCAGCCTCACAGCTTGGATAGCACGAAAATTGAGTGTTTTCATCAAAGATACCAGCTGCATTAAGCACTATGGGCGAGGCGCAAATGGCAGCGACAAGTTTGCCAGCCTTATGCAAAGCCCTTATCCCAGCTAAAACGCGCTCATCAGCCTTTAAATTCATCATTCCGCCGCTTCCACCAGCCAAAGCTATGGCGTCAAAATGAGAAATTTCCACGCTTTCAAGCACGCAGTCAGCCTTTATAGCCAGCTCGTGCGCCCCAACGACAAGCAAATTTTCGTCCAAACTCGCCACCACCACTTCAAGCCTTGCACGGCGCAAAATGTCGGCTATGCTTACAAATTCGATTTCCTCAAAGCCACTTGCTAAGGGTAACAACACCTTTTTACTCATTTTCTTTCCTTTTGCGGCTCGTATTTATGTGAATTTCGCAGGATTTCAAAAAGCTCGCTCATACTATACACTTTTTTCAGCACTCGCCACAAATTTCATCATAAACACTTCGCCTTTAAATTTTGTCATTTTTTTTGCGGTATTTTTCTTCTCTTTGCTTGTTTTTTTCTATCATTTGGCGGTTAAAGCCGATGACAAAAAACGCCACAAAGCACGCAAAAAGCCCCACAACAATAAAGTCTAAAAACTCCACTCCCCTACTCCCAGCACTCAGCGTTTTTTATGCCAAGTTTTTTCGCGCTAAAATGCGGGTCTAAACCCTTGCGTTTTTGCTCCACAAAGTCATCAAGCACCTTTTTTACGATACCTCCAAGCAACAAAATCGAAATGATATTTGTAGTCGCCATAAACGCCATCGTTAAATCCGCCAAGTCCCAAGCCAGCGAGATATTCATCTGCGAACCGATGAAAACCATAGCCACAGCCGAAACGCGAAAGGCGTTCATCACAAGCTTTGAGTCTGTAAGATACTTGACATTTGCCTGTGCGTAGTAGTAGTTGCCTATCAAAGAAGTGATAGCAAACAAAACTACGGCAATAGAGACAAAATGCAGCCCCCAAACGCCATAATACTCTCTCATCACCGCTTGCACGAGCGGCAAAGCCGTAAGTAGTGGCTTGCCATCAACCCCTACATTTTCAAAATACGCTTGCGAAAACAGCACCAAAAGCCCTGTGCTTGTGCAAATGATGACATCGATAAGCACGGCAAAACTTTGTATAATGCCCTGTTTTGCGGGGTGCGAAGTGATAGCGGCTGCGGCTGCATTTGGGGCTGAACCCATACCCGCTTCGTTTGAGTAAAGTCCGCGTTTGATGCCTATGACAAGGGCTGAACCCGCAAAGCCCCCAAAAATCGCTTCAAAATCAAAGGCTTGCTCGAAAATGAGACTAAAAACAGCAGGGATTTTGTCAAAATGCCACAGCACTGCAACGAGCGCAAGAAAGGTGTAGAAAAACGCCATTATAGGCACGATTATGGAGCTTACCTTGCCGATTTTGCTGTGGTGTGAGAAAAAAAGCCACACGCAAAAAAGGCTCAATAAAAGCCCTATGTAAAGGGGCATAGCACTTTGCGAAAAGTCCGTGCCGCTGCCGTTAAAATACAAATCATAATACACCTTAAACGCCGAAGTCATCGTCTGGCTTTGCAAGCCGTTAAAGCCGTAGGCATAAGTGATGATGAGTATGAGCGCGAAAAAGCTACCAAGCCAACCAAGCCCCAAAGCCTTTTTTATGTAGTAAGCTGGTCCGCCCTTAAAGCCTCCGCCGCTATCCTTGCTCTTATAAACCTGTGCGAGCGTGCTTTCAGCAAAGGCACTTGCGCCACCAAAAAACGCCATAAGCCACATCCAAAACAAAGCCCCAGCCCCGCCAAGCACCAAAGCTACCGAAATGCCAGCGATATTGCCTATGCCAACACGCGAAGCAGTCGAAATCATCAGCGCAGCAAATGGGCTGATATGCTCGTCTTTTTGCTCTTTGTGTCTTTGCGTAAGTAGCTTAAACACCGAGCCTAGCATAGAAAACTGCACGAAACGAAGCTTAAAACTATAATAAATCCCCGTAATGACAAGCAAAACTACCATCAACACATCAGTTTTTGGCAAAACAAGCCGCAAAAAGCCTTGCGTAAGCTCAAACAAATCAAATCCTTGCATTGTGTGTCCTTTTTTGAATTTTGCTTGAAATTTTACATTATTTTTGAGCGAAATTCATAAATTTTTACAAATTTTTTAACAAAAGCCTTAAAATTTAATGCTTTGATTAAGCTCCCACATAGGCAAAAAGATAGCCAGAGCTAAAAAAAGCACCAAAATCGCCACAAAAAGCGTCATCAAAGGCTCTAAAATCCGCAAAAGCGCCTCCGTCAAATCATCGCCTTTTGTCTCGTAATACTCGGCGATTTTTTCGCTCATCATATCTAGCTTTGCGCTTTTCATCGCTACGCTCAGCATTCCTATGACTAAATTTTCAAACACGCCGACTTTTTTAAACGCTTCATCAAGCGACAAGCCTTGTGCCAGAAATTCGGCGATTTGCTCGCATTGCTTTGCTAAAAAAGCGTTGCTAAAACTTGATTTAGCAAGGTGCAAAGCCTTTGAAACGCTGATACCGCTTTTAAGCAGCAAGGAAAAGACAAGAAAAAAATGCCCGCTTTGATGATAAAAGATGAGCCGCCCAAATACAGGCGTTTTGATGATGAGTTTGTCCGCTAAAAGCCTAAATTTAGCACACCACACAAGATAAAAAACGGCGAAGAAGGCTATTGAAGCGATGATGAACGGATAAAATTTAGCTAAAAAGGCGTAAATTCCAAGCATTAAACGCGTGATAAGCGGTAAATTCAGCTCGAATTCATCAAAAACGCTTTGAAACTGCGGCACGACAAAGAACATTAGCGCAAAAAAGGCAAAAACAAGCGTGGCAAAGACAAAGGTTGGGTAGCTCAAAGCCTTTTTGAGCTTTTTGGCGTTGTTTAGGCGTTTTTCGCGAAGTGCGCCAAGCCTAGCGAAAACAAAGGCTAAATCGCCCGTGTTTTCGCCCATTTTGATAAGGGCTAGCTCACTTTTGTCAAAGGCAAAGCCACTATTTTCAAAGGCTTGACTTAAATTCTGCCCGCTTTTTAGCGAATTGACAAGCCTTTGAAAGAAAAGTTTGTTGTTTTTGTTTGTGTCATTTTGGTAAAGCTCGCTCACTGCTTGCTGTAAGCTAATGCCAGCATTTACGAGCAAGGAAAGCTCTTTAAAGATGAGCGTTAAATTCGAGCTTTTCAGGCGTTTGCGCCACGCCGTGCTTGGTAAATTCAGCTCTTGGATACTTATAATCCTTGCGCCTTTGGCTTTGGCGAGTTTGGCGGCTATGAATTTGTTTGGTGCTTCGATGATGAAAGTGCTTGTGGGCGTGGAAATTTCATATTTTTTCATCTTGCGCCCTTAAAATGCTCTTTGCAAACGCCCTTTTTAGCTTGAATTTACTCATTTCATCACCCTAAAAAGCTCATCAATGCTTGTTATGCCCGCTTTTGCCTTTTGCAAACCTACTTCAAACATACTTTTAAAGCCATTTTTTTGTGCGTAAGCTAAAATTTCGCTGGCTTTGGCGTTGGTGCGGATTAGTTCGGCTATGTTTTTGTCGATAAACAAAAACTCACTCACCACTTCACGCCCGATATATCCGCTCATCTTGCAATGCTCACAGCCCACAGCTTCGTAGAATTCGCCTTTGAATTCGCTTGTGTGCTTGTAGGACTTGATTTTACAATGCTCGCACAGCTTTCGCACAAGGCGTTGCGCGATGACAAGGCTTAATGCGGAGGCGATGAGGTAGGATTTTGCGCCCATATCAAGCATTCTGGCTATGGCGGAGACGGCGTCATTTGTATGCAGCGTTGAAAACACCAAATGCCCTGTGAGCGAGGATTTAAGGGCTATGTCAAGGCTTTCTTCATCACGGATTTCGCCGATAACTATGATATCTGGGTCTTGGCGCAGTATGGTGCGTAGGGCGTTGTTGAAGTCAAGCCCCGCTTTTTCGTTGAGCGCGATTTGTTGCACGAGCGGCAAGCGGTATTCTATGGGGTCCTCAGCGGTGATGATTTTTTTAGACACGCTTTTTATCTCATTTAGCGCGGCATACAAGGTTGTGGATTTCCCACTGCCTGTGGGTCCTGTGAGTAAAATCAGTCCGAAAGGCTGGTGAATTTGGCTTTTAAAGCGTTTTAAATTCTCTCCGTCAAAGTCTAAATTCTCTAAATTTAAAAAGTCTTTTTTATGCTCTAACACACGCAAAACTACGCTTTCTCCATAAAGCAAGGGCAGGGTAGAGAGTCTAAAATCGTATTTTAGGGCATTTACGCTTAATGAAAAGCTGCCATCTTGCGCCTTTCGTTGCTCGGCGACATTTAGATGCGCTAAAAGTTTTATGTAAAAGATTAAAGCCTGATAAATAGCGGGTTCTATGCTGATAAACTCGCTCAAAACCCCATCAACACGAAAGCGAATCATAGCCTTGCTTTCATCTGGCTCTATGTGTATGTCGCTTGCCCTTTTTTCCACGCTTTGAGCGATGATAAGCTCAAAGAGTTTCGACACGGCGGTTTTATCTTGTGAATTTTGTGAATTTTCAAGCTCAAATTTAAGCTCGTTGATGAGAGTGGTGATTTTTTCTTTTAGCTCAAACTCGCTTAAAAGCCCTAAAATTTGGTGCTTGCTCGCCCGCACGGCTTTGATAAATTTGTGCTTAAAAAACTCTTGCGCCTTGTCTAAAATCTGCTTTTCGCACTCTTTGTCAAAGGCGATAAAAACAAATTCATCATCTTCTTTAAAGGGCAGGGCGCAGTGCGTTTTAAGCCACATTAAGGGCATTTGCTTGTAAAGGTTTGGGTTGATGTCCGTTTTTAGCTCTATAAATTCAGCCTTCATTTACTTTGCTTTCAAAAATTTGTCAAATTCTACTTAAAGAATTTTGCAAAGTCAAACGAATTTTTTAAAAATTTATTTTTTTTGTATATAATGGATTTTATTTTATAAGGAAAATGACGATGAAATTTGCATTTTTGCTTGGCGGCATAGCACTTGGAGTGGTTTTGCTTTTTTTAGCTTACGCGCAAGATAGCGTGATGATGAGAATTTGCTTTGGCTTTTTAGCTGGGGCGAGCGTGTATGCGGGGGCGCACAAAAAGGTGGATTTAAACGATGCGAGCTTTTATGTCTTTGCTGTGTGCGCTGTGGTGCTTTGCTTTGCGCTTAGGGAGCTTTTTTTAAGTGGCGAGCCAAACGCGAATTTAGCCATTTATTTGGGAGCGTATTTGCTCGGCTCCGTTCCTTTCGGGCTTGTCATCGCAAAAAACTTCGCGAAAGTCGATATAAAGCAAGCTGGCAGCAAGAGTATAGGCGCGACAAATGTTTTGCGCGTAGTCAAACAAGCTAACCCAAAACTCGCTAAAAAGCTCGCTGTGGCGACTTTTGCTTGCGATTTTTTAAAGGCGGCTTTGCCGATTTTAGCCTTAAAATTTGCTGGCTTTGATGACAATATGCTTTGGAGCGTGGGGGTTTTAGCGGTTTTTGGGCATTGCTTTTCCGCTTACTTGGGGCTTGAAGGCGGCAAGGGCGTGGCAACTGCGGCTGGCGTGATGGCTGTGCTTTTGCCCTTAGAGCTTGCCATCGGCTTAACGGCGTGGTTTATCGTGGGTAAGGTGTTTAAAATCTCGTCTTTGGCGTCATTAGCTGGGGTGCTAGCCTTTCTCATCGCCGCATTTACGATACATTATGATATGAGTATCAACACGCACGCCCCTGTTTTAGTCATTTGCTTTGTCATCATTTACAAGCATATCCCAAATATCAAGCGTTTGTTTCATAAAGAAGAATGCAAAGTTGTGTAAAAATAAGGCTGAAATTCAGCTGTATCATCGGTATCCTGCCAAAAGAGCGCAAGCAAAAGCAAAGAGTGCGCATAAAATTAAAGGCAAAAAGTGATGAATTTTTGGACTATGCGCTGCTTTGCGCGTGGCTTAAATTCACTTACAAAAAGCGCAAATTCGAGCTGCTTGAAGAGTCCTTAGAATTCGTAGCGAGCAAGCTCAAACAAACTCACCCAGCATTGAGCGCCCTTAAAATCAGCATTACAAAACCGCATATCATCAAAAACGCCCGCGTGAGCGCTTTTATCAAGCGTAAATTCAGCTGAATTTCGCAGGCGAATTTGCCTTACCTATGTATATGGCGTAAAAATTCGCACAATGCTTGAATTCGCAAAAAAAATTTTTAGAAATTTTTATAAATTCAACAAACTTTAAGCAAATTTATGAGATACTTCACATTCTGCAATTTTGTCAAAATTACAGAGTTGTGGAAAAATGGGGCTTTGAGAGCAAAAGAGAAAATTTTTTCAAAAAATTTGAAAAAATTTGAAAAAATTTTTGACTTTAAGCTTCGTTTAAGCTTTTTTTGTGTATAATCACATTTCGTTTTTCAAAAAAAGCGGAAACTTAAATCCAAAACAATGCTTTTAAACATTGTCGTTTGAGTTTGTGTTCTTGAATTTATCATTGTCGATTTTCAAATCTTATAGTCAATCTTTGAAATCTAAATAAGTGATACGATTGAGCTAGGGTGGAATTTGTGCCTTTTGGTTGCGGCGTTGTCGTGCTGATGGGCGTAGGTTTCACAAAATGGGATTTGCGCTTGTGCTTGCAAAAGCAAGGGCGTGAATTTCGCAAAACTTTTTCTTTGATGAAAAAGATTAAACACTTCAAATTTTATGGAGAGTTTGATCCTGGCTCAGAGTGAACGCTGGCGGCGTGCCTAATACATGCAAGTCGAACGATGAAGCTTTTTAGCTTGCTAGAAAGTGGATTAGTGGCGCACGGGTGAGTAAGGTATAGTTAATCTGCCCTTTGCTGGGGGACAACACTTAGAAATGAGTGCTAATACCCCATACTCCGCTACAACACAAGTTGTGGTGGGAAAGTTTTTCGGCAAAGGATGAGACTATATAGTATCAGCTAGTTGGTGAGGTAATGGCTTACCAAGGCTATGACGCTTAACTGGTCTGAGAGGATGATCAGTCACACTGGAACTGAGACACGGTCCAGACTCCTACGGGAGGCAGCAGTAGGGAATATTGCGCAATGGGCGAAAGCCTGACGCAGCAACGCCGCGTGGAGGATGACACTTTTCGGAGCGTAAACTCCTTTTCTTTGGGAAGAATTTTGACGGTACCAAAGGAATAAGCACCGGCTAACTCCGTGCCAGCAGCCGCGGTAATACGGAGGGTGCAAGCGTT
>UQBJ01000026.1 GCA_900539255.1 uncultured Campylobacter sp. | reverse complement strand
CAACGAGAGAGAGAGAGAGAGAGAGAGAGAGAGGTCCCCCCCCCCCAAACACTGCCACATTTTCTCCGTGCTGAATTTGCAATGTCGCCACGCTTTGTTTTGTCTGCAAACACCGTCCATTTTCGCCACACTTGCCCAGCCGAATTTGTCGTGCGCTGTTTTGCCCGCAAAGGTTTGCCACACTGAATTCGTTGCTGTGCTATCCGTTGCCGAATTTACAACGCCTTGCCAAGCGACACCGCACGCCAAATTTCCGCCCCACGCACAAGGCGCAAGCACCGCCACGCTCAAAGGTGTTGGGTTAAGATGACACAAAGCGTTTGTAAAAGTTGCCAAATTTACAGCACTTGCTTTCAAAGGCTCGTCCTTTTTTAAATTTATGAATTTTTATCATATCTTAAATTTTTTCACAAACAACAAAAAATTTGAATTTTAAAATCGATTCGTAGATTATAGCCTTTTCAAACTTAAATTTGGATAAATTTAAAAAAATCTTATGTCTCGCTTGACATTTTAAAGTGTAAAAACGCAAGCAAATTTTTGAAAAATTTGTAATTTTTTTAAATTTTTTTGTTAGAACTGCAAAAACGACATTATGTGTCGCATCCCTATGTTACAATGAACTTGTTTAAACGAAAATTTGCGCTTTAAAAGCGCTTTAAACAGCCTTTTAAAGCCAAATGCTCGTTTAAAACAAAATTTTTCACAAAGGAGACCACTATGAAAAAGTCGGTTTTATTAGGTTTAGGCACAGTTGCCCTTGCGGGCTTGTTGGGAAAAAGGTATTTGGATGAGCAAAAAGCAAATCCAAACAACCTTTATGATGATTATAAAGAAGCCATCGTAGGCGAAAGTGGCAAATTCGTCTTAAAGGGCTTAAAAGGCGTAGCAGATGGCTTATCGCTGGGCTATGAAAAACTTTTTGGCGAGGCAAAATTCAACGATGAGTTTGATGAGAAGTCCTTTGAAAAGATGGTGCGAGCTAGGCAGGAGCTTTGCGGGCATTTAAACGGACAAGCACTCGCCCCAGAGCTTGCTGCAAGTGAGCGTTTTGCGTGGGCGAAACTCTCGCGTGAGGAGTTTTTTGGTATTTGCGAGCCTTTGGAGCAAGAAAGTGCGCTTGACAAGGCACGCGATGAGGCAAACAAGCTCACCAAGAGTTTGGACGGCATTTATGAGCTTGAAAGTGAGTGCTTTAAAACGCAAGGAAAGATTGAAGCACTTTGCGCGAAAATGGCTAAATTTAAGGGCTTTGAGCCGCCTCGTTTAACTTATAGCGTGGTTTGTAACAAATACGAGTTTCCGTTGTCCAAACTAGGCAAGAAAGGTTGGTGCTTGACGCCTTTTATGCCACTTGTGGCAGGGCAAGAGCCTACTATCCTTGCGACAAAGGCGCATTTAAGCAAGGCGCAAAAAAGCTTTGATGAAGGTGTGGCGTGGCTTGATGAGCTTGATGAGTGCGAATTTAGCGCGCTTTCAAAGGACGAGCAAGCAAAAATCCACGCCCTTGCAAAAGAAGCAAGGCAAATCAACGCTTTTATAAAGGCTAGATTTGTGCATTATTTGGGCTTTTGGATAAAGACGCAAGTGAAGATTGAGTGTGAAAACAAGCTTTTAGAGCAAAATGCCGATAAAAACGGCGAAATTCAGCTTTAAAAAAGCAAAAATTGAAAGGAGAGAAAATGACTATTATATCTTTGCTAAAAGCAAGTCTTTCGTTTGGGATTTTTATCATCTTATCGTGGGCGATATTTTACTTTGCTGGTGCATTTTGGGGTGTGGCGTGGTTGGTGCTAAATGCTCTATGTCTTATCCCCTTTTTTGTGCGTTTTGTATGGCGGATACGCCGCCGATAAGTTTCGCGTAAAAAGTTTGCGAAAACGGGGCGTTTGGGCTGTGCAAATATCTTGCTTTTACTGCAAATGCTACGGCAAGTGTGTGCGGCTCAAAAGCACTATTTAACGCAAGCTGTTTGTGAAATCATTGTTTTACAGGTTTTCCAAAGCACTCATCAAGGGCGTCTATGGTTTCAGCTTGTTTGTCTTGCTTTTTCGCGCCGCTTTTTAGCTTTTCAAAGCTTGATTTTAAGTCATTTGTGGGCTTTTTTATGTCTTGCAATTTGCTTTCATCGACATTTAAGGCTGAATTTGCCGCGTTAAGTGCCGCATTTACGCTACTTGAAACAGCATTTGCCGCGCTTTTTTGCACGGCGATTTTGACATTTTCGCCAAGCGTTTGAGTAGCGATTTGCATTATGAGCTTAAAGCCCTTGTTAAGCGTGTTTCTATCGGCTTCATTTGCTGCGTTTGAGCTGATTTTAAGCTCATCATTTTCAAAGCTGATAAAAGCCGTGTTTTTCTCAAAGCACTCTCCAAGCGTGAAATCCCGCTCATAAATCGCGCTTTTAAGCCTTTCATAAGCGTTTAAATTTGCCTTTGAATTTGTCGAATTTTCGCTTGAATTTGCCTTTGGATTTTGCGTTAAAGTTGTTGTTGAAACCGCTGAATTTGCCTTAAAATTCGCCCTTTGCTCATCATCAATAGCCTCATCAATTTGCTTTAAATTGCTCGCTTCTATCATCATAAAAGCCATCACGCAAAGCACAAAGGCATTGTCATCGCAAGAATTTAGCATAGTTTTAGCCTTTGATAAAATCCTAAAAAAACGCTCATACATAAGCATCGAAAACTCGTTGCTTTTGGCAAAAAAACTCTCTTTGAGATAAAAAATCATCTCATCAATCACGCTACTCGCCTCGTAATCTTGCAGCTGTTTTAAAAATTCAAGCACTTGTTCGCGCTGGCGCGATAAAATGAGCGCGTAAAAGTTTTTGATTTGCTCGGGGTCTAAAAAGCCTAGCATTTGGGCGATTTTAGTGGCTGTAATGTCGCTGTGCGAAAAGATAATGGCTTGGTCGAGTAAGGTGAGCGTGTCGCGCAGTGAGCCTTGCCCGCTTCGCGAAAGTAGTTTAAGCGCTGGGGCTTCGTATTTCACGCCCTCTTTTTGCAAAATGTTTTCTAAATGCTGTAAAATGGCACTTTGCGGGATTTGCCTGAAACGAAAGTGCTGTGTGCGTGAAAGCACGGTTGCAGGCAGTTTCAAAGGGTCTGTCGTGGCAAGTATAAATTTCACATAGGCTGGCGGCTCTTCAAGTGTCTTTAAAAGGGCGTTTGCAGCTTGTGGGGTAAGCATATGCACCTCATCGATGATGAAAATCTTAAAGCGAGCCATTGACGGAGCGTATTTTGTCTGCTCGATTAAATCCTGTATGTCCTCCAAACCCCTGTGTGAAGCCGCGTCCATTTCGATAATGTCAATGTGTCTGCCAGCTAGTGCCGCCTCGCACTCACTACACTCGCCACAAGGCGTGGCGCTTGGTCCTTTTTCGCACACGAGCGCGCGCGAAAAAATCCTAGCACTTGAAGTTTTGCCAGAGCCGCGAAGCCCTGAAAAAAGGTAAGCGTGAGCAAGTCGTCCGTGGTTGAGCGCGTATTTTAGGCTCGCGCTCACCGTTTCTTGTCCGATAAGCTCGTCAAAGGTTTTGGGGCGGTATTTTATGGCTAATGCTTGTAACAAATTTTCCCTTTCTTTTAATGGCTGCGCAAAATTCGTAGGAATTTAATCTTTTGATAATTTGTTTTATCTTGCACGATTTCTTAACCCACAAATTTTACCGCAAATTTTGCGCCTTGCCTGAATTTGCCTTAAATTTTCAAGCACATTTTATAGCTCACAACAAGGCAAATTCACGCAAAAGTTTTTAGCTTTCGTTCATAGTCGCGAGCAACTCGACATTGTCCTTAGTTTTAAGCATTTTGGCGTATAAAAATTTCAACGCCTCCACATCGTCCATTTGCGATATAGCCGAGCGAATCGCCCAAATTTTTGGCAAATCCCCGTCTTTTTGCAGCAATTCTTCCTTGCGCGTGCCTGATTTGATGATATTGATGGCTGGATAAACGCGGCGGTCTGATATGTTTCTATCAAGCACGATTTCGCTGTTGCCCGTGCCTTTGAATTCCTCAAAGATGACATCGTCCATTCGCGAGCCTGTGTCGATAAGTGCTGTCGCTACGATAGTGAGCGAACCGCCGCCTTCTATGTTGCGCGCAGCCCCAAAAAATCGCTTTGGCTTGTGCAAGGCGTTTGCATCAACGCCTCCGCTTAAAACCTTGCCAGAGCTTGGTATGACGGCGTTGTAAGCCCTTGCAAGTCTTGTGATACTATCAAGCAAAATGATGACATCGTTGCCCATTTCTACCATCCGTTTTGCCTTTTCGATGACAAGTTCAGCCACGCGCACGTGGTTGTAGGCGGGCAAATCAAAGGTTGAGCTAAACACCTCACCCTTAACGCAACGCTGCATATCCGTTACTTCTTCTGGTCGCTCATCGACAAGCAGCACGATAAGGTGCATTTCGGGGTGATTTTTGGCTATGGCGGTTGCTAGTTCTTTCATCAGCTCGGTTTTGCCCGTGCGTGGCGGGGCTACTATCAAGCCCCTTTGTCCCTTGCCGATAGGCGTGAAAAGGTCTAGCACGCGCCCTGTGAGCTTGTTTGACTCGTATTCAAGCTTGATTTTATCGGTAGGAAAAATGGGCGTAAGGTTGTCAAAAAGCGGACGGGCGTTGGCTTCTTGCAAAGGCACATAGTTTATGGCTTCGATTTTAAGTAGCGCATAATACTTCTCTTGCTCTTTTGGCTCTCTTACTTGCCCCGTAACGATGTCGCCCACGCGCAGGGCGAATTTGCGGATTTGCGAGCTTGAAACATAAGCATCGTTTGCGCTGTCGCTTAAATTCGAGTCCATTGCCCGCAAAAAGCCGTAGCCTTCGTTTGAGATTTCTAAAATGCCCGTGAAAAGTATAAATCCACCAGCCTTTGTCTGTGCGCGCAAAATCTCAAATATCAGCTCTTGGCGGCGGAATTCGCTTGGATTTTCCACGCCTAGCTCGTTGGCGATTTTGGTTAGGCTCTGTAAATCGAGCAACTTCAAGTCCTCAATCTTGTATCCCTCGACAGGAATGTGCGTTCGTTGTTTTTTGTTTTCCATAAAACCTCGTTTTGAGTAGAATTTAGTGTGATGGTGATAATTATGTGAAAATCTTTGTGAGATTATAGACAAAAATTCTTAAAAAATGCTAAATTTTGTAAAAAATTTACGAAAAATTTTTAAAATTCAGCCCAAAGCAAGCAAAAAAGCGTTTTACGAGCTTAAAGTTGCAACAAAATCAAACAAATGAGTTTAAATTTAAGCAAATTTTGCTACAATACCCCTTTAAATTCAAGGCAAAATGATGACAAACATTAGAAATTTCTCTATCATCGCGCACATAGACCACGGCAAAAGCACGCTGGCTGATTGTATCATCAGCGAGTGCAACGCCATAAACGAGCGGCAAATGTCCGCGCAAGTTATGGACACTATGGACATAGAAAAAGAGCGTGGCATAACGATAAAAGCACAATCCGTGCGCCTTGAATACGAATTTAGCGGGCAAAAATACACGCTCAATCTCATCGACACGCCCGGACACGCGGATTTTAGCTATGAAGTAAGCCGAAGCCTAGCAAGCTGTGAAGGGGCTTTGCTGGTAGTTGATGCAAGTCAAGGCGTGCAGGCTCAAACCATAGCAAATGTCTATATCGCCCTAGAACACAACCTTGAAATAATCCCCGTCATCAACAAAATTGATTTGCCACAGGCTGACATAGACAAGGTAAAGCACGAGATAGAACATATCATCGGCATTGACTGCGCTGATGCCATTTGCGTGAGCGCAAAAACAGGGCAGGGCATAAAAGAGCTGATAGAAGCGATTATCACAAGAATTCCCGCCCCGCAAAGCGATGAAAACGCGCCCTTAAAGGCTCTCATTTATGATAGCTGGTTTGACAACTACCTTGGCGCGCTGGCACTTGTGCGTGTGTATGAGGGTAGCGTGGCTAAAAACGATGAAGTGCTGGTGATGAGCACGCAAAAACGGCATTTCGTGCAGGATTTGCTGTATCCGCACCCATTAAGCCCTATCAAAACGCCTATTTTAAGGGCTGGGGAAGTTGGCATAGTGGTGCTTGGACTTAAAACTTTGGGCGATGTGCAAGTGGGCGATACCATAACACTCACAAAAAACAAGGCGCAAGCGGCGATTGCTGGCTTTGAAAAGGCAAAAGCCTTTGTTTTTGCGGGACTTTACCCCATAGACACGGACAAATTCGAGGACTTGCGAGACGCGCTTGAAAAGCTCAAACTCAACGACAGCTCCATTACCTACGAGCCTGAAACCTCGCTGGCACTTGGCTTTGGCTTTCGCGTGGGCTTTTTGGGGCTTTTGCATATGGAAGTGATTAAAGAGCGCTTAGAGCGTGAATTTCACTTGGATTTAATCGCCACAGCGCCTACGGTTACTTATGAAGTGTATTTAACAGACGGGCAAATGGTGCAAATTCAAAACCCAAACGAACTGCCCGCCACAAACAAAATCGCCCTTATCAAAGAGCCTTTTGTCAAGGCTACCATCATCACGCCGAGCGAATTTTTGGGCAACCTCATCACGCTTTTAAACCGCAAACGCGGCATTCAAACCAAAATGGACTATATCACGCCCCAACGCGTCCTGCTTGAATACGACTTGCCCTTAAATGAAATCATAATGGACTTTTATGACAAACTCAAAAGCCTTACAAAGGGCTATGCGAGCTTTGATTATGAGCCAAGTGGCTTTGTGGAGGGTGATTTAATCAAGCTTGATATAAAAGTAGCGGGCGAAAATGTCGATGCGCTCAGCATCATCGTGCCAAACGAAAAGGCGATGAGCAAGGGGCGCGAGCTAGTAAAAGCGATGAAAGAAATCGTGCCAAGACAGCTTTTTGAAGTCGCCATACAAGCAAGCATAGGCAACAAAATCATCGCCCGCGAGACCATAAAATCAATGGGAAAAAATGTAACGGCAAAGTGCTATGGCGGCGACATCACGCGCAAACGAAAATTGCTTGAAAAGCAAAAAGAAGGCAAAAAGCGAATGAAAGCCATAGGCAAGGTGAATTTGCCCCAAGAAGCCTTTTTGAGCGTGCTTAAAATAGACTAAAATTTATTTTTTGTTTTGGTGTTGCGGGATAACTCATAAATTTGCGATAAAAAGTGCTGATTTATCAAAAACAAAGCAAATTGTTCTTGTGAGCCGTTTTCTTAAAGACGGCGCGGCAAGCTAAAAAAGCTAAATTTCAAAGCCTTTAAGCGAATTTAATTCGTAAATTTTGCAAAAATTTGTTTGATAACCTAAAATCTTAAATTTTGTTATGCTGACTTGTTTATTGTCATACCGATAAATTTTTGTCATACTGCCTTATTTGCTGTCATACTGAGCGCAGCGAAGTATCCATAAATTTAAAGTGCAAAGTTGTGCTTTAAAAGTGTGGATTTTTCGCCTTTTACAAAGGCTAAATATAACAAATGTTTGAATTTTTTTGCTACGCCTTGCAAGTTATTTTGTCGCTCGCTCAAAATGACAAAAAGTGGATTTTTTACCGCAACTACACTTTGCAAGCTGCTTGCTTACTTTGCGCTAACGCACTCCACTCAATTTATATTGAATTTTTTTAAAAAAATTCACAAATTTTAATCAATTTTTTGAATTTAGCCCTTGACAAACACTTGGTGTAATGCTTTATAATGTCAAAACCAAATTTGATTTTGGATAAAAATTCATCGCCTTTGCGAAAAAAGCATTTGCAAAAAGGCGCAAGGTGCTGAATTTACACACAAAGGAGCAAAAATGAGAATTTTAGTGGCGTATTTTAGCGCAAGCGGGATTACCAAAGAAGTGGCGCAAAGCATTGCAAGCGTAGCGCAAAGTATGCAAAATGCGGTGCAGACTTTTGAAATCGCACCCAAAGTGCCTTACAGCAAGGCGGACTTGGACTGGACGAACGAGCAAAGCCGCACTACGATAGAGTGCAAGGACAAAAACTCACGCCCCGAGCTAGCGCAAATAACTGATATATCGAGCTTTGATGCGATTTTTATCGGCTTTCCTGTGTGGTGGTATAACGCCCCGCATATCATTTTCAGCTTTTTAGAAAGTGCCGATTTTAGCGGCAAAATCATAGTGCCATTTTGCACGAGTGGCGGCAGTGGGCTTGAAACAGCCCCAAAAGATATGCAAAAATGCGCTCCAAAGGCGATTTTTAGACAAGGACGGCGCTTTGACTTTGGGGCAAACCGCGCAAGCATACGAAAATGGGTTGAGAGTTTAAATTTAAGCTGAATTGAGCTTTTGCCGCGAGCGCGTAAAAGGAGTAAAATTCGCGCAAATTCACGGCAAAATGCAAGTGAATTCAAAATGGTGCGGATGAAAGGACTTGAACCTTCACGCATTGCTGCACCAGATCCTAAGTCTGGCGTGTCTGCCAATTTCACCACATCCGCAAAACGCTTGCTAGTGCCAAAATCGGCACAATGCAAACTTGAAAGCATTTAAAAGCTCATAAAATGGTGCGCCCAAGAGGACTCGAACCTCTGACCTACGGCTTAGAAGGCCGTTGCTCTATCCAGCTGAGCTATGAGCGCATAAATACCATACTTCAAAGGCTAAATTCACAATCAAAAGCCTAAATTTTAAGGCGAAAAAACTTTTTCGCTCTTTAAATTCAAAGCCAAAATAAAATCGGCTCTCAAAATTCAGCCTTTTTGTGTGAATTTCACGCTAAATTCAAAGTGTCTAAGGCTTAAAAGCCTAAATTCAAACACCTTGCGCGCAAAAAACCTTGACTAAGTATGGTGCGCCCGGTAGGAATCGAACCCACAGCCTACAGATCCGAAGTCTGTCGCTCTATCCAGTTGAGCTACGAACGCGACTTGGGGTGGGCGATGGGTCTCGAACCCACGACCCCCAGTGCCACAAACTGGTGCTCTAACCAACTGAGCTACGCCCACCATAAAATGGTCGGGGCGAAAAGATTCGAACTTTCGACCCTCTGGTCCCAAACCAGATACGCTAACCAGACTGCGCCACGCCCCGACACGACAAAATAAAACGCCGATTATACAAAAAAAAATCTTATAAGTCAATAAAAAGGCAAAATTTGCGTAAATTTTGACAAAAATTTGAAAAATTTATAAAATTTTTTATTTTAATAACAAATTTCAAAATAAATTAAGAATTTTTTGCTACAATGTCAAAATAAATTTATACGAAAGGACAAAAAATGTCAGTTTTAGTTATAGGTGCTGATGAGATTACGCCGATAAAGGCTGTGCTTTATGATTTGGGGGCGAAAAAAGTGGAGCATTGGGACGCGCGCAACGAAAACCGCGTGAACCGTAAGCCCATACCGCAAGACACCAACTGCGTGGTGATGCTTACAAGTTTTCTCAACCACAACACGATGAAAAAGATTAAGGGCGAAGCTAAAAAACGCTCCATACCCCTTGTGTGCGCCAAAAGAAGCGTTAGCTGCGTGTATAGCGAGTATTGCAAGGTCTTTAATCTCGGCAAGGATTTTTCTTGCCCAAAAGCTCAATAATTTACAAAATGAGAGTAAATTTCATTTAAAGATAAATTTTGAGTGGGAAAAGGCAAAGCGTAAATTTAAATGAGCTTGTGAAATTTACCGTCCGTAAAAAGCATTCAAAGCGCAAATTTATTTTTCAGTAAAAGAGCTTTAAATTTTACTTTTCATTCTCGCTTTGCTTTTTCATCATTTGCAGCCACTCGTGGAGCTTTTTTTCAGCTCCCAAGTCCTTGCTTTCGTAGAATTTTAGGGGTTTTGCAAGGTATTGTTGCTTGACATAGCCACCAAAATCGTGCGGGTAAAGGTAGTTTTTAACGGCAGGGTTGTTGTTGTCAAGGTGTGGCAAAATGGGCAGCGGCGGGTTATTTTGCACGAAATTTAACGCCTTGTTGATAGCCTCATAGCTTGAATTTGACTTCACAGCACTTGCCAGATAGACTACGCATTGTGCTAGGGGGATTCGCGCTTCGGGGTAGCCTATGTTTTTCACCGCTATGAGCGTGTTGATAGCTAAATTTAGGGCATTTGTATCGGCGTTTCCTATGTCCTCGCTCGCAAAGATGACAAGCCTTCGGGCGATGAAATCCGCACTCTCTCCGCCCTCAATAAGCCGCGCCAAGTAATAAAGCGCCGCGTCTATATCACTACCTCGCAGGCTTTTGATGAGCGAGCTGGCAAGGCGGTAATGCGTGTCTTTTGAGCTAACGCCGTCATTTAGGGCGTTTGCTTTGAGCGTTTTAAGCGTTTGCAAGGAAAGCGTTTTTTCATCGACAAGCAGGGCAAATTCGATTAAATTCAGCACCGCACGCGCGTCCCCGCCGCACATTTTAAGGATATACGCACACGCTTTTTCATCGCAAAGCACGCCAAGCTCGCTCTTTACGCGCTCTATCAAGGGCTTTAAATCGCTTTCGCTCAAAGCCTTAAATTCAAAAAGCATCACGCGACTTCTTATGCCTGAACTTAGCACAAAGAAAGGATTTTCCGTGCTTGCGCCGATTAAAATGCACTTAGCGTTTTCAAGCGGCAAAAGCAGCATTTCTTGCTGAGTTTTTGAAAGGCGGTGAATTTCATCGATGAAAATAAGCGGCTTATACAAGCTCTCATCATACTTTGCGATGATTTTTCGCAAATCATCAAGCTTAAAATTTGCCCCGTCAAACTCATAAAAATCAAGCCCAAAATCATTTGCCACAGCCCTTGCAAAGCTCGTTTTGCCACAACCTGCTGGACCGAAAAATATGCTGTGTGGGAGTTTTTGTTTAGCGATAAAGGTTTCAAAAAGCCTAACAAGCTCGTTTTGCCCTAAAATTTCTTTCAGCGTTTTGGGGCGAAATTTCAGGGCTAAATTTTGCATAATTATGGCAGCATAGGGTTTTTGGGGCTGTTTTTTTTCTCGCCCTCATCATCAAAGATGATTTTGTCGCTGTTGAAGTTGATTTCTTCACCATTGACACTCATTTTGCTGAGATTGAAATCGCTTTCAAATTTAAAATCCAAGCTGTAATTATCGCCATTTTGCACGAAAAAGTTGTCAATGCCGATAAACATAAAAGGCGGGAAAATCTCACTCAGCTTCGCCTCACTTTGGGCGTTGTAGCGAAAGGCGTAGTTTGAGCTTGTGCCTTGCAAATCGCCGTTTGAGCTGAATTTTTTGCCCTTTGAGTTGAAGGTGTTGCTAAATTTCACCACAGGTTGCGTGGCGAAAAAGATTTGGAGCATATCATCGGGCAAAATCGCGCCAAATTCGCCCGCATAAAAGGCTTGGACGAATTCCATAGACACATTTTCTACCTCGAATTCGCCTTTTATGTCATCAAGTTTGATTTGCATCATCGGCGACTCCACGCTTTTTATGCTGATATTTACCTTGCTTGCAAGCATTTCGCCAGCATCAGGTAGGCTTTGGTTTTTGCTTTTGGCACTTTGTGAAGTAAAGGCAAACTCCAAAAGGCTTATGTCATCGACTTTTACGCTTTTGACAGAGCCTTTACCATCAGCTACGGCGGCACCAGCGAAATACTCCGTTATGCTAACGCCCTTGCCATAGTCCTCTTCGTAAGCTAAATCGCTCATAGTAAAACTTATAGGCGCATACCCAGACACATCAACAAAAGAAAAGTCCTTAATCTCAACACTTGATTTAAGCATTTTGCCCGACAAATCAAGCTCGCTTTGTCCGCTTGCACCTACGAGCTTGAACGAGTTTTCGCCTTCTTTAAAGTCTATGTCAGCGACTTTTGTGCGCACGCTTACCTTGCCAAAGAGCGAAACGCTAGCCCTTATGTCAAGTAAATTTTCGTTAAATTCTACCTTTGAGCCTACAAAAACCTCTTGCAACGCCGCAAAAACAGGGCTTTGCACCTTGATAATGACATTGTCTTTTGCAAGAGCGTTGTTTTTAAGCTCCATATCCACGCTAAAAGTAAGCCACTCGCCAAACTCAGCACTGCTTGCTAGCTGATAAGACTCAGCCTTTATGCGCCCCTCAAAACTCGCCTTTGAAGTAAAAAAGCCTCTCTCAAACTTCACATTTTCAAAGGCTACGAAGTCGTTTGGCTTGATATTTTGCTCGAAAAACTGCTGATTGAGCTTGCCCATATAAGCCACTTGCGCCAGATACGCTACCAAAACAAGCCCCACTGCGAGTGCTGCGATGATGATTTTTTTCATTGTCTGTCCTTTTTTGAAACTAGGCTTTATTATAACATAAATTTCACACTTTTGTGGCATTTTTGATAGAAATTTAAAAAAAGGGTTGGTTTAAATTCTTGTTATCGTGGGTTTGCTTTGCAAATGTGATTTTATTTTTGAGTGAATTTAGCCTTAAATTTAGTTAAAATTCTAAAAAGCCTTTTACCTTTCTAACTCCCTTTGTAGCGCAAATTTAAGCTCGTTTAAGCCACTTTTTTCAAGGCTTGAAATTTCAAGTATGAATTTTTGTGGGTTTTGAATTTGGCTTAAAAATTCAGCTAAATTCGCCTTTTGGGTTTGAAATTTTTGCTTAAATTCATCGCCAAAATTTTGCGTGTCGCTTTTTGAAAGCGCTATGCCAAAGGCTCTTTGCGAAAGTAGGGGCGAAAATTTTTTAAGCTCATCTTGCAAAATGCAAAACTGCTCTTTCAGGCTCATTTTACGCTCACTATCAAGCACGAAAAGCAAAAAGCTCGTTCGTTCTATGTGCTTTAAAAAGGCTAGTCCCAAGCCCTTGCCTCCGCTTGCACCCTCGATAATCCCCGGTATGTCAGCCATTACAAAGGAATGATTTTCATTAACTTCGATAAGTCCGAGCTTTGGCGTGAGCGTGGTAAATTCATAGTCGGCTATTTCTGGCTTTGCGTTTGATAACACTGAAATAAGCGTGGATTTGCCAACATTTGGAAAGCCCACAAGCCCCACATCAGCGATGAGTTTTAGCTCCAAACGCACTCGCACGCTTTGCCCCTTAATGCCCTTTTGCGCATAATCTGGGCGTTGATTTTTAGCACTCTTAAAGTGCGTGTTGCCAAGTCCGCCCTTGCCCCCTTTGAGCAAAAGCTCCCTTTGCCCTTCTTTTGTCATATCAGCTAGCACTTCTTTGCTTTGTGTGTCGATGATTTGCGTGCCTTGTGGGACGGGGATTTCAAGGTTTGCGCCACTTTTGCCGCTTTTATTTTTTTTCTCGCCGTCCGCACCATTTTGCGCGGCTAATTTTTTTTTGCCCTTAAAATTCGCCAAAGTGTGAGCGTTATTGTCGCAAATAATGATGACATCGCCACCCTTGCCCCCATCTCCGCCATCAGGTCCGCCTAATGGCACATACTTTTCACGGCGAAAGCTCACAGCGCCCTTGCCACCATCGCCAGAGCTTAAAACAATCTCCACACTATCGATAAACATAAATTATGCCTTGCCTTAAATTTAAGCAAAAGTATAGCAAATTATTGCAAAATTTTCACTTGTGCTGAATCATCACAGCGAATTTAAATTTTAAGCACCATTTGCCCTGCTCAAAGCCTTGTGAATTCGGCTTTTATGTCGCAAATTTTTGCCCTATACATAGCGGTTGAAACAAGCATATCAACGCCAGTTTTAGCGTAATCTGTGGAGTTTTCTTTGTTTATGCCGCCTGTGGCTGAAAGCAAAATGTGTGAAAATTTAGCCCTTATCTCGCTCACAAGGGAGCTTAAAGCCCCACACTCAAAGCGTTCGCACTGCAAAATGTCAGCACCCAAAGCCGCAAAACGCCTTGCTTCGCTTGCATTTTCTACTTCAACGATGATTTTATGCTCTTTAAAGGCATTTTTAAGCCGCAAAAAGCCCTTTTCAAAGTCATCACAAAGCACTCTATGCTCTTTAAACGCCAAAATACTATCGCTTAGCCCATATCTGTGCGGCAAGCCACCGCCACTTACAAGGGCTTTGAGCAAGAGTTTTTTAGCAAAGGGCATAGTTTTGCGCGTGCCAAGCAAGGCTATGTTAGGGTTGTGTTTGCGGGCGTTTTCAAGCATAGCTCTTGTGTAGCTTGCCACAGAACTTGCGTGTTCGAGCAAATTTTGCATAGTTTTTGCCACGCGAAGCAAGTCCTGCGCCTTGCCTTTTAGGGACAAAAAACGCTCTTTTGGCTGAATTTTCGCCCCATTTTCAAGGGCAAATTCACACTCAATGTCAAGCATTTTAGCAAGTTTTACGCACTCATCGACACCGCAAAGTATGATTTCATCATTTTTTGGAAAAAAGCACAAATTTGCTTTGGCGCAAATTCCCAAGCCAAAGCTCGTGTTGTCAAGGTAGGGCGCATCATCGTTGAGTAAATTTACAAGCTCGTTGTCGCTAAATTCAAACATAATCTGCCTTTTTTATGTGAATTTTAGCATATTTTTGCCCCTTGGCGCAAATTTTGTTTGATGAATTTACAAGGCAAAATGCTTGACAAGGGGGTTTAATGGGCTAAAAATTTTCGTTTGGATAAATGTAGGCTTTTTTGTTGATGAAAATCTCATCATTTACCGCTTCGCCAGCGTTTAGCAAGATACTAATGTTTAAAATGATGACATTATCCTTGCTTAAATTTGCGTCCGCATTTGTATGCGTCAAACGCCCATTTTCGCACTCTTGCAAGGGGTAAAAATAATCAATACGCACGCTATCCTTTGCGCTTGGGTAGTGAAACTGCGTGAAATTTAGGCACTCTTGCCCCTGCGCTTTGGCTTTTACAAGCAAATACTTGGCTAAATCCACGCTGTTGTGCGCTAGGATTTGCCCCTGCGTGTAAAGGCGCAAATCCTTAATCTGCCTTGGCGCGTAGCTTGATATTTGCAAGGACAAAACCGCCACAAAGCTCACAAAGACAAGCAAAATCAAGCTCATCAGCAAAACAAAGCCCCTTTTCATCGCACAATCCACTTTTCAAGGCAAGAGTTTTGGGCGTTTAGGCAAAGTTTGAGCGCGAATTCGCCCGCATTTTCGCTAATGCTGAATTTTTTGACATTTTCAAGCAAAACGCCCTTGCGCGAAATGCCCGTGATATAGGGCGTGTAATGATAAACAAGCGTGTCATCTTGCAAAATAAGGCTCACTTTGGCTTCTACAAGCTCGTAAAAGCCTATAAATTCATCGTTTGTAAAGGTAAATTTCTCTTTATTTAAAGGCTTAATTTTGTGAATTTTACGCTCTTTTTTGTCGTAAATGTGTAAGAATTCGTTGTTTTTTGCGCCTTGCAAGTCGTTTTGGTTTGTCAAAACGCCAGCGTTAAAGGCTTTAAGCCCATTTTGTAAGGTGTAGCGAAAATGGCTTTTTGGGGCGTAAAAAGTGGAATTTTCATCTTTTAAAACAACGCCCGCACTTCCTATAAAAAGGGCGTTTTGGCGTTGTAAGATGAGATTTTGCGTGTCTTTTAGCAAGCACTCAAAGCCTTGATTTAAGGGCGTAAATTCAAGGCAATTTCGCAGGATTTTTTCAGCTATCATCAAACTAGCGTTCGTGTTGGCAAGCTCAAAGCTCATTTGCCTACCATAAAAGTGCGATAAATTCATCGTTACTTTGGCAAAAAGCACAAAGCAAACGCTCACAAGCCCCAAAACAAGCAGCGTTTCAAAAAGACTAAAAGCTTTTTTCATCTTTGAAAAATGCCTTAAATTCATCATTTTCGGGCTTTAAGGCTTTGAGCTTAAAGGTAGAGCCTTCATCAAAGGCTTGTGAAAAGGGCAAAACGCCTAAATTTTGGGTTGAAAGCTGAATTTTTTGCGTGGGCGCGCTTTGCAAGGCTTTTTGTTCGTTGTAAAGGGCTTGGTTAAATCCCACAAAAGAGCCATTTTGCGCCACTCTTTCAAAGCTAGCGTAAAAAAAGGCAAAGACTATGCCTAAAATCACAAGGGCAAAAAGGGTTTCGATGAGCGAAGAAGCCCTTTTCATCGCTTTGCACTTGCGTTTATGGCTTCAAAAAATGCGCCCCGAACGGCTTTTTCTTCTAAAATTTTTACGCCTTTTATGGTAACGCCAGCGGGCGAGCAAACTTGCTCTTTGATAAGTGCTGGGTGTTCGTGCTTTAAAAGGGCTGTGAAACTCTCAAACAAGCCCTGTGTGAGCTTTAAGCTCAAATCTTTTTTCAAGCCCCCATAAACTCCACCATTTGCGATACTCTCAGCCACAACGGCTAAAAATGCGGGCGCACAGCCACTTATCGCCATCGCTACGCTCATTTGTGCGGGGTTTTCAAGCTCATAAGCCTTGCCAAAGGTGCTTAAAATAGCCTTTATCTCGTCTTTAAATTCAGCATTTTCGCACACAAAAGGCGTGGTTGAAGCCTTGTGAAAAGCCGCTATGTTTGGCATAGCAAGGGCATAGTTGCAAGATTTTATCGCTTGTAAGTCCTTGAAATCTTTATTTGCTAAAATGCTGATGATAAATTTCGCTTTGCCCGTGAGCTTGCGAGCTAGCTCATCGAGCGCATAAGGCTTAAAGGCAAGGATTAAAGCCTTGTTTTCAGCCTTAAATTCATCATAAAGTAGGATTTGAAAGCCGTTTTTTTGAAACTCATCAAGTTTTTGAGCACTTCGCCCCACGATACAAAGGGCATAATCATCTTTCAAACCCCACGCCAAAGCCCTAGCCATAACGCCTGAGCCGAGTATGAAAAGTTCTTTCATTGAGCTTCGTTGTCTTTTCGCAAATAGTTTGAAATTTTATCCATTTGCGAAAACTGCGGATAAGCTGCTGAGTCCAAAATCACCTGCGCTAGGGAGTTGTTGTCCCAGTTGATGAGTATGGGCGCAAGGAAATTCAGCGTTGAGTCGCTTATGTTTTCGTGTATCGCCATTATCACAAAGGCTTGGCGTTTTGAATTCTTTTCAAGCCCTAGCAAATCTTGATAATAAAGCGGTATGTCAAAGTTGTAGTTCGGTCTGATAAGGTTTGCATCGATGAGAATGAAACTAAAATCGCTTCCGTCCAAGCTTTTGAGCTTTACAAAAATCTCATCAATGGGGATAAACTCCATATTTTTGGTTTTTTCAAAGCCTAAGATGGGGCTTTTGACGGCTAATTTCTTCGTTTTTGCACTCATTTTTGTCCTTGTTTTTTAAAATTGTTGCCTTAAATATCGGCTATTTATCTTTTTGCATTATAATTATACACGAAAAATTTTACAATAGGCTAAAACAAATGAAGAAAAATTTTCTTTTTATCGCTTTTGCTGCCTTGTTTCTCATCGGGTGTAGCGCAAAAGATGATGAATTTTACAATCTCAGCGCAAAGCAGTGGTATGACATCATCATCAAAGACTTGCAGAGTAAGGATTTGGAGATAGCCGATTCGCATTATACTTCGATGGCTAGCGAGCATATCGCCGACCCCTTGCTTGAAAACGCCCAGCTCATCTTAGCCCAAGCGCACATAGATGAAGAAGAGTATGAACTAGCGGACTTTTATTTAGAAGAAAACGCTAAAAAATTCGGCACTTCTAAAAATATGGATTTCATTCGCTTTTTGCAAATTAAGGCTAAATTTAAAACCTTTGCTCAGCCAAACCGCGACCAAGGGCTGCTTTTAAAGGGCAAGGAAGAGATTGATGAGTTTGGGGAGAACTACCCAGACACCAAATACGACCCGCTTGTAAAGACTATGCTTGCTAAATTCAACCTTGCCATTTACGCCCTTGATGAAAACATAGCCGCCCTTTACAAGCGCACGGGGCGAGATGAAAGCTATGAAGTGTATAAGCAAAGGCTTGATGAGTCAGACTTTGCAGGTGCGCCGATGATAAAGCCCAAAGTGCCTTGGTATCGATGGATTTTTGGCGACAAGTGAAATTTGGGCTGAATTTTGCGTGAAATTGAGCTAAAATTTGCGCAAAAATTCAAAAATTTTAAATTTTCGCGTGAATTTCGCACGAAATTTTGGTAAAAATTCAAAAAAGGATAAATTATGGAGTTACAACACAGCACTTACCCAGCCGAACTGCCTATTTTAGTGGAGGACGAGCTGTTTTTATACCCCTTTATGATAACGCCGATTTTTTTAAACGACCTTGCCAACATAAAGGCACTTGATGCGGCTTTGAAAAACGAAACGATGATTTTTGTCGCCCCGTCTAAATTTGAAGGCGCGCGGGGTTTTGATGAGATTTATGATTGTGGGGTTATCGGCACGGTGATGCGCAAAGTGCCTTTGCCAGACGGGCGCATAAAGATTTTGTTTCAAGGCTATGCAAAGGGTAAAATCATCAAACGCATAGCCGCAAAGCCCTTGCGAGCGATGATAGACATTATCTCACAAGAAAATGCTAGCGGGGCGAAAAATGACGCCCTTTTAGCCGTGCTTAAAGAAAAGGTTAAGGCTTTGGCGAACATAAGCCATTATTTTTCGCCAGATTTGCTACGAACCATTGAAGAAGGCACGGATAGTGCTAGGATTTGTGATTTGATTTTAAACACCATTCGCGTGAAAAAGCAAACGGCTTATGAATTTTTTATGCAAACAAATGTAGAGATAAAAATGACAAAACTTATCGATTTACTTGCTGAGGAAATCGAAACAAGTCGCTTGCAAAAAGAGATTAAAAACAAGGTGCATTCAAAGATAGACCAAACAAACAAAGAGTATTTTTTAAAAGAGCAAATCAAACAAATTCAAAAAGAACTTGGTAGCGATACTCAAAAAGAAGATGAAACCAAAGACTACTACGCCCGCCTTGAAAACAAAAAGAAATTTATGTATGAAGACGCTTACAAAGAAATCAAAAAGCAAATTGAAAAATTCGAGCGCATTCACCAAGACAACTCAGAAGCCTCAATGATACAAACCTACATTGAAACCGCCCTTGATGTGCCTTTTGAAAAACTTGCTAAAAAAAAGCTTGACATAAAAGAAGTGGCAAAACAGCTTGATAAAGACCATTACGCCTTGCAAAAGCCCAAAGAACGCATTGAAGAGTATTTTGCGGTGCGTGAGCTTTTGGAAAAAAGGGGTATTGAGGACAAGGACGGCGCAAAGGTGATAATGTGCCTTTATGGACCGCCCGGAGTTGGCAAAACTTCTCTTGCAAATTCAGTCGCAAAGGCGCTTAAACGAGAGCTTGTCCGCATAGCTTTGGGCGGACTTGAAGATGTCAATGAACTGCGAGGACACCGCCGCACCTACATAGGCGCAATGCCCGGACGCATAGTCCAAGGACTCATCGAAGCTAAACAAATCAACCCCGTTGTCGTGCTCGATGAGATAGACAAGCTCAACCGCTCCTTTCGTGGCGACCCAAGTGCTGTGCTTTTGGAGATTTTAGACCCCGAGCAAAATGCGAAATTTAGGGATTATTATTTAAATTTCAACATTGATTTAAGCAAAATCATTTTCATCGCCACAGCCAACGACATAAGCGCCATACCCAGCCCCTTGCGCGACAGAATGGAATTTATCGAGTTAAGTTCTTACACGCCAAATGAAAAATTTGCCATCGCGCAAAATTATTTAATCCCAGACGAACGCGCCAAACACGGCTTAAAAGCAAACGAGCTTAATATCAGCAAAGATGCTTGCGAACTCATCATCAGCGAATACACACGCGAAAGCGGAGTGCGAAATTTACGCCGTAAAATCGCTGAAATTTGCCGCAAAAGCGTGAAAAAACTACTTTTAAGCGACATAAAAAAAATAAGCATAAGCCCAAAAAATTTGAGCGAATTTTTAGATAAAAAGGTTTATGAAATCGAAAAGCAAAGTGGGCAAAATGCTGTTGGACAAGTCAATGGGCTAGCTTGGACGGCTGTTGGCGGTGAAGTGCTAAAAATCGAAGCCATTAAAATCAAAGGCAAGGGGCAACTCACGCTCACAGGCTCTATGGGCGATGTGATGAAAGAGTCCGCTCAAATCGCTTTTAGCGTGGTAAAAACGCTCATCGATAGTGGCAAGGTGCGCCTGCCAAAGCACCTTACGCGCAAGCTCAAAGCGAACATTTACGACATTTACAACATACATTTGCATATACCTGATGGGGCTACGCCAAAGGACGGACCAAGTGCTGGTATCACTATGTGCGTGGCACTTGCGAGTGTGTTTAGCGAAAAAAAGGTGCGTAGCGATGTGGCGATGACGGGCGAGGTTGATTTGGTGGGCAAGGTGTTGCCTATCGGCGGGCTTAAAGAAAAGCTCATCGCCGCTTATAAAGCCGACATAAAAACGGCTTTAATACCCGCAAAAAACTATGAGAGGGATTTAAAGGACATTCCGCTTGAAGTGCGCGAAAATTTAAATATCATCGCCGTAAGCGACATAAGCGAAGTGCTAGGATATACGCTGGTGTAGGGGCGTGGTTAGTTTGCGTGGCGTTTTGACATTACTTTTTAAAAAGAGTATAATTTGCTCGGAGTTGAACGCAGGATTGGCGACACCTGCTACCACCTAGTGAAAGCCTTGTTTTACACCGCTTGCTAGACTTGGAGGATGGGTTCTCCCAACTCTTTTGCTGTCATTTGTGTGTTATTTATCATCGCAAGCAAATTCAAAAAAGGTTGGAAACTATGCAAAATAATGTCGCGCATAGTTTTACTGACAAACCACTGGCAGTCGCCTCTTTCATCAAACCAACACAATTTTAGAAAGAAAGGATTGCGGGGATTTTTGGGACAATCCTTAACCCCGCCGAGCCACTCAAAGTCCCAACTCGGCTGAAATTATAACCCATTTTTGTTTTAAGTTGATAAATTTTTTTATAAATTTTAAGAAAAAATTTAGTCAAATAATGCTAAAATTTTGCGTTGATTTAGGGTTTAGCCACATTTAAAAAGGCTAAATTTGCGTTAAATTTATGAATTTTAGCTTAAAATTTAAAAACGCTTTTAAGCTAAAATTGAGGCAAAAATGGAGAAAATTTAATGATAGCTTACGAAAAAAGGGTGCTTAAAAACAAATTTGAAATTTATGCTTGTCCTGTGAATTTAGGAAGCGAAGTGATAAGCGTGGATATTTTTTACAAGGTTGGCTCGCGCAACGAGCAAATGGGCAAAAGCGGGCTAGCGCATATGCTTGAACACTTAAATTTCAAAAGCACCAAAAATTTAAAGGCTGGCGAGTTTGATGAGATAGTCAAGGGCTTTGGAGGCGTGGATAATGCAAGCACGGGCTTTGATTATACGCATTATTTCATCAAATGTTCGCGCGCGAATTTAGACAAGGCTTTGGGGCTTTTTGCCGAGCTGATGGCGAATTTAAGCCTAAAAGATGAGGAATTTCAGCCCGAACGCGCTGTGGTGCTTGAAGAAAGGCGTTGGCGCACGGACAACAATCCGCTTGGGTATTTGTATTTTAGGCTTTTTAACAATGCTTTTTTGTATCACCCTTACCACTGGACGCCCATAGGCTTTTTTAAGGACATTGAAAGCTGGAAAATAAACGATTTGCGTGAATTTCACTCTACCTTTTATCAGCCCAAAAACGCCTTTTTAATGGTAAGCGGCGACATAGAGCCAAATGAGGTTTTTAGGCTAGCAAAGGGGCATTTTGAGGGCATTAAAAACGGCAAAAAAATTCCGCCCATTCACACTAAAGAACCACAACAAGACGGCGCAAAAAGGGTTGAGATTCACAAAAATTCAGACACCGAGCTTTTAGCCCTTGCCTTTAAAATCCCAAATTTCAAGCACAAGGATATGCCTGTTTTAAGTGCTTTGAGCGAGCTTTTAGGCACGGGCAAAAGCTCTTTAATCAACGAAATTCTCATCGACAAACTAGGGCTTATCAACGAATACTACGCCTTTTGCAACGAAAGCATTGATGAGAATTTATTTATTTTTATCTGCGTTTGTAATGTTAATGTCAAGGCTGAGAGCGTAGAAAAGGAACTTTTAAAGATTTTAGAGCAAGTAAAGAGCGGTAAAATCAGCCAAAGAGACTTGCAAAAGGTAAAAAACCGCGTTAAAAGCGACTTTATCTTTTCGCTAAATACCGCAAGTAGCGTTTCTAGCATATATGGAGACTATATTGCCAAAGGCGATTTAAAGCCGCTTTTGGAGTATGAAAGTAAGGTTGAAGCCCTTGAAATTCAGCATTTAACAAGGGTTGCAAAGAAGTATTTTACGCCCAAAAATTCAACGACTATCATTTTGAGAAAGGACAAACAATGAACAAAAACGCGATTATCGGTGCGATGTGCGCCCTTGTAACGCCCTTTAAATCAGGCAAACTTGATGAGCAAACTTATCAAAAGCTCATCAAAAGGCAAATAGCAAACGGCATAGACACCGTAAGCCCTGTGGGAACGACAGGCGAAAGTGCCACTCTCACTCACGAAGAACACCGCCGCTGCATAGAAATCGCCGTTGATGCGTGCAAAGGCACGAACACAAAGGTGCTTGCAGGAGCTGGCAGCAACGCCACTCACGAGGCGATTGAGCTGGCAAAATTTGCGCAAAAGTATGGAGCAAACGGCATTTTAGTCGTAACGCCTTACTACAACAAGCCCACGCAAGAGGGTTTGTATCAGCACTACAAGGCAATAGCCGCAAGCGTTGAAATCCCCGTGCTTTTATACAATGTCCCAGCTCGCACAGGCTGTGATATAAGCACTTGCACGGCGATAAGGCTTTTTAAGGATTGTGCGAACATTTATGGCGTGAAAGAAGCAAGCGGAAATATCGACAAATGCGTGGATTTGCTCGCCAACGAACCCAAAATGGCGGTTATTAGCGGCGATGATGCGATAAATTATCCCATTTTATCAAACGGAGGCAAGGGCGTCATCTCTGTGAGCGCGAATTTGCTGCCCGATATGATAGCAAAGCTCACGCATTTAGCCTTAAATGAACATTACAAAGAAGCAAAAGCCATAAATGACGAGCTTTATGCTATCAACAAGGTGCTTTTTTGCGAGAGCAACCCCATACCCATAAAGGTGGCAATGTTTATGAGCGGGCTTTTGCCAAGCCTTGAATACCGCTTGCCTTTGGTTGCACCAAGCAAAGAGTCGATGAAAAAGATTGAAGAAGTGTTAAAACTTTACAGTGTCGTGGGTTTTTAGTGGATTTTGCTTGCGCGAAAGTTCGCAAAATGTGGCGTTTAGCAAGGTGCTGTGCTTAAATTTAAGGCAAAATTTAGGCTTTTGCTTGAATTTTTGCTTTGATTTAAAAAAATTGTAAATTTTTAGTTAAATTTAAAAGAAATTTACTCAATTTCACGCTAAAATTTACAAATGAGATTGTGAAAAATTTAAAAGGACAACAATGAACCGCTTTATTTGGCAATACCTTTTTGGCGCGTTTTTCATCGCGTGGCTGTGTGTATCTAGCACCGCTTGGGACTTTGGCGTAGCGTGGAGTATGCGTGGGGCGGGTTTAGCCTTGCTCATTTTGGGCGTCATAGGGCGCATTTATGCCACAGTTTTCATCGGCGGTATGAAAAATGAGGGCGTTGATGGGACGAAATTTATCGATTATGGAGCTTATAGCCTGTGTCGCAACCCGCTTTATCTTTTTTCATTTATCGCATTTTTGGGGCTTTTAGCACTCACGGCTCAGCTTGCGCTCGTGTTTATCGGTGCTGTGTTTTATTTGCTCGTTTATCGCTACACGATTTTGGGCGAAGAGCGTTATCTTAAAGGGCGATTTGGTGCAGCCTATGATGAATTTTTAGCAAACACTTCGCGCTTTGTGCCTAAATTTAAGGGCTTTCACTGCCCCGAAAAAATCGAAGTGCGCCCTGAATTTTTACACAAAGAGTTGTGGCGGGCTTTGAACTGGTTTTTAAGCGCATTTGCCTTTATCATCGTGGCTGTGCTGCACGAGTGTGAAATTTTGCCAAATTTTTTCAAATTGTATTAGTTTTAAGCAAAGTTGTGCTACAATCAAATTTTAGTTTGTGAAAAGGAAAGAAAATGAGTGATTTTTTCAAAGGCAAAACCCTAGTCATCAGCGGTGGCACGCGTGGCATAGGCAAGGCTATCGTGTATGAGTTCGCAAAAGTGGGCGTAAATGTCGCTTTTACCTACAACTCAAACGCCGAGCTAGCGCAAGAAATAGTTGCTGACTTGCAAAGCAATTATAAAATCAAGGCAAAAGCCTATGAATTCAACATTTTAGAGCCAGAAACCTACAAAGAGCTGTTTGAAAAGATAGACGGCGACTTTGATAGGGTGGATTTTTTCATCTCAAACGCCATCATTTCAGGGCGTGCTGTGGTGGGCGGTTACACTAAATTTATGAAACTCAAACCGCGTGGTATCAACAATATCTTTACCGCAACCGTCAATGCCTTTGTCGTGGGCGCACAAGAAGCGGCTAAACGAATGGAAAAAGTAGGCGGGGGCAGCATTATCTCTATCTCATCAACGGGAAATCTCGTGCATATCGAAAACTACGCAGGACACGGCACGGCAAAAGCCGCAGTGGAAGCGATGGCGCGTTATGCGGCTACTGAGCTTGGCGAGAAAAACATTCGCGTCAATGTCGTAAGTGGCGGACCTATCGAAACGGACGCGCTTAAAGCCTTTACAAACTACGAAGAAGTCAAGCAAGCCACTATAAATTTAAGCCCGCTTGACAGAATGGGACAGCCGCAGGATTTAGCTGGGGCTTGTTTGTTTTTATGCTCTGATAAGGCTAGCTGGGTAACAGGACACACCTTCATCGTAGATGGTGGCACGACTTTTCGTTAGAATTTAACGCGTTTATAGCTGAAATTGAGCGCAAAGCCTTGCGGGCTGAAAAGCAAAAGCTGAATTTAGACTCAAATTTAAGCTCAATTTACACTTAAATTCACGCTTAACAGCGCAAGGTATCAAACCTTAAACCCCTGCTCGGCGGCGCACTCTTTGCAAACTACCACTAAATTTTCAGCAGTGTCTTCGTCTTTGTTGCCGTTTTTGTGAAAAACGCTCAGCATATTTTTAGCCTGAGTGCAGTCTTTGTGGCACTTGCTGCACTTCCAGCCTGCGCGGGTTTTTAGCTCGTGGGCTAGCTCTTCAAACTGCGTGGCTTGGCTTGGCAAATCAGGCAGTTTGCCTGATTTGTCGAAAAAGTCCTCTATATTCATTCTTTCAAGGCACACTTCAAGGGGTCCTAAAATCGCATAAATGTTCATTTTGGCTCTCTTTTGTTTTTGTTTTTTTCTTCAACTATGTCAGACACCCTGCGCTCTATGTTTGTGCGTAAGCGAAACTCCACGCGCTGTGAGTTAAAGGCGTGTTCGCGCTCGCCATCTTTGAGCGGCTCGCCTTGTGCGTTGAGCGGGCGGGCATTTGCAAAGCCGATAGCTAAAAAGTGCCTTCTCAGCCACTCTCTTTCTTTGCGGGTTAAATTTAAATTCAGCAAATACTGCAAAACCGCACGGGTGCGCTCTTGGCTCAAAGCCATATTATTAAAATACGCATCATTGCCCGTTAGCTCGCCCCAAAAAGAGCTTGTATGCCCTTCTATGCGGACTTCTTCTATGTTGTTGATGAATTCTTTGTCCATCAGTATGTGCAAATAGCGCGGAAAAAAATCGTCCAAAATCTCTTGAAATCTCGGGCTTAAATTCGCCGAACCTACCTTAAACAAAATATCTGGCTCAGTAAAACGCACGGTTAAGTCTTTATCAAGCACCGCTCCCCAAGCCTTTAAATCCGTTTGAAATTCATCGCCAAGTTTTTCTAAAAGCCCTTGCGAAGTGGCTTTGAAAATGCGCGGAATTCGCACGCTGTCATCAACCTTTATCATATACACCACGCTGATGAGCAAAAAAAGCAGCATTAAAGCCGTCATAATGTCGCTCAGCGGTATGAAATGGTCGTTATCTTCTTTTTTACCACCGCTTGATTTTAACGCACTCATTTAGCTGGACCTAGTTTGAGATTGAGATAATTGATGATTTTCTTGTAATCTTCGACAAATTTACCCGAAATGCTCGCTATATTCACGCCCATATTTTTCAGCACGCTTTCAAGCTCGTTGTCAAGGACTTTGATTTGAGAGTTAAGCGTTTCAGAGCCTTTGAGTAGGTTGTCGTTGATTTGCAGCAGTGAGCCTGTGAGCTTGCCGATATTGTCGTTGATATTGTTAGTGAGTTTTGTGGTAACTGAGACATAGTGCTTTTCCAAGCCTTCGCTGTGCTGTTGTATCTCTGCAAGGCTTTTTAGGCTGCTGTTTTGAAAGGTCGTCATCTCTTTAACGAGATTTGGAATGACGCTGTTCATATTTGTCAAAAAGTTCGCTAGGCTTTGGGCGTTTTTCTCTAAATTTGCCCTTTGTGCCACGAGCGCGTCAAGTATGGCTTTCATCGCGTTAGCATTTTCGGCGAATTTCGTGGAGTGTTCTACGACCACAGAATAATCCTTAATCGCCTTGTCGATTTTTTGGTAAAGCGAGTTGAGATTTTTCTCATTGACTTCAATGTATTCTTTATAGTTTTTTTGCCACACAAGCAGTGCGCCCACAGCGGCGTTAAGCTGCTTGAAGTTGTCGCCAAACTGCTCGGTGATTTTGTTGTTAAAATCTTTAATAACATCTTCAAGCGCCTTGATAAAGGCTTTGGAGTTGTTTTCTGCCATCGTTTTCGCAAAGTTATCAAAGCTCGCACTCATCGATGAAAAGCCGCTTTCTATGGCTTTGAGAGTGGTTTTTTGCGTAGCGACTAAATCCTCTATCCCCGCACTTTCATCGACTACTTCTTGCTTGCGAATGCGTTGTATCACCAAATCCGCCACGCGCAGTATGATGGAGAAAAACACGCCCATAACAGAAACCAAAAAGGCGGTTTTTATGCCAGCGATGAGCTGCGGCAAGCTCTCATCTATCTCATCAGGGTTGAAATTCGCAAGCCCTATGGATATGCCATAAAAAGTAAAGCAAATACCTATGGTGATGAGAAGTCCGCCAGCACCGGGAAAAAGCGTCTTGGTGCGTATGAGTTGGACGAGAAAAAACATAAAAAAGCCAAAAACGATGACCGTGCCTTCTAAAATATGAGCGTTCATATTTTGCGCGATGAGCTTTGGCAGCGTGATGATGAGTAAATCCACTTTTTTTCCTTTACAATGTGGTTTTGTTTTCCGTAACAAATTCAGCTAATTATAGTATTTGCATTTTTAAAAGTAGCTTAAAGTTTGCTTAAATTTGCAAATTTTTTGCGAATTTGGGTAAATTTTGGTAAATAAGACAGAAAATTTGTAAAATTTTTTAAAAAATCTTTCTTTCTTTATTTTGCTTTTTTGAATAATCTTTGGGAAGTTTTGCTTTTTTTAAACAATCTTTGGGAAGTTTTGAATTTTTTGTGATTTCTTAAATTTCAAGGTAAAATAGAGCGAAAATTTAAAAACTAAAACACCAGCTCGCAATGACGGCGAACCTTTGTCATTTTGAGCTATTTTCTTGTCATACTGAGCGCAGCGAAGTATCCATTTTCCGCAGTTTGCGGAGTAGGTTGAGTTTAAATTTAGCCTTAAATTTAAAGTGCGAATTGCACCTTTAAAGCGTGGATTTTTCGCCTTTTTGCAAAAGGCTCAAAAT
>UQBJ01000025.1 GCA_900539255.1 uncultured Campylobacter sp. | reverse complement strand
TACCTTTGGATTGCCACGAATTTGCACGCTCACGCTTTGCAAATTCTCGCAATGACAAAATTCTTGTCATACTGAGCCTTTGGCGAAGTATCCATTAAAACATAAAAGCATTTAAAGTATAAAATAAAAAAAGTGCTTAAAGTATAAAAAGCGTTTAAAGCACAAAGCAAAAAAGCGCAAGGTGCTTGAAAGCACCTTAACGCTACAAGGTTAAGCTGTAAAGCTCGTCAAATTCACTTTTCAAGTGGGTTTTTGACGATGAAAACCTTGTCTTTACCGCTCTCGCGGGAGAGTATGTAAAGCTCTTTGTCTTTGATGGCTATATCGCTGGCATCTGCTACGCTTGGCAGGGTGTAAGCCCCTGTGATAGCTTTGCTAGCTAAATCAATCACAAGCAAAGCGTTGTAGTTTTTGGAGATAGCAAGCATTTTGCCGTTTGCTATGTCCGCACCCGTGATATAAAAGCTATTTACCTTCGCGCCTTCTTTGAGCTGCAAGCCCTTGTCAAAGGTCAAAATCGTCTCTTCGCTGATGGTGTTGTCTTTGGTGTCAAATTTCAGCAAGATGACATTTGGAGCTTTTTTCGCTGGAACGGTCAGCATATACGCATAGCGAGAATCAGGGTCTTTGGCAAGGCTCAAAATGTAGTTTTTCTTCGCCCTTGTCGTGCCTATGTTGATTCTTGAACCCTTAGTGTTTTTGTAAAGCACCTCGTTTTTCTTGCCAAAAGCTGGCACAAGGTTGCCCTCAACGCGTGGTAAAAACTCCCATTGAATGAGTTTATCCGTCTCATCAAGGCTAGCTACGCGCTCTACGCCCCAAATGGCTTTGTTGTAGGCAGTCGCCACAAGTTTGCCCGGTGCGTAAAAAGTCGCATCAACGGTGATAGGCACATCAGTGCCGTTTGGCTGGTCGATAGCGGCGAATTCTTTTGCGCTAGCAAAGTTTTCATCGGTAAAATACACCGAACCGCCCGTGCCGACAATGGCAAATTCATCGTTTGTCTTGTCATAAGCTAAACCGCCTACAAAGCCCTTTTTGCCTGCATAGTTTTCAGGCACTATGGCTATGTCTTTGCTGCCGATGAGTTCAAGGGTTTGTGTCTCACTTGCAATGGGCGAATTTGCTGGGTTTGTGTCAAATGGAAAGCTTTTGTCCTCGTTTTCATTTGCGCCCGCTATCCAAGGTTTTGGTCCTTGATTGCCTCCAAGCAAACTCCATTTCGCAGGACGGAAGTTTTCGTGCCAATGCACAGGGTCCCAAAATTTAGCCGCTAAACCTATGTCCCAAGTGAAACGAGTGGCTGCTGGTGCGCCTCTACCGCCAAATGGTGGTGGTCCGTTTGTGATGAGAAACTGCAAGACATTTGCAAAGATGATGAGCGTAGAAAGTGCCACAACGCCTTTTGCGTAGCCGCTGAATTCTTTGATTTTCACGCTTGGTTCGAGCAAGTCCTTGCCTAAGACATTGTCTTTGCGGATAAAGAAAAGCATCAAAGCCATAGCCAAAATCACGCACCAATACACGACAAAAGCCCAAGTATAAGTGTGTAAGCCAAACATAGCCTCGCCAAAGCCTTGTCCTATGTCTCTTGCGGCGTGGTTGCCCACATGGCGCAAGCCCTCAAACAAGAACCAAAAGCCACATAAAAAGACTAGTGCGACATATTTGATTTTCACGCCATATCGCACCATAAACAAGCCTAAAACGCCCACAGCAACCATACCAAAGCGTTCGTGTCCGCAGAGCAAGCAAGGACTTTCGCCCTTAATGAAGCCCAAATAAACGCAAGCCATACCCACAGGCACGATTAAGATAATCGCCACAGCCGTGCTCATCACGAGATTGAAATTTTTCTCAGTAAGAAGAGAAACAAAAAAATCTTTCATCATCTACTCCTTACAGCGTGATGCCCGGCACCCAAGAAGATGCGCTCGCCACCATCCAAAGCACGAAGTCAAGTGCGATAGCACCGACTATCAAGCCAAAAGCCAAGCCTTCTTTTTGCGGCTTAAACCAAAGTAAAAGCACCGCTAAGAACGCCAACAAGTATTCTAAAAACTCCATTGAGTCTCCTTTGAGTGATATTGCAAAAATTTCTTTTTGCTGAGAGAAATTATATCTTAAATTTTGCGAAATTTTTATAAAATTGTTATGAAAAAGTTATTTTTAGTTTAAATTTACTAAAAATTTACCAAAATTTCGCTTTTTTTCTTGCGTTAAATGCTGAATTTTAGCCTTAAAGGCGTTTTTGAATTTAAATTTATTTATGATTGGGAAAAATTTACACAAGATGAGAAAACATTTAAAAAACTATGCTACAATGGCGAAATTTTTTTGTGAAAAAGGTGGTGCGTGATGATTTCTCGGACTTGGGGCGTGATAAAGCAGTATTATTTTCTTGTCATTGCTGTTTTGGTTATCTATGCTTTGGCGACTCACAAGCAAATAGGCGAGCTGTGTGCTGGTGTAGCCATACTTCTTTTTGGTATGTTCTTTTTGGGAGACGGCTTTAAATCCTTTTCGGGCGGATTTTTGGAGCGCATTTTAGCCCGCTACACCAAAACGCCTTTGAAAAGTATCGTTTTTGGCACGCTTGCCACGATGATAATGCAAAGTTCTACGCTCGTGTCCGTGCTGGCGATTTCTTTTGCAAGCGCGTCCTTAATCACGCTCACGCAAGGCATAGGCGTAATGTTTGGGGCGAATTTAGGCAACACAGCAGGCTCGTGGCTCATCGCTGGGGCTTCATCGATAAACATTTCTTCGCTTGCACTGCCCTTGATAGCGGGCGGTGTGCTTTTAACCTTTCATTCAAGCAAGATTTACAAGGGCATAGGCAAGGTTTTAGCTGGGCTTGGGTTCTTTTTCTTGGGTGTTTTTTACATAAAGGCTGGATTTGAGAGCTTTCAAGGCGTAATGGACTTATCACAATACAAATTTGAAGGCTACAAAGCGGTTTTTGCCTTTTTGCTGCTCGGTGCAGCCATAACTGCTATAATCCAAAGCTCACACGCTACCCTTGCCATCATCATCACGGCATTTTTGGAGCATCAAATCAGCTATGACGCTGCACTTGCAGCCGTGCTTGGCACGAGCGTGGGCGGCGTGGTAACGGCTCTTATAGCAAGCCTAAGCGCAAATGCCGAAGGACGCAGGCTGGCGTTGGCGAATTGTATCTTTAACTTCACCACGGTTTTTTTAGTCGTGGCGTTTTTCCCGCTTTTTAAATTTGCAAATGATTTTTTAGCGGATTTGATACACCTGCAAGGCGACTCCATACTGCGTTTATCACTCTTTCATACGCTTTTTAATCTCTTTGGCATAGTGCTTTTAACGGCTTTTATCCCCGCTTTGGCGAGATTTTTAAGCAAGATTTTCAAGCAAGCCACAAAGAGCGAAAGCACGCCACTTTTTATCAACGACACGCTTTTGCCTTTCCACGACACAGCGGTTAAGGCTTTGGGTAATGAAGTCTATCACCTGTATGACAATGCTTTTACCATCATCGCTCACACCATAGGCTTGCACCGCACGGACATTCGTGGCGATGAAAATTTAGAAGAAGTCGTCAAAAACACGGATTGGCTCAAAAAAGAAGTCAATGTCGATGAGCTTTATAAAAAGAAAATTAAATCTTTGTTTAACAATATAATGGATTTTTCAACCAAACTTCAAATTTCAGCAAATGACACCCAGCACGCACAGCGCATCGTGGCGCTTCAAATCGCTTCACGCAAAATCGCCGAAGCGACAAAGAACATAGGGCTTTTGCAAGAAAATATGCGTAAATTTTCAACAGGCAAAAACACCTCTCTCAAACAAGAGTATGATGAAATGCGCGTGGATTTAGGCAAACTTTTGCGTTTAATCGAGCAGATGAAAAATGTGCCTAAAAAAGGGCTTAAAAACACCAAAGGAATGCTGAAAAAGCAAAAAAAATTTTTTGAGCGCGAGGACAAGGACGCCTTTGAAGTAGTCGAAAATTTGATAAAGAAAAAGGCTATCACCACAGCAAATGGCACTTCGCTTTTAAATGATTTGTCATTTATTAACAATGTCGCCAAAGAGTTAATCGCCGCGATAAATCACCTTTATGGGCTGAGCAAAAATGTCTCTGTGGATTCTAAAATGCACAAGGACAAAAAAGAATTAAAACAAGGCAAGCACAAAAAGCATAAAGGACAGCACAATGGCTACGAGCGAGAGCTTTAAAGACTTTGTTTTGGAAAATTTAGAGCGCGCAAATGCTGAATTTAGCTTGAATTTCACATTTAACGCACGAAAAATGTTTGGAGAATACTGCATTTATGTCAATGACAAGGGCGTTTTAAAGCCACTTTGCTTGCTGTGCGATGAGAGTATTTTTGTGAAAAAGCTCGCAAAACTTGCTGAATTTGTGGCGCAAAATGCTGAGCGCTTTGAGACGGGCTATCCTTATGATGGGGCAAAAGAGCATTTCATCATCGACACTGAAAACGCTGAATTTTTAGGGGCTTTGCTTGAAATTTTAGTGCCGCTTTTGCCTGTGCCAAAACCCAAAAAGCCCAAAAATAAGTGAGAATTTAAGTTTTTCAAACAAGGCTTTGAAACGACTTAAAATTCAGCAAAAATTCAGCTCTTTTTTCTTTTAAATTCAGCCTAAATTTTTTATAATACTCATAAAAATTCAAGGAAAAATTATGAGTCAAAACGCGCAAATACCGCAAAATCCGCCTTTACAATTCACACACTTGCATTTACACACGGAGTATTCTTTGCTGGACGGGGCAAACAAACTCAAAGAGCTTGCTAAAACGCTCAAAGAGCAGGGTGCGACAAGCGTGGCGATGACAGACCACGGCAATATGTTTGGGGCGATTGATTTTTACAAAACGATGAAAGCAGAGGGCTTAAAGCCTATCATCGGCATAGAAGCTTACCTACACAACGGCGAAGAGCTAAATGACAAGACAACCAAACAGCGATTTCACCTTTGTTTGTATGCGAAAAATCAAACAGGCTATGAAAATTTAATGTATCTTAGCTCGCAAAGCTACATACAAGGCTTTTACTACTATCCGCGCATTAACAAAAACCTACTCAAAGCCCACAGCGAAGGGCTTATTTGTAGTTCGGCTTGCTTGCAAGGCGAGATAAATTGGCATTTAAACACAAACAACGAACGCAATGTCCGCTTTGGCGCAAAGGGCTATGAAATCGCCCGTGAGAGCGCACTTTGGTATAAAGAAGTTTTCGGCGATGATTTTTATTTGGAGCTTATGAGACACGGCATAAACGACCAGCTTTTCATCGATGAGCAAGTGGTAAGGCTTGCCAAAGAGCTAGATATTAAGCTCATCGCCACAAACGACACGCACTACACCTTTAAAGACAGAGCCAAAGCGCAAGAAGCGCTAATGTGTATCAATATGGGCGTGAAATTAAGCGACAAGGATAGGCTCAAACACAGCGTGAGCGAATTTTATGTCAAAACCGCCGCTCAAATGAACGAGCTTTTTGCGGACTTGCCAGAAGCTATTTTAAACACGCAAGAAGTGGCTGCAAAATGCGATTTAGAGCTTAAACTCGGCGACCCAACGCCGCCAAATTTTAAATTCGCAAGAGAGTATGCGAAAGATTATGATTTAGCCTTGCCCGAGCCTGAAAAGGAATTTAGCTTTGCCAACGATGATATGGTTTTTGAGTATTTGTGCCGCAAAGGACTTGACGAGCGGCTTAAATTCATCGATGAGAGCAAGCACGGCGAGTATAAAGAAAGATTAGAGCGAGAGATAAATATCATCGAAAAGATGAAGTTTTCAGGCTATATGCTCATCGTGCAAAATTTCATCGCTATGGCAAAGAGCAAGGACATAGCAGTAGGACCTGGGCGAGGTTCAGCCGCTGGCAGCCTTGTATCTTATGCGCTTAAAATCACGGATTTAGACCCTTTGCCTTACAACTTGCTTTTTGAGCGTTTTTTAAACCCTGAGCGCGTTTCAATGCCTGATATAGACATTGACTTTTGCCAAAACAAGCGCGATGAAGTGATTGATTATGTCATCGAAAAATATGGCTTTGACAAGGTAGCACAAGTTATCACCTTTAACAAACTTCTTGCCAAAGGCGTGATTCGCGATGTGGCGCGAATTTTTGATATGCCTTTAAATGAAGCTGATGAATTTGCTAAACTCATCCCTGATGAACTTAAAATCACGCTTGAAGATGCCTACGACAAAGAACCAAAAATCGCTGAATTTATCCAAACGCACCAAAACGCGCAAGAAATTTGGGATTATGCCCTTGCCTTAGAGGGACTAAACCGCAACGCAGGCGTGCACGCGGCTGGGCTTGTCATCTCAAATGAAAGCCTGTGGAAAAAAACGCCCTTGTTTCGCCCTACTAAAAATGACGAAAAACACCTTGTAACGCAGTATGCAAAGGACTTTTTAGAAGATGTGGATTTAATCAAATTCGACTTTTTGGGCTTAAAAACCCTTGATGTCATCGACAACGCCGTAAAACTTGTCAAACGCAGGTATGAAAAGGATTTGATTTGGGAGCAAATTGACTTAAACGATGCCAAAGTTTATGAAACTATACAAAGTGGCAACACGCTTGGTATCTTTCAAATCGAATCAAGCGGTATGCAGGCACTTAACGCCCGCTTAAAGCCTGATTGCTTTGAGGATTTAATCGCCGTGCTAGCCCTTTACCGCCCAGGTCCGCTTGATAGCGGAATGGTTGATGATTACATAGACATTAAGCACGGGCGCAAAAAGGTAAGCTACGCTTTTAAGGAACTTGAACCCATTTTAAAAGACACTTATGGGGTTATCGTTTATCAAGAACAAGTTATGCAAATCGTGCAAACTATCGGCGGTTTCACGCTTGGCGGGGCTGATATGGTGCGCCGTGCTATGGGAAAGAAAAAGCGCGAAATTTTAGACAAACTCAAAAGCGAGTATTTACAGGGTGCGAAAAAACAAGGTTTTGACACAAAAAAGGCTGATGATTTGTTCGAGCTTATCTTAAAATTCGCAGCATACGGCTTTAACAAATCTCACGCCGCCGCTTACGCTCTTGTCGCCTTTCAAACAGCGTTTTTAAAGACTTATTATCCTAGTGAATTTATGGCTGCTTTGCTTACAAGCGAACAAAACAAAGTAGAAAAAGTGGCGCAGTATATCGAGGAAATCAAAAGAATGAATATCAAACTCTTACCGCCAGATATTAACAAAGCCGTTGGAGAATTCAGCTCTATCAGGCTTGATGATGGTAGCGAAGCCATACTTTACGGGCTTGGGGCAATAAAAAGCGTGGGCGCGCCCGCTGTAACAAATCTCATCAAAGCACGCCCAAAAGAGGGCTTTGCTAGCATTGATGAATTTATGGCGAAAATCGACCCTGCTAAAATCAACAAACGCACTATGGAAAGCCTTATCAAAACGGGAGCTTTTGATGAGTATGGCTTTACGCGCAAATGCTTAATCGAAAATTTACCCGCACTTTGCGAAAATTCACGCAAAATCGCCGAACTCAAACGCAGTGCTGACAACTCACTTTTTGGGCTTGATGAGGTTGTAAGCACGATAAAAACGACAATTGTGCCTATCAAGGAAGAGTATGGTTTGAAAGAAAAGTTGGATTATGAAAAAGAAATTTTAGGCTTTTATCTTTCAGCGCACCCTTTGGACGAATTCAGCGAGCAAATCAACAAGCTTGATTATTTTAAAAGCCTAAATTTCGAGCAGCTTAACGGCAGCGGGCAGGTGCTTTGTATCGGCAAAATCGAGGATTTCAAGGCTTTGATGAGCAAAAGCGGCAAGCGATATGCCAAAATGCAAGTGATGGACTTTTACTCGTCCTTTCCTGTCGTGGTTTTTGAAAGAAATGTCGAAGAGCTTGAAGAGCTTTTTAAGGACGAGCAAAAACGGGCGTTAGCTTACGCCTTTCGGCTGAATTTCAAGCGAGATGACGGGGAATTTAGCCTTATGCTCAACGAAGTTATGGAGCTTGACAAGGTAGAACATAGCGGCGTGAAAGCAAAGACAGGGTTTAGAGCAAGGGCAAGTGAGAAAAAAGAATTCACACCCGAACCGCAAGAATTTGAACGCTCTATCATCGAGCTAAATCTCAGCAGGCTTGATAAAGAGCGCGTTTATGAGATTTATGAAATCGCCCGCACTTCGCACAACCCAAATTTAAAAGGCGGCAAAAAGCTTGTGCTGAAAGTGGCTTGCGTGGATTCTTGCCTTTTTTACGATACGCCCTTTGTCATCAGCGAGCAGGTAAAAGAGCAAATCGAGCGCAAATTTGTAAGCTGAATTTGCGCTTTTTGTTTGGTTTTGTCAAAATGTTTAATCAAATTTGAGATAAAATACGCTTTTAAATTCACAAAAAAGCCTTTGGCGATATTTGAAGGATAAATGATGAAAACCTTACTCAAAGCCCTTGAAAATGACGAACGCATAAGCGAGCAAGATGCTTATAAACTTTATGATTTAGACCTTTTTAGCTTGGCGAAATTTGCTCAAAAAAAGCGCGAAAAACTGCACGGCAAAAAGGTATATTTTAACATAAATCGCCACATAAACCCCACAAACATTTGCGCTGATACTTGTAAATTTTGCGCCTTTTCAGCGCACCGCAAGAACCCAAACCCCTATATGATGAGCTATGAAGAGATTATGAGCGTGGTTGATGCAAGCGTGAGTCGTGGTATCAAGGAAGTGCATATCGTTTCAGCACACAACAAAGACAGCTCGTGGCAGTGGTATTTGGAGATTTTTAAGATGATAAAAAGCAAGTATCCACAGCTACACATTAAGGCGATGACGGCGGCGGAGATTGACTTTTTAAAACGGCGTTGGGGGCTTTCGTATGAAGAAAGTATAGAAAAAATGATAGAATACGGCGTGGATTCTATGCCGGGCGGGGGTGCTGAGATTTTTGATGAGCAAATTCGCGCTCAAATTTGCAAGGGCAAGGTAAGCAGTCAAAATTGGCTCAAAATCCACGAGCTGTGGCACAAAAAAGGACGACAAAGCAACGCCACAATGCTTTTTGGGCATATTGAAACGCCAGCTCACAGAGTGGAGCATATCTTGCGGCTTCGGGCTTTGCAGGATATAACAGGCGGTTTTAACGCCTTTATACCGCTTGTTTGGCAAAAGGACAACAGCTTTTTGCCTATAAAACAGCAAGTTGATAGCGAAGAAATCCTTAAAACCATAGCTATATCGCGATTGGTGCTTGATAATGTGCCGCATATCAAGGCGTATTGGGCGACTATGGGCTTAAATTTAGCAATGGTAGCGCAAGAATTCGGCGCAAATGATTTAGACGGCACGATAGAAAAGGAAAGCATACAAAGTGCAGGCGGCGCAAAAAGCGCAAACGGCACAGCTTTAAACACCTTTATCGAAATGATACAAAGCTCAAATTTAATCCCTGTGGAAAGAGATAGCTTGTATAATGAGCTTAAAACCTATGTTTAGGGCTTTGGCGTGAATTTAGCTGGCGATTTTATGAGTGCTGGGCGTTGCATTTGAAACAAATTTAAGGTAAAATGCCGTTTTGATGAAAGGGACAAGCGATGGCGAGTTTTAGCAAAGATGAAATTTACACCGCCACAGAAGTGGTGCGCAATTTCAGCGCGATACTTGGCAAGGTGGCACAAAGCAAAAAAATAGTCATCTTAAAAAACAACAAATTTGAAGCAGTAATGCTGAATTTCAAAGAATACGAGCGACTTTCAAACGCTGTGGAGCTGCTTGAAAACATTTACAAAAACCAAAAGGCGTAAATATGGCTTTGGCTGAGCTTATTTGTGATGAAACGCCTTATAATTTGAGCTATGAGCTTTTGCACCCTGAAAAAAGTGCTTGCGTGCTTATCTTACACGGCTGGGGAGCGAACAAAGAGCTAATGAAAAGGGCTTTTGCGGGCGAGTTTGCGGACTTTTGTCATATTTATTTGGACTTGTGTGGCTTTGGCAAATCAAGCATTAGCAAGCCTTTAAACAGCTTTGAGTATGCAAAAATCATCAGCGAATTTTTAAAACAAAAAGAATTTGCCCCGCAAATCATCATCGGACATAGTTTTGGCGGCAAAATCGCCACGCTTTTAAGCAAGGAATTTACGCTCAAAATCCTTGTCCTGCTCTCATCAGCTGGCATTTGCTGGCAAAAAAGCCTTAAAGTGCGCGCTAAAATCGCCTTTTTCAAAGCCTTTAAAAGGCTTGGTTTTTCGCACTTTGGCTCATTTTTTGCGAGCAAAGACGCCAAAGGTATGAGTCAAACTATGTATGAAACCTTTAAAAATGTCGTTGATGAGGATTTTAGCGAGATTTTTAGCAGCGTAAAGTCTCAAACTCTCATCTTTTGGGGACAAACAGATAGTGCCACGCCCCTAAAAAGCGGCGAAAAAATCCACTCACTCATCACAAACAGCGAATTTTACGCCCTAAATGGCGAGCATTTTTTCTTTTTAGACAATGCGCCACTCATCGCAAAAAGCGTTTTAAGCGCACTTTCAAAGGCAAAAGATGAGTGAAATTTGCAGGCAAAATTTAGCGCATTTGCACGGCGCAAGTTTTTATCTATGCAAATTTTTTGTTTGCTTTTTTATGCGAGGGCAAATTTTTGCGTTTTATCGCGCTCAAAGGGCGATTTTGGCGCAAATTCAAGCACAAAAAGGACGAGTAAATGAGCTTTGATAATCCCGCAAATTTAGCCCTTATCAACGATTTTATCAGCGTTTTGGTGCTGAATTTCGCGCTTGGCTTTTATCTTATCACTGCTTTGCAATGGTTTTCTTACAAACTTTCGCGCATAATCTTTCATTTCACACGCTTTTCGTGGCATATTTTTTTCATCTTTTTGCCGTGGTTTGTTTATATCGGGCTTGACAGGTTTTTTCTCATTTATGCGTTCGTGTTTTGGTTGCCTATTTTGTGGCTTTGGCACAAAAAACTTGACAAAAAACTTGTTTTTACGACAAAAATAAAGGCATTTTTTGCCTTTTTGGGCTTTTTCACCCTTCTTTTTGCCGCACTTGGCTTTGTGTATGGGGTGCGAAGCAACCTTGCGGGGCTTGTTTTTGCGCTTATTTTTCTTAAAATCTTTGAAATTTGGCAAAATCACAAATTCACCAAACTCGCCCAGCAAAAACTCGCCCAAATGAGCGATTTAAAGATAATTCTCATCACCGCAAGCTATGGCAAAACCAGCATTAAAAACTTTTTATCCCAAATTTTAGCCAGCACTTTTAGCACCTACCACAGCCCGCGCAGTGTCAATACCTTGCTTGGCATAGTAGCAGATATCAACCAAAATTTAAGCGCAAACACCCAAATTTACATAGCCGAAGCAGGCGCGCGCCAAAAGGGCGACATTTTAGCCATAACTCGCCTTTTAAATCCCCAAATTTGCATTATCGGCGAGATAGGAAATGCGCATTTGGAGTATTTTAAAAGCGTTGAAAATATCCGCTCAACAAAGCTTGAAGCCTTGCAGAGCAAGCGTTTGCAAAAAGCCTTTTGCCACAGCTCCACCTTGCAAAATGAAAATAAGCAATGCGTTATTTATGATAAAGCCTTAAAAAGCGTAAATTCCACGCTTGACGGGCTTGAATTTGAGCTTAAATTTAAGGACAAAAACGAAGGCTTTCAAGCGAATTTACTTGGTAGTTTTAACGGCGAAAATTTAAGCGCTTGCATAATGTGCGCTGAATTTTTGGGTGTAAATTTAGAACGCATAAGGGCAAGCGTGGCGAGTTTAAGGGGCGTTGAGCATCGTTTGCAAATCATTTCTAAAACGCCAAAATTCATTATAGATGACGGCTTTAATGGCAATTTTAAAGGAATGAGCGAGAGTTATTTGCTTTGCAAAAGCTACGCTGGACGGCGCGTGCTGGTAACGCCGGGCATCGTTGAAGTAAATGCTGAGCAAAACAAAGCCCTTTGCGAAACGATAAATTCGTGCTTTGACCTTGTCATCATCATCGGTGAAGTGAATTCAAGGACTTTGAGCGAAAATGTGAGCGTGCCAAAAATCGTGCTGAAAGACAAAGCCACGCTCGTTCAAACCCTCGCCACACAGACAAAAAATGGGGATTTAATCCTCTTTTCAAACGACACACCAAGCTTTATGTGAATTTATCGCCAAAACGCCCGCAAAATTTCGTTAAAAAGTAGCGTTTTTGGGCTTGCATTTAAAAAAATTCACGCAAAACTTTGATGAGAGTATAAAAAAACCTTAATTTTGGACGAATTTGTCTGATGGCACTTCATCGCAAAGAATTTGCGAAATCAAGCCAAAAGGACTTTTATGAGAGCGATTTTATCTTTGCTTGGGCTTTTGAGCCTTTGCGTGGGAGTTGCTTTTGCTGGACTTATCGACTCGCAACGCAGTATTGATACACATTCTAAACGCGCCTTTGAACTCATCGACAGGTCGATACAAAGGGCTGATGATGTTACTTACAGGCACACGGATATTTCTCGCAAGGACACAAACAGAATGATGAAAGCCTCACGCAAGGATTTAGGCAGGGCAGCCAAACGCAGCAAAAAGGCGATTTATTGACAAAGGGCGTGAATTTGTTTTTATGCTCTAAAATGAGTAAAATTCTTAAATTTTTTAAATTTCGTTGCCTCAAAAATCATATAATTATGTCATTTTAAACTTTTGGAGAGGTAAATGAAAGCCATAGGTTCAAATTTAACGCCGATTTTAAGCATAGCTGGGAGTGATTGTAGTGGCGGGGCTGGAATTCAGGCGGATTTAAAGACATTTAGTGCGCACAAGCTCTTTGGAATGAGCGTTATCGTAAGTGTAGTGGCTGAAAACACCGCACGCGTCATCTCTTGCTTTGACATATCAGCGCAAAGTGTCGATGAACAAATGCTTGCCGTCTTTGAGGACATAGTGCCAAAAGCTACCAAAATAGGAATGCTTCCTTCAAAAGAGCTTATGGCGTGCATTGTGCAGAATTTAAGGCGTTTTAAGCCCGAAAATGTCGTCATCGACCCTGTAATGTTTGCCAAAAATGGCTACGCGCTAATGCCTCCGCAAAATTGCGAATTCTTTGCTCAAACTATGCTTGAATTTGCCGACATTCTCACGCCAAATATCCCTGAGGCTGAGTTTTTGTGCGGTTTTGAGATAAAAGATGAAAACGCGATGATAAAGGCGGCAAAAGCCCTTTGTCAAAAGGGCGCAAAAGCCGTGTTGCTTAAAGGCGGACACCGCAAGGACAACGCAAATGACATTTTTTTTGACGGACAAGAGATACATTTGCTCGAAAGCAAACGCATAGACACCAAAAACACGCACGGCACGGGCTGCACGCTAAGCTCTGCCATCGCTTCAAACCTAGCACTTGGCAAGGACAAACTGGGCGCAGTTAAAGCCGCAAAAGAGTATGTATTTGGGGCGATTTTGCACTCTTTGAGTCTTGGCAAGGGCTGTGGTCCTACAAATCACTTTTATAAATTCCTAGAAAATGATTGATTTAAGCCTTTATCTTGTCGCAAGTCGTGGCAATTTAGATGATGAGAGCTTTTTAAATCTCATCAAATCCGCCATAAAAGGTGGCGTGAGCGTGGTGCAACTGCGCGAAAAAGCCTTAAATTCACGCGAATTTTACACTTTGGCTTTAAGGCTTAAAGGCTTGTGCGATGAGTTTCAAACACCCCTAATCATCAACGACAGAATGGACATCGCCCTAGCTATAAACGCGGCGGGCGTGCATTTAGGGCAAGAGGATTTGCCTGTAAGCGTGGTTAGAACACTTTTGGGAGACGATAAAATCATAGGTTTGAGCGCAAAAACGCTTTCTCAGCTTGAAAGCGCAAGCGGAGCGGATTATGTAGGCTGTGGAGCGGTGTTTAAAAGCCCTACAAAAGATAGCTCTATCATCGGCGTGGCTGGACTTAACGCACTTTGTGAGAAAAGCAAACTGCCTGTGGTAGCCATAGGCGGCATTTGCGCTGCTAACATTGCCTTGCTAAAATCCTGCAAAATCGCTGGTGTAGCGGTGTCAAGTGCCATCTTAAACGCTCCAAATCCTTACCAAGCAAGCCTTACTCTCAAACAAGCCTTGCCAAATGCCTTGCATAAGGGCGCAAGATGATATATCTCATCGCTAAGGGACGCTTTCGCGGGGTGAAAAGCATAGTGCTGAATTCACTTGAATTTAAGCCTTTTTGCGTGAATTTAAACGACTTTGACGCACTTTTAATCAGCTCTAAAAATGCCTTAAACGCACTAGCACAAAGCAAAAGTAAGCTGAATTTAGCCATAAGCGTGTATGCTGTGGGCGATGAGAGTGCAAAATGTGCCAAAAAAATGGGCTTTACGAGCGTAAAAACTCCGCCAAAGGCTTATGGTAAGGACTTAGCAAAGGCTTACAAAGCTGAGCTTAAAGGCAAAAAGTGCTTGTATTTAAGGGCTGAAAAAATCGCTTCAAACCTGCCTCAAACGCTCATAAATTCGGGCGTTGATTTATGTCAAATCATCGCTTATCAAAATGTCTTTACCCTGCCAAAAAAGCCTACAAAGCTCGAAAAACCCGCTGTTTTTATCTTTGTTTCTCCATCAAGCGTGCGAAATTTCTTGCAAATTTACACCCTTGATGAGAATGATAAATGCGTGGCTATCGGAGAAACCACAGCAACGGCTTTGCCACACAATCAAAGCGTTTTTATCCCCGAAAAACAAAGCATTAAGGCTTGTGTGGAGCTGGCAAGGCAGCTAGAAAAGGCGTTTTAGCTTTCCTTAAAAAGTTTTGACACCAGCTTTAAGGCTCTTCCTTCTTCATCGCCCTTTTTTTCTTTTTTAGCGATTTGATTGACATATTCTTCAAGCTTTTCTTGTGAATTCACCGCCCTTGCGCGTGGGGCTTTGCCGACTCTTTCATACTCGCCGTCATTTTTGAGATTGTAGGCTAGTTCGTTGTCGCTAAGCTGCATTTTCAAAATCCGCAAAAGTTTCGCTTTGAGCTTTTCATCATAAATGGGCGTCATCAGTTCGAGCCTGCGTTCTAAATTTCGCGGCATCCAGTCCGCACTTGATATGAAATAATGCGGCGCAGAGTGCTTGAAATAAAAAATTCTTGCGTGTTCTAGGTATTTGCCGACTATGCTTCGCACGCGGATATTTGCGCTGTAAGGCTCGTTGGGCTTTAAACAACAAATGCCGCGAATGATTAAATCCACCTGCACGCCCGCTTGGGAGGCTTCATACAAGGCGTTGATGACATCACTATCCACAAGTGAATTCATCTTAGCGATGATGACACCATCGTTTTTCATCGCTGTTTCAGTCGCTATCATCTTTAAAATGTTTTCTTTGATTTGCTTTGGACTCATCGAAAGCACTTCTAAACGGCGTTTTTTGTTAAAGCCCGTGAGTATGTGAAAAAATGTCGTTACATCGTCCGCAAAGTCCGCTCGGCTCGTAAAATAACTCACATCGGTGTAAATTCGCGCTGTGCCTGCGTTGTAGTTGCCCGTGCCTAAATGCACATAGAATTTAAGGGCGTTTTGCTCTTTGCGTATGATTTGGCACACTTTGGCGTGCACCTTAAAGCCCGTGATACCATAAATCACATGCGCGCCTGCACTTTCAAGTGCCTTTGCCCAGTGTAGGTTGTTTTCCTCATCAAAACGCGCTTTCAGCTCGACCATCACGGTTACTTGCTTGCCGTCATTTGCCGCATCAATCAAAGCCCCAACTATGTTTGAATTCTTTGCCACGCGGTAAAGTGTCATTCTTATGGAGATGACGCTCGGGTCGGTGCTGGCTTCTTTGATAAAGCTATACACAGGGTCAAAGCTCTCATAAGGGTGAAAAAGCAAAATGTCTTCTTTGGCGATATGCTCGAACATTGAAGTGTTTTCTACCACTGAAAATGGCGGCAAAAGTTTTGGCATATAGGCTGGATAAAGCAAGCGCGTAAAGGCTTTGTTGCCCACAATCTGCCACAAAGATGGCAAATTCAGCAAAGTGCCATACTCATAAATGTCATCGGGGTGAATTTTCATATGTGAATTTAAAAATTCCAAAATCTGCTTGTCTATGCCTTTTTGGATTTGCAATCGCACGAGTGCGCCTTTTTTCCGTAACTGCAAGCCCTGCTCTAACATTATCATAAAGTCATCAGCCTCTTCTTCTTCTATGCTTAAATCCGCATTTCTCGTTACGCGAAAGGGTGCGGAGGCAAGCAGCTTGTAGCCGGGAAAAATTTCTTCTATATGGTGATGGAGTATGCTTTCTATGGGGACATAGGTGTTTGAGCTTACTTCAAAAAAGCGCGGCAAAACGCTTGGGATTTTAATCATACCAAATTTCACAAGCTCGGCGTTTGTGGCTTCGCACAGCTTCACCGCAAGCGAAAAGCTTAAATTCACAAGGTGCGGAAAGGGGTGAGTGCTATCAACAGCGATAGGAACGATGAGTGCAAGTATGTTTGAGTGAAAATACGCATCGCATTTTTTTTGCAAACTCGCACTTAAATCTTGGTAATTTTTGATAAAAAGCCGTTCTTTTTCAAGCTCGCTGATGGTTTGAGCAAAATACTTTTCAAGCATCAAACGCTCTTTGTGTAAGTAAGCGCGGATTTGCTCTAACTGCTCCAAAGGACTCAGCTCATCGCCGCCACTGCCCACGCCCGCAGCAAAAAGCTGTTTAAGCCCCGCCACTCGCACCATATAAAACTCGTCCAAATTCGTGCAGTAAATGGCGATGAATTTGAGCTTTTCAAGCAAGGGCAAATCCTTGCTGCACTGGTCTAGCACGCGTGTGTTGAAACGAAGCCAGCTCAGCTCGCGGTTAAAAAATCTCGCCGTAGCCATAAGTGTCCTTTCAAGTGAATTTATCAGCTAAATTCTAGCATTTATTTTAAATTTTGCAAAGAGTTTTGATGAATTTTCAACATTTTTTAAACGCTTTGCTACCTTTTGGCTAGGCTCGGTTCTATGGTGCAGTGTCCAATGTCGAATTTTTCATACAAAAGATGAGAAATTTGCTTTGAAAGTGCTTCAAATTCGCTAATAGAATTTTCGCTTACTTGCAAGTGCATAGTCGCCACGAACATTTTGTTTGTAATCTGCGAAATATGCAAGTCCTCAATCCTAACAACAGCCTTATGGCTTGAAATTTCAGCCTTTACCTGCGCTATGTCAATGGGAGAGCTTTCAAGCAAGATATTTACGCTTTGTTTGATGAGTATAAACGCCCAGCGCAAGAGCAAAAGAGCGATTAAAAGCCCCAAAATAGTGTCTATATAATAAATCTGCGTAAAATAAACCACTACACCTCCTATGATAACGGCAACAGAGCTTAACAAATCGCTCATAAGGTGTAAAAATGCGGACTTTATGTTGATATTTTCTAAATTTCCGCCCTTAAACATTAAAAATCCCGTAAAGGCATTGACACAAAGCCCGATGATAGCGACTACAATCATAGTTTGAGCGTCAATTTCACTCGGTTTTATGAGCTTTTCAATGGCTTCATAGCTCACAAATCCCGCCGCAAGCAGTATGGTAAGCCCGTTGATAAAGGCTACAAGGATTTCAAGGCGAAAGTAACCAAAGGTTTTTTGCTCGCTGTGCCATTTTTGCGTGGCTAAAATAGCCAAAAAGCTCAGCGCCAACGCAAAGGCATCAGAAAACATATGCAAGGTATCGCTTAAAAGTGCCAAAGAATTCGTCCGCAAGGCGTAGATAAATTGTATAATCATCATCGCACTCGTCATTGCAAGGGCGATGAGCAGGACTTTTTTGTCAGCCTTTCTTGCATCAAAATGACTATGCTCGTGCGAATGGCTGTGTGAGTGTTCGTGGTGTGAATGCTCGTGGTGAGCGTGCTTGTCGCAAGAGTGAGAGGCTTTGTGGCTAGCATTTTTGTTTGCTAGTGGCTCGTGAAATAAAAATTTTTGCGAATTCATAAAAATTTTACCTTTCTTTAAGCTAAATTTAATTTAAAATACGATACTATACCCTAGTATATCTTAAAAAACGCTTAAAGGAAGGACAATGGCAAAAAAAGAAGAAACTTCTACACCAGAAGTCAAGGTAAAGAAAAAGCGCGGACGCCCAAGGCTCAACAAAGAACCTGTCGTCAAAGAGCCTAAAAGACGCGGACGCCCGCCTCTGAACGCCCCAAAGGTAAAGAAAGAAAGCTATCTCACAGCTGACACAGCGCCAGACAAACGCAAGCTACTCGTGCGCGCGGCGAAAATTCGCGGGCAAATCAACGGCTTGGAGCGGGTTATCTTTGAGGAAAAGAGTTGCGAGGCTATCTTTAACCAAGCCACAGCCATCAAAGGTGGCGTAGATGCTTTGATGAAGATGATTTTGGACGAGCATTTGAAGAAAAGTTTCGTTCTAGCCGAGACAAAGGCGCAAAGAGAAGAGCAAACCGCCCATCTCATCAGCATTTTAAAAAGCTATTTTAAGCAAATGTAGCTTGATTTAGCCTGTATTAAGGGCTTAAAAAAAGCGACTTTGTTCGTCTTAATTGTCTTTTTTGTGCTAAAATGCCGTTTTTAAAAAGAGATTAAGGAACGATGATGAAAGTGGAGATTTCACAAAGTGCGAATTTACCGAGTCGCTTGGGCGAATTTAAGCTGCAAGTCTTTAAAGAGGGCGAAAAAGAGCATTTGTGTATAACAAAGGGCGAGATTAAGGACATTTTAAATGTGCGAATTCACTCAGAGTGCCTTACGGGCGATGCCTTACACTCTATGAAGTGCGATTGTGGCGAGCAGCTAGACTTTGCTCTGCGTTACATACAAGCAAATGGCGGTATGGTGATTTACTTGCGCCAAGAAGGGCGTGGCATAGGGCTTTTAAACAAAATCAACGCCTACGCACTCCAAGACACAGGGCTTGACACGGTTGAAGCAAACTTAAAGCTCGGTTTTAAGGACGATGAAAGGGATTACAGGATAGTTGAATTCATCTTTAAACACTATGGCATCAGCAAAATCAACCTACTGACAAACAACCCAAGCAAGCTTGAAAGCCTAAAATTCGTGCAAGTGATGAGCCGCGTGCCTATCATCATCGAGGCAAACAGCTTTAACAAAGACTACTTGCAAGTAAAGCACGAAAAAATGGGGCATTTGTTTTGAATTTTGAGCTTTTGCGCGAAAATTTAGACTTTTTGCGCGAATTTGACGAGGCAAATTTAAAGGCGCTCAAAGCTAAGTTAAACGCCTATGAGAGCCTTTTTTACAGCTTTGGCAAGGTGCATAATATAAGCCATTTTAAAGCCCTTGAAAAAGAGCTTATTGATAGCCTTAAAATTTTGGATTTTAAGGATTTAAGTGGCTTTAAAAACGCCGTTGATATAGGCTCTGGGGCGGGTTTTCCTGCGCTTTTTTTAGCCCTTATTTTAAAGACAAATTTCACTCTTTTTGAGCCAAATGCAAAAAAAGCAGCCTTTTTAATGCTCGTAAAAAGCGAGCTGGGGCTTGAAAATGTGAGCGTTGTCAAAGAAAGAATAGAGCGTTTTGAGCTAAAATTTAAAGCCCAGCTCATCACTTCAAGAGCTTTAATGAGCGCGCCCGAGCTTGTGGGGCTTTGCGAGGGGTTTTTTGATGAAAACACGCTTTTTTTGCTTTACAAAGGCTCAAAGGTTTATGATGAACTAAAAGGCTTTGCAGAGTATGAAATCGCCGAGTTTGACAAGAGAAAATATGTGCTGATAAAAGCGAAAAATTTAAGCAAAAAAGCCATTTAAACAAAAATGCTTAATGACTTTTTCAAGCGCGATTTTACAAGCAAATTCTGCTAAATTTTTTGTTTGCAAGCCCTAACAAACAGCACATAAGGTTCTTTAAATCGTTTTTGCAAATCCTTAAAAACGCACAAAGCCCACTCAATCGTTTTTACGAACAAAACGAAAGACAAAATGACAAAAATCCTATCTGCCATTATCCGTCATTGCGAACAAAAATAATGTAGCAAATTTACCCCAACTCGTCATTGCAAGCCGTTTTCACAAAAAACGGCGCGGCAAGCTACAAATTTAAACGCAAATTTACCTTTGGATTGCCACGAATTTGCACGCTTGCGCTTTGCAAATTCTCGCAATGACAAAGTCCTTGTCATACTGACTTGTCTTGCCATACCGAATCGTTTTACATTGTCATACTGACTAACAAACTCTGCGTGCTGTTTTAACCGCTTGCCATCACAAACAAAAGCACAAAGCCACGCTTTTTGAAAAAGAGTTTCATCAACAAGCAAGCCAAATTTATCATCACAAATTCAGCTTGTTTGCCCTTTGGTTAGCATTTTGCGCTAGCTCACACGGGCATTACTCTTATGTTTGGGCTTAATTCCTCTTGCAAGATATTTTCTATGGCGTAAAGTGTCGCCCCACTCCCACTAGAACAGCCACTGCACGCTCCAAGATAGCGGATATAGACATCGACAAAGCCATTTTCAGCCTTTTGTATGTCAATCACTTCCAAATCCCCACCATCGCTATGAAGCATAGCTCTAATTTCGGCATCTAAAACAGCTTCGACTGCTTTAAGCTGCCCTACCATAGTCATTTCCTCAAAGCCAACATCGCTTTTTGCGGCTTTTGCTATGCGCTCTTTGTCCATTTCTGCGCGGGTTTGAGCTAAAATATCCACAAGATAATAATCCCTCTTTTCGTGTCCGCCCGCCTTCACACAGGACTTGCAAAAGGCGCCTGCTTTGGTGTATTGCGTGATTTCCTCAACCGTGTGTAAGTCATTTAGCCGTATCACTTCTTTTATCGTGCCAAGTGAGACACGGGCGCACTCACAGACGATGATTTGGTCTTCAAAACTTGCCGCATCTATGCCCTTATACTGCGCAGCAGCTTGTTTTATAACATCATAAGCCATAACCGAGCAGTGCATTTTTTGCGGTGGCACGGCGGGCGTTTCAGGGTCATCGCGCATTGCAAATTCCACATCTAAATTTGTGATTTTTACCGCCTCATCAACCTTTTTGCCTATGCACATACCAGCCATTGTGTCGCTACTTGCAATAGCCGTGCCACAGCCAAAGCTCTTAAATTTAGCGTCCTTGATAATGTCCGTTTTCTCATCGACAAGCCAGTAAAGCCTTACAGCATCCCCACAGCTTTCCGCACCAAAATCAGCCACGATGAGTCTTGTGTTTGTTTTTTTCGCGTCCTCTTCGGTAAATTCGCCCATATATTTGGGGTTATTCATCGCATTTTGCACCTTTTGAGAGTATTCGTCCCAAATCGAACCGCCTATTAAGTTGTTTTTTCCCATTGTTTTTCCTTTCTAATGCCCTGTGGGCGCATACGCATAAGTGCTTGATATGCCCCTTAATCTTGTCGTGGCGTTTTTAATCTGCTGCGCCGCATAATCAATCTCCGCCTCCGTGTTAAAGCGCGACAGAGAGAGCCTCAAAGCCGTGTGCGCTAAGTCGTTGTGCGCTCCGATGGCTTGCATTACGGGGTTGCTTTCTAAATCCTCGCTCGCACACGCTGAACCCGTGCTTGCGGCTATGCCGTTTTGGTTTAAATCCCACAGCATAGCCTCGCCCTCCACTCCGCGAATGCTCGCTAAAATGGTGTTTGGCACGCGGTTTTGGCGCGAACCTACCACGCTTGTGTCTTCAAGCGTAAGTATGGCGTCTTCAAGCTTGTCTCTTAGGCGTTTTATGTGGCTATCCTCGTAATCAAGCATTAAATTTGCAAGCCTTAACGCCTCGCCCATCGCTACAATGCCCGCTACATTGAGCGTGCCGCTTCTTCGTCCGCTCATTTGCTCGCCTCCGTGCAAAAGTGGGCTGAGCGTAACGCCTTTTTTGATGAAAAGTCCGCCCACGCCTTTGGGTCCGTGAAATTTATGCGCTGAAAAGCTGGCAAAATCGACATTTACGCCCTGCAAATCCACTTTGATTTTACCCACAGCCTGAGTGGCGTCCGTGTGAAAAAGTGCGCCGAATTCGTGTGCGATGTCCGCCATTTGAGCCACAGGAAAAATCATACCCGTTTCGTTGTTCGCCCACATAATGCTTACAAGGGCTGTTTTGTTTGAAATAGCCCTTTTTAAGTCATCTACTGAGCTTAAACCCTCGCTGTTTATCGGTAAATCAATCACCTTAACGCCTAAACTCTCTAAAAAGTGCGCTGCTGCTCGCACTGCTGGGTGTTCTACGCCTGAGATGATGATTTCATTGCGCTCGCTGTCCTTTATGTAGTCAAAATACACGCTTTTAAGCACCCAGTTAATGCTCTCAGTCGCGCAAGAAGTGATGACAATGTCATCATTTTCGCTCGCGTGTAAGCCCGCATAAAGCTTGTCTAATGCCTCGCCTAACGCCTTGTGCGTGGCACTTCCCCACTGATGAAGGCTGTTTGGGTTGCCATAGCTTTCGCACAAAAAGGGTTTCATCAGCTCGAAAGCCTGCGGGTCAATCATAGTCGTGGCGTTGTTGTCTAAATACACTTTCATTTTCGCTCTCTTTTAGCTTTTTGAAAAATTCTCAAACGATAAAAATTCATCTTTAATAAGATTTATTTTATCTCTTTTAATTTTTGCAAAATGATAACACAAAATTCTAAAAAATTCATAACACTTGGTAATTTTTTTGAATTTTTTGTCGCACGCTCGGGTTAAATTCAGCCCAAAAACTTGAATTTTACCCTAAAAATTTGACATTGTAGAATTTTTTGCTATAATGTGCGGTAAATTTTTCTCAATAAGGAGCCTTTTTGGACCCTAGCCAGATTCCCCCCGCGATAAATGCGGGATACTCTACGCTGATGATTTTGGCGGCTTTATTTTTCGTTTTTTTAAACGCTTTTTTCGTTTTGTGCGAATTCAGCATTGTCAAAGTGCGCCATTCTAAACTCGAACAACTTCTCAAAGAAAAAAAAGGCGGCGCAAAGCAAGCACTTGAAATCTCATCAAACCTTGACACTTATTTGAGTGCTTGTCAGCTGGGCATTACGCTTAGTTCTCTTGCGCTTGGTTGGCTTGGAGAGCCTGCCATAGCTCGTTTGCTTTCGGCGTGGCTCGAAAGCACCACGCTTTCGCCTACTTTAACGCACACCATATCCATAGCTATAACCTTTGCGCTCATCACGCTACTGCATGTTGTGCTTGGCGAGCTTGTGCCAAAGAGTGTGGCTATCGCATTAGCCGACAAAACGGCACTTTTAGTAGCCCGCCCCTTGCATATCTTTTGGCTACTCTTTTATCCGCTCATCAAAACCTTTGATTTTCTCGCTATGCTGGGCTTAAAATTCATAGGCATAAAGCCAGCAAAAGAGAGTGAGACGGTGCATTCTGATGAAGAGATTAAAATCATCGCCAGCGAAAGCCAGCGCGGCGGGGTTTTGGACGAGTTTGAGACGGAGATTATCCGCAATGCTGTGGATTTTAGCGATATAGTCGCCAAAGAAGTGATGACACCGCGCAAGGATATGATTTGCCTTAACAAAAACAAGTCTTATGACGAAAATATGAAGATAGTGAGCGAATACAAACACACGCGTTTTCCATACATAAACGACTCCAAAGACAGCATTTTGGGTATGATACACATAAGGGATTTGATGAAAAACGAGATTGTCGGGGGGCAAAAGCGGCTTGATGATTTCGTGCGCCCTATGTTTTTGGTGCCAGAAAATGTCAGCATCTCTAAAATCCTTATCCGTATGAATAAAGAACGCACTCACACTGCTTTGGTAGTCGATGAATACGGCGGCACAGCGGGCTTAATCACTATGGAGGACATAATGGAGGAAATCGTGGGCGACATAAATGACGAACACGATGATAAAATCGAGGATTACAAGAAATTAAGCGATGATATATATGAATTTAAGGGGCGTTACGACATAGAAAGTGTCGAAGAACTCTTAAATATCGTCTATCCAGAGGATTTAGACCAAGTAACTATCGGTGGCTATGTGTTTAACCTGCTCGGGCGTTTGCCTGTTGTCGGGGACAAGGCGGAGGACGAGCTGTGCTACTATGAAGTTAAAAGAATGGACGGCAACGCGATAGACAAGGTAAAAGTGATGAAAAAAAGAGAGGACGAGCAATGAAAAAAACGCTCACTCTCTTGCTTGCCCTTGCTGCAAACGCCATTGCTGAGGGCTTTTGCACGGACGATGGCACTTGCTTTAAAAACGACCCTGAATTTTTCAAGCACTACACTTACTACTTGTATGTCGAGGAAAAGAGCATTTACCTTAGCGGCAAGAGCAAAAAAACGCCCAAAAGATTTGTCAAAAAATGCGAACTCAAACAGCAAGGCGACAAATGCAGCTTTGTCATCACTTATGATTAAGGATTTGCTGAATTTTAGCGCTTTGGTGTGTTAGGCGGAGTGAATTTATGCTTTGTGATTTTGCACATTTTTTATGAATTTTTAAACCCGCACAACGCTAAATGCGCTAACAAAAGGCATAAATTCAAACAGCTTTTTTTAAAAATGAAATTTAGCGCAAAAATTCAGCTTTTTAAACCAAAATTTAATTTTTTTATAGTAAAATGTCATCATCAAATTTTAAAGGAAATTCTATGAAAAAGATTTTTGCACTCTTGTGCGTGTGCGCTGGGCTTTTGTTTGGGGTTGTCAATATCAACACCGCAGGCATCGAGGAGCTTAAAACGCTCAAAGGCATAGGCGAAGGCAAGGCACAAGCAATCATCGATTACCGCAAGGACCACAACTTCACTTCTATCGAGGAAATCAAGCAAGTTAAGGGCATAGGCGACAAGCTCTTTCAAGGCATAAAAAACGACATTGTCATCAAGTAAGGGCTGTTTAAAGGCTTTTTCAAGGCAGTTTGAGCGAAATTTATGCAGGCAAAGCGTTTGCATAAATTTATAGCGTGAAGCTTTGAGTTAGCTTTTTTGGGGCTTGTGATGATTTTTAAGGCGACCTTGCTCGCTTACCATAAAGGCAACTTATGCAAAAAAGACAAACTTGGAGCAGCACGCTTACTTACATACTCACGGTAGCAGGTGCTACCATAGGCTTTGGGGCGACTTGGCGTTTTCCTTATCTTGTGGGCGAAAACGGCGGAGCGGCTTTTGTGCTGGTCTTTTGCGTGGCGATGATAGCCATAGGAATCCCCGTGATTTTGGTTGAAAATGTCATCGGACGGCGGGCGCAAAAAAATAGTGTCGATGCTTTCGCGCCAAATTTAGCTCAGGATTTGGGTGAAAATTCAGCGCAAAATTCAGCAAACGCAAAAAATTTAAATTCAGCCCCAAATTTAAAAGCAAATTCAAACGAAAACAAAGCGTGGCGCGGAGTTGGCTATTTGGGGCTTTTGGGTAGCTTTGGCATAATGGCTTATTATATGGTGCTTGGCGGCTGGGTTTTGGTGTATATTTACAATCTCATCTTTGGGGATTTCAACCTTTCAAGCCCCGTCAGCAAAGAATACACCAGCGAATTTTACGCGCAAAATATCGAGCATAACCCGCTTTTCATCGGCATTTTCACGGCACTTTTCGTGCTTTTAAATTATGTCATTTTGAAAAAAGGTATCATCAACGGCATAGAAAAGGCGGTGAAATTCCTTATGCCCTTGCTTTTTTTGTGTCTCATCATCGTCATCATTCGCAACCTAAGCTTGGACGGGGCTTTGGAGGGTGTGAAATTTTATTTAAGCCCTGATTTTAGCAAAATCACGCCAAAACTACTCATCGATGTGCTAGGACAAGTCTTTTTCGCCCTATCTTTGGGCTTTGGCGTGATGATAACGCTTTCATCGCACCTAAAAAAGGACGAAAATCTCATCAAAACAGCCACTTACACGGGCGTTTTAAACACGCTGATAGCCATTTTAGCGGGCTTTATGATATTTCCAGCCCTATTTAGTGCGGGGCTATCGCCCGATAAGGGTCCATCGCTCGTCTTTGAAACCCTACCCATCGCCTTTTCGTATGTGAAATTTGGCACTTTTGTGTGCGCGCTTTTTTTCGTTTTGTTGCTTGTAGCCGCGCTCACCACGAGCCTGCCGATATATCAAGTCATCATCAGCGTTTTGGAGGAAAAATTTAAGCTTAGCAAAAACACAGCCATAAATTTAACTTTGGGCGGAATTTTTGTGCTTGGAAATCTGCCCTGCATACTTGCTTATGGGGCTTGGCGCGACATTAAAATCGTGGGCGCGAAAAACATTTTTGACAGCTTTGATTTCATCAGCGGCAATGTGCTTTTCGTGCTTACAGCCTTTTTGTGCTGCGTTTATGTGGGCTGGGTGATGAAAGATGAGGCGATAAACGAGCTTAGCAACGGGGGCAAAATCAAAAGCAAGTGGATAAAAATTTGGTTTTATTATGTGAAATTCATCGTGCCTGTGGTTATCGGAGCGATTTTTTACTTTGGGATTGTGGGCTAAATTTAAACTCACGCACTCAAAACAAGGCTTAAATTTAGGCTTTGAAAGCACAATAAGCCCTTTTTCAAGGGCTTATTGTGTGGCTTAAATTTTGCGAAATTTAAGGCTTATCAAATTCACACTTATTTAAATTTCACGCTTGCTAAACCTTGCGCTTAAATTTGCCCGTAAATTCAAGCAAATTCGAGCTAAATTTGCTAAAACTTTTTCCACAAACTCACACCAAATATCGAGCTGGGAGCTGAATTTGAGCCTGAACCTGTGCCAAAGAGCGATATAGCCGTGTTATCATCAAAGCTATATGAAAAACCTAGCGATACAGTGGGGATTGAGTAGTTGCCTGTGTATTGTCTGCCGTTGTATTTGCTAGCTTCTTGGTAGCTTTGCTGAAAGCCTATATCAAGGGAAACTTTGGGGCTTAAAATGATAGAGCCGTCAAAGCCCCCATAGTAAGCATTGCCAAAATTCACGGAGTTGCCGTTAAATTTTAAGTTATCATTGTAGCCAAAACCCACATACAAAGAAAGTATAAGTGGGTCGCTATAAGTTTTAAAACTCACTTGTGCGCTGGCGTTTTTTGCACTGAAATTTTTTATCACTCCATCAAAACGCACCCGTCAAATGCACCTAAATTTAGCGAAATTTGTGGGATAAAAGAGCCTAAACTATCAAAGCTATATATCACGCCTACGCCTATGCTATCAAAATTTGCCCTTTGTTCTGTGGAGTATTCGCTTATCAAAAAACCCTCTTCTATGTCGCTTCTTATGTAAGTTGCTTTGGCGTTTAAGAGCAAATCAAAGCTTTGAGTGAGCGAATAAATCAGCGTTTGGCGCAAGCTAATTTGCTTGTTATCAAGGTAGTTTTTGCCGTCATTAAATACCGACACATAAGGCTTTGAGTTATAAAAATCCGCATTGCCACTGCTTAAATACTCCAAACTTGTGATACTCCTTAAACCGATTTGCTTTTTAAAAAGGCTGTCAAAACTTATGGGGTCAGAGCCAAAAGCGCAAGTAAAAAAGATGAAAGACACAAGAATTTTTTTCATCAAACAAACCTTAAAATCTCACTTTGATTTTATCAAGCAAATGCGTGCTAAAAAAGTGTGTCTTTTCGCTCTTAAAGCCTTGAAAGTCCTTTGGCAAGATGATGAGAGCGTATCCACCTTTTTTGTCCTTGTCCCACACGGAAAAAAACTCTTTTTTAGACGCTGTGTAAGCACCAAAATTTGGGTCTAAAATCCGCACGAAGTCGCCTTTTTGATTTAACACCACCACAAAATGCGGAAAACGAGGGTCGTTTTCTATTTTTACAAGCAAAGGTGTGCTTATCTCATCTAAATGCGCCCTTTCAAGCAAAAATCCCTCACTTTCATAGCCCATTTTCATCGCCACACTTTTAAGTTCGGCAAAGGAAAGCATATCGGTTTTTTGCCGCAAAAACTCTAAAATTTCTTTTTCGCCAAACTGCTTAAAAGAGTAGAAATTCAGCACATTTGCAAGGCTTGCCACACCGCAAGATTCTTCATAATTTTGACGAACAAAATTTGTGTTTTTAAGTTCTTGGATAGATTTAGCTTTAAATTCAGCCCACATTGCACTTGCAAAGAATAAAGAAAAAAGAAAAATTTTCATTGAATTTTATACTTTTAAATTTGTGGATTTTTCATCGTTTGCAAGGTCGTTTAAAAGGGCTTTTAAAAGGCTGTCATTTGAATTTGTTTTGCTTAAATTTGCGTTTGAATTTATCAAATTGAATTTTGCTTGTAAATTTGAATTTTCACTTGAATTTAAATGCAAATTCTCACTCTCCAAGCCGCTTAAATTCTCCCTTTGTTTAAACATTTCAAACAAAATTTGCGAATTTTCATCATCTAAATTTGCTGTGTTAAATTTCCTTTGCACTCCATTTGGCAAGCTCGTAACAAGTGTAGTGTTGGTGATATTGCCGTCTTTGTCAAAGGTGTGTGTAAAACCCACTTTCGTGCCATCATCTAATTTTAAGCATTCCCTAGAATTGTTATCCCACCAGCCTTTTATGGTGCTTAAATCCTGCATTATCTGCGCTGTTGGTAAGCCATCGAATTTATCGCTTATATAGTCAAAAAGCCCTATCGCCCTTTGAGCCGTCAGCGCACCAAAGGCAAAATATGTATCCACAGCCTTGATAATGTCTTTGTCGGTATTTTGGTTGTTTTTAAGGGCTTGTTTAAGCAGTTGCAGTCTATCATAATTTTCATCAGCTCTATTTTTAAAACCATAATAAGTATCCGCAAATATATAGCCAAGCTCGCTTTTTATGCCTTGTTCGTTTATCGCCAAAGTCGCTAATTCGTCTATCAAATTTATCACACGGCTCATCGCTTCATTATAAGCTTTTTCGCTTGTAGTGGGTTGTTTAGCAGCCAAAGCGTTGGTAAATGGAGTGCAAGAAACGGGCAAATTTATCAACGCACTAAGTTGCTGTTCATTAAGATGAATTTGCCCTTGTTTAAACATTTCTTTTCGAGCAGCAGTGATTGTAAAAGCACTTTGCACGCTTTGACTTTGCCACGCTCTTTCTTCGGTATCTAAAAAATCAAATTCCTTGCTTTCTTTTGGAGTGTATGAAGTTTTGTAACTACCCTTAAAAGAAGTGTAATTTAAAGGATTTACATAAATATCAACCTTCATTTTTACTCCAAAAATTTATCAATACCGATTATACCTTGCTCGATAATCACTCACTACACCTCTTCCAAAGCTGTCGGCTATATAGTATGTTGATGAACCCTTTATAGCAAAACTATAAGTTGTGTAACCAGTCGTTTCGTTGTGCTGGATATGGATTATCGGTGTGCCAGCTCTTGCTTGGGCTATAAAACTCGTGTAGTTATCATATCCAGTCCTTCCATTATTGAGATTTATGGATTGCATTCTACTCTCACTTTGCGTTAAAGAGACTGCAATATAAGATGACCTTATGACTTGTCCATAAGAGTTGGTATATCGGTATTGATTATACTCACCCGAGTAATTTAACCCGCCCTTAACCTGCGCCATTTCCTTGTCAGTGAGCTTTTTAA
>UQBJ01000024.1 GCA_900539255.1 uncultured Campylobacter sp. | reverse complement strand
GGGGGGGGACCTCTCTCTCTCTCTCTCTCTCTCTCGTTGCTCGCACTTTTTGGCACGCCTTTGGGCTAAATTTAAAGGGCTTTTTTACTCATTTTGTCGTAGTTTTATTTCGTTTTATTGTAGATTTTGCTCATTTCATCGCAATTTCATCTCATCTTTTTGTAGGTATTTCTCATTTTATAGTAGTTTTCTCTCGTCTTTTTGTAGTTGCCTTTCATTTTATCATAGTTTTAACTCATCTTTTTGCTTACAAAAGGCATTTTTTAGGGCATTGCGCTTTTTTGAAATTTTTAAACGCTTTATTTGTGCGCTTTTGCGCCCTTTTTGTCATTTTGAGTCTTTGCAAAAAGGCGACCCAACGGGTTGCAAGGTGCAGTCGCATAAAAGTGCTTTAAACAGCCTTTTAAAGCTGAATTTTCGTTTGAGATAAAATTTTTATAAAGGAGAGAAAGGTAAAAGTTTCGTTTAGACAAGAGCAAGCGTTGGTTGATGGCTTTGCGATGTGTGAGTTTAAATTCTTTGAATTTAAAGCAAAAAGCAAGGTCTAAATTCAACCCAAAACCCTAAATTTCGCCATAAATTTAGTGGAAATTTGGCAGTAAGTTTAATTTGGCTGATTTACAAAGTGTTTGCGTGGCGAGCAAATTTAAAACGCAAGCGTTTGTGTGAGAAAGCGAAGTTAAAGTGCAAGCAAAGCGCGCAAAAGCGTGAGCTAGGCACTTAAAACGCAAGCAAGCGCACATAAAAGCGTGAGCTAAAAGCACAAGCAAGCGCACACAAAGGCAAAATTCAGCAAAAGCTAAATTTCGCCAAAGATAAATTTGCGAAAGGCAAAGAAAGGATAAAAAATGGCAAAAACAATGTTAAATTCACAAAGAAATTTTGTGGAGTATTTGGAGCAAGTGAATGCGCTTGTGAAAAAAGCCGAGCTTGATAAAAGCAAAGACACGCTCATCAAGCTCGTAAAAGAGCAAGAACTGCTTGTGCCTGTTGTAGGCGGCTTTTCAGCTGGCAAAAGCACGGCGATAAATGCTTTTTTGGGAGAGGACATTTTAAGCGTGGCGATTACGCCCGAAACTGCGCTGGCTACGGAGCTGCGCTATACTGACGGACAAGCTTACGCACAAGGCATTAAAGAAAACGGACAAATCGAGGAATTAAGCCTTGATGAGTTTGCTAAGCTAAAAGAGCGGGCAGAAGATTTTGCGTATGCAAAGGTGTTTTTAAACAACGAAAAATTAAAGAGCATAGAGCCTTTGATTTTAGTCGATATGCCCGGCTTTGACGCACCTGTGGAGGCGCATAACAAGGCTATTATGGAGTATTTGGCTCGTGGAGCGTATTTTGTGATTTTAGAAAGTGCATCAAGTGGAACTTTGGCGATGAGTATCAAAAGACACATTGAAAATTTGCAAACTTTGGGGCGTTCGTTCAGCTTTGCCCTTACAAAGTGCGATTTAAAGCCAAAAAGCGAATTAGATGAGATAAAAACGAGTATTGCTGATGAGCTAAAAGACAGCTTTGATTATGATAAAAGCGTGTTTTTGCTTGACTTAAAAGGCGGACTTGACAAGGTTATTAAAGACACTAATTCTGAGCAAATCTTTGAAAATCTCTATAAAGATGAGCTTAAATTTGACTTTAAAGACACTAAATCAAGCCTACAAACTAAAATTTCAGCCCTCAAAGCTAACAAAAACGAGGCATTAGAGGCTGTAAAAGAGCTGGAAAGGGCTGTGGAAAAAATCAACTCTACGCAAGAAAATTTAAACACCGACACAAACGAGTGCGCACAAAATGCTGCCATAGCGACTATAAATGTGGTTGCAGAGAGTTTGCGTTTAAAAGCGAGCGAGATAGCAAATGCGGCTTTAAATGGCGAAGAGGCGATGAATTCAGTTGTCAGTGAAATCGTGCAAAATGTGCTTTTAAAAGAATTTAACGCAAGGGCGAAAACCCAAAGAGAGCGTTTAATCAACACTTTTAAAGGGCAAATTAGTGATTTAAATTTAGACTCATTAAACATTGATGCAACTTGGGTTAATGATATAAGCAAAAGTATCAACAATGCTCTTATAGATATTAGCACAAAGCCAAAGGACAATTTAATCACAGAATATGGCGATAAAGTTGTTAAAATCCTTATCGTGTCTTTGGGAAAGCTGTTGTCAAAACTACCCGTGCCTTTGCAGTTAAAGCCTATAATTGTTGGGCTTACAACATTTTTGCCTACTATTATCGGCTTTTTCAAAGGGAAAACGATTGATGAAAAAGCACTGGGTGTGGAAGTCGTGTCAAAAATCAAAGAGAGCTTGCAAGATGAGGTTTTAAACGCCTTTAAGAATAATTTCGAAGCCATACAAAAATTCATAGCTCATTCCTTTAAAGCTAAATTCGAAGAAAAGCAAGCTGAAATCAACGCAGCCCAAGAGCAAAAAGCGCAAATTTTAGGTGAGCTTGATGATAAAATTCAAGCTTTAAACGGTGTTAGCGGCGAGCTTGACAGCCTAGCTAACAAATATCTTTACGCATAAAATGGAGGTGTAAAATGAGTTTTGAAAATTTTTTACAAAGACTTGACAAGGTCGCAAATTTGGTGCAAGGAAGTGAGTTTTTATCTAAGGACAGCTTTGGCTTGCAAAAAGAACACGGCATAAAAACAAGTGCTGAGCTTGAAAAAGACAAAGCCGAGCTTGAAAAGGCTGGTAGGTTGCTTAAAATCGGCATTTTAGGGCGTGTAAAAGCGGGTAAGAGTTCGTTTTTAAACGCTCTTATTTTTAACGGAGAAAGCATTTTACCAAAAGCCGCCACGCCGATGACGGCGGCTTTAACCGTGCTTGAATACGCTAAAACGCCAAGTTTAAGCGTGGATTTTTACAGCGATGAAGATTTAAGCAGGATTGAAACGCTAGCAAAGGAATTTGAAAGCGAGCTTGAAAAAAACACCGATGCTAAAATAAACGAGCTAAAAGACAAAGCTTTATCGAAAGGCAAAGAAATCGATGAGTTGGAGCTTAAAGAAAAGGCTAGAAAATCAGCCTTACAAGAATTAAAAGGAGTCCAAGAGTCTATTTATGCTTGCTATCAGCAATACCAGCAAATCAGCCAAAGTCAAGTGAGTGCAAGCGAGCGTGAGGCAAACAAGGATTTTCAAGGCTCATTGAGTGAAATTCGAGCCAAGCTTAAAGACTATGTGGGAAGTAGCGGTAAATTTATGCCCTTCACCAAGTCTATCACCTTGCGCCTTGATAATGAGTTTTTAAAAGATGTCCAAATCATCGACACCCCGGGACTAAATGACCCTGTGCCAAGCCGCTCGGCAAGGACAAATGAGATTTTAAGAGAGTGCGATGCCGTGCTTGTTTTGTCTCCAGCTGGGCAATTTATGGACCAAAATGATGTGATTTTAGTCCGCAAGCTCGCTGGCAGTGTCGCTCGCATTTTTGTTATCGCCTCAAAGGGCGATAGTGAGCTTTATGGCAGTGAAAAAGATAAAAATGGCGGAATTTTAAACGCTGTTTTTGAGGGCATACAAAATACCCTTGAACGCTCAAAAAACAACGCCCTACAAAAGGCTGATGTTGAAAACAATGTGCTGCAAAGAGCCTTAAAAGAAAAAATGATTGTGTGTGCGGGTATTTGCGCTGGTATCGTGGCAAAAAGGGGCGAAAATTTAGACGAAATGGAAATCCATACCCTTAATAGACTTAAAGAAGAATACCCAAACGATTTTCAAGGCGAGAAAATGTGGGAAAATTTAAGCAAACTTGCCAACATTGAAGCCTTAAATGCTGTGTTTGCCGAGCTTAAAAAGGATAAGGAGCTGATTTTGCAAGAACGCATAAGTGGCTTTTTACAAAGCAACGATAAAGCGCTCAACGCTTACAAAGAGGCTTTGCAAGATAGAGTAAGGCAAAGGATTGACGCCTTGCAAAAAGTGGATATTGACGGGCTAAAAGCAAGGGCTAGTGCTTTGCAAGAGGTAAAAGAGCGTGGAGAATCTGTGCTTGATAGTGAGTGGAATGAGCTTTGTGTTAAGTTTTGCTCTGATATACGAGGCATTCTTAAAGACAAACAGACTGAATTCTTTGAAAATTTGGAAAATGAAGCCGAAAGCAAGCAAGGTGATTTTATCAAAGAAACAGGCATTTTTTTAAAAGATAAACACTATCTCAAAAAAGTCAATGCAAATGCTGTGATAAATGCCATTAAAAGAACTTGTGAAAGGTTGGAAAATTTGCTTAATGATGAAACAGCAAGAGCAATACAAGCGTGGCGTGAAAAAATGCCAAGCACACTTTTAAAGGCGTTAAGAGAGGAGATTAGCGATGAGTTTATCGATGGCTTTGTGTTTAAAAAATGCCTTAGGGACATTTTTAACAAAATCACTTATCCATCAATCAAATACAGCTCACAAATTCCTTACAGCATAAGTGGTATGAGTGGCATTTTAGAAGATAATGTTGAGGGGGGATATGCTTGGGTGGAAGCTAAGTATGAACATCCAGCAACTCATTTCATCAATGAAGTCTCCAACTTTACAAGGATATTTAAACAAGAAGTAAGAGAAGACATAGATAAGCTAGCAAATGAGCTTTCTAGTGTCTTTGCGTTTGGCTTTGGTAAAGATATGTTTCAAAGCCTTAGTGATGAGATACAAAGCCTACAAAAAGACCTTGCAAGCAAGGCTTTAAAGCTTGATGAATACAAGACACTTGAAAGGAGTTTGGAAAATGCGCTTTTGTAAAAGTAAGGTCAGCAAGGTAGAATTTAAGCGGCGTATAAAAAAGCATATCGCTAAAAATGAAAGATTGAAATCCAAAAATTCAATCCTACAAGAAAAAAATGAAACTTTGCAAAACCAAAACCAAAATTTACAAAGCCAGAATTTAGTTTTGCAAGAAAGTGCGAGTTTGCAAAGAAATGAGGCTTTGAGTGCTGAAAATAACAGCTTGAATTTTCAGCGCAAACTCATCGCCAAACTTTTAAGCGATAAAGAGCCAAATGCGGATTTGGCTCGCTTTCGCAAGCTGCTTAATGAGGACTTTATGGACTTTGCAAACCAAGATGACAGCCTTGCAAACGAGGCTGAAATGGTTTTAAAACTGCAAAACATAGAAAAAGAGCTTGTTGTAGTAAGCACCTGCCCGCAAATTTATAACAAAGAAATCATCGCAGTGGCTGGGTCTTTCAGCGTGGGTAAGAGCGCTTTTATCAGCTCTTTATTTAAAGACAAAAGCATATCATTGCCCAAAAGTATAGAACCAAGCACTGCCATTTCAACCTTTGTGATAAGTGAAAAACAATGCAAACTTTTGGGGGTATCAAATGAGGGCGTAGAAGTGAATTTAAGTGCCTTAGACAAAGAAATTCACGCCAAGCTTAAACACGAATTCATAGAAAAATTCGGTTTTAAACTTAAAAAACTTATGCCTTTTATGGTGTTTCAAATCACACTTGATGATGAATTTGGGCATCTTTGTTTCATCGATACGCCCGGCATTAACGCGTCAAAAAGTTCGCAATCTACAAGCGATGATGATAAAAATGCCAAAGAATTTTTAGACGATGCGGGTGCTTTACTTTGGCTTATAAATGCCGATGCAGGGACTATTTCGCAAAGTGATTTGGATTTTTTAGACGACAAAGAGCTTGCTTTAAGCCGTAAAAAGAAAAAGCTTTTTATAGTGTTAAATAGGGCTGATTTAAAAACTGAAAGCGAGCTTAAAGAAATCATCAATAAAATCAAACAAGCACTTGAAGATAATTTTATCGACTTTGAGGGCATTAGTGCGTATAGTGCGGAAAAGAAAAGAGAATATCTTTTTGAAACAATGTCTTTAAAAGAATTTTTACGCACTTTTAAAGCAGAACAAAACCTACAAAAAGAACTTGTCAATCAGCTTGATGAAGTCTTTGATGAGTATAAAAAAGCGATTTTGAAAAAAAGCGAAAAACGCAAACAAATCCAAAACAAACTGCATTCTTTTGGCATTGATTTGATAGAAATGAACCTTGATAATGAGGCGAATTTTGAAAAGCTTAATCAAATCAAATTATATTTTGATGATGATGATAAGGCAAAATCATCTCTTCAAAAGCTTGAAGAAATAAGGCAAGAAATGAAAAGTGCTATTGATGCGCTGTTTGGTAGGCATTTGCCACCACAAAAGACTCCACAAAATACCCCACAAAGTATTAAAAGCGTGCCTACTCAAAAACCAGCCATACAAGCTAAAAGTGAAATTCAAACACAAAGTCCAAGCGAGGACGAGCAAGAAGCTAAAATGCTCAAACAATTAGTCGAGTGGTTTTTTGCGGAGCTAAACGAGGATAAAACAAAGCCATTTACCGCAGAATCAGCTTTTGAGCATATAAGAAATAAGGATATACCCGATGAGATAATGTCTAAACTGAGCGAAAAAAGCAAGGGCAAGATAGTTTTTGCTATATTTCGCTACGCTTGTAAGGGCATTCACAGCGATGAGGCTATAAGAAAAATCTTTGAAGCGTGGCGTGATAGCACTCAAAGGGCTGTGGAGTGTTACAATGAACTTTTGTTTTTGCAAAACGACACCAAAAATATGTAAATAAAGCTAAAAAGGCAAATATGAGGCAGGACAAAAAAGATACGATGAGGGTTTAAAGCAATACGAAGCAGGTAAAAAGCAGCTCAAAGATGGCTGGAAGAAGTATAACGAAAACGATAAATGGTATATCCGCTTGTTTTTTGGCAGTAGGCTTGAAGAAGGCTATCGGCGACTACAAGATGGAGAAAGGCGTTTGAGTGAGGGCGAAAAGCAGCTCGAAGAGGGTAAAGAAAAGCTCACAAAAGGCTACGAAAAGCTTATGATGGGCGAAAAACTTTACAAGAAATTCGTGCGGATAAGGTTTTGGCTCGTTGTCTTTTGTGTCATCATCGCTGTGGTGGATTTAGCGTTGATAGGACTTGCCTTGTCATACTGAGCTTTCGTAGAAAGAGAAGTATCCATACAAAAAACGGAATTTATGGATTCTTCGCTTTCTACGAAAGCTCAGAATGACAATGCGGAAATTTGTGTGGATATTTCGCTAACGCTCAATATGACAATATGAATTTTTTGCTACGGCTATGCCTTGCAACCCGTTGGGTCGCTTTGTGCTAACGCACTCCACTCAAAATGACAGCAGTGGTGGATTTTTCGCCTTTTTACAAAAGGCTCAAAATGACAGAACCCTTGTCATACTGAGCCTTTGGCGAAGTATCCATAAATTCAAAGCGTATCTTAAATTCTTTGGATTTTTTGCCTCTTACAAAATGCTCAAAACGACAAAAGCGGATTTTTGTTTTAAGTTGCGCTTTGCACGCTGTTTGGTTGCTCATTAGAGCTTAATTTACCGCTACCACAGCCATAGCAAAGCCGCCATCGTGGGCTATGCTGAGTGAGCTTTGTTTTATCTTAAATTTTTTTTTGATTTTTTTAGAAAATTTAAGTTTTGGGGCGTTTTTTTTGTCTTTTTGAATTTGTATATCCAAAAAGCCACATTCCCTGCAAATGCCCACGCCCAAAGCCTTGCTCGCTGCTTCTTTTGCCGCGAAAAAGCCCGCTATGCTTTGAGCGTTTGTGGCTAAATTTTGCTCGTTTTGGCTTAAAATTTTATCCAAAAAATTCCTTCCATAACGAGCGTAAATCCTTTCTATCCTAGCGATGGCAACTATATCACAGCCTATCATCACTCGCCTTAAATTCAGGCTTATTGCACGACAAAGTCGGTGAAATAGATATTTTTGACAAAGCCGTCTGTGAGAATTTCGTTGATTTTGCCGACAAGCTCGTCTTTTAAACGCTCTTTGCCCTTTGCGGTGCTGATTTCTTCAAAGGTTTTTGAAGTAAGCGTGCGGATAACGACATCGCGGATAATGGCTGTCTTTTTGTCAAGCTCAGGCTGCAACAAATCCGTGTTTTGCTCTAATTGCATCGTGCATTTGACATAGCGCGCCCCGCCTTCGCTCAGTAAATTCAGCGTAAAGCTCTCCAAAGGATACATAGCGCCTATATTTGCGTAATCACTCCCCCGCGCTGCGCCCGTTGGCGCACCACCGCGCGCCTTGTTTGCTTGTCCAGCAGCAGCCCCAGCCGCCGCACTTGTCGCTGGCGGTGCTTCATCAGGACCTTGAAACATAAAAAACCCGATAAGCCCCACCACAGCAAGCAAAACGACAAACAAAAACACCACGATGATAAGCACCACCGAGCCGCCTTTCTTTTTACTCGTTTTTTCTTCTTTTTCTTCGTCTGCCATTTTTTGTCCTTTTTTGCGAAATTTTAAAGAATTTTTTGTAAAATTGTAGCGAAAATTTGTCAATTTTTGCTTAAAAAAGGAAAATTTATGTTAGATGTGATTTTTAGGGAGTATGACATTCGTGGGCTTTACGGCAAGGAGCTTAACGAAAAAAGTGTCAAGGCAATCGGCTATTTGCTGGGGCTTTTAATGCTTAAAAAGGGCTGTAAGAATGTAAGCGTGGGCTATGATGCTAGGTATAGTGCTGATGAGCTTTTTGGCTATCTTGTAAGCGGGCTAAATAAAGCTGGCATAAAAGTCTATAATTTAGGGCTTGCGCCAACTCCACTTGGGTATTTTAGCCTTTATGTGGGCGCGAAATTTGACGCAAATGTGATGATAACAGGCTCGCACAACCCAAAAGATTACAACGGCTTTAAAATCACCATAGGCAAAGAGAGTTTTTTCGGGGCTGAGCTTAAAGCCTTTGGCAAGCAAGTGCAGGACTTTTTAGCAAATGGCGAGTATATCGTAGATAATGCGGCGTGTGAAAAATACGACATTTTAAGCCTTTATGTTGAATTTATGAGCGAGCAGTTTGCGCATTTAAGGGGCTTTGAGTATGAATTTGGCATTGACTGTGCAAACGGCGCAAGCGGTGTTGTCATCAAACCCTTGATAAAAGCCCTAAATTTAAAGGCTAGCATACTTTTTGCTGAGCCTGATGGGCAGTTTCCAAACCACGCCCCAGACCCAACAGAACACGAAAATTTAAGGGCTTTGCAGGATTTACTCGCTCAAAATCCGCACATTAAAATGGGCTTTGCCTTTGACGGAGATGCCGATAGAATGGTAGCTTTAAACACACAGCACATTTTTTGTGGCGATGAGCTTTGCTATCTTTTTGCTAAAAATATCCCAAATCCACGCGTTTTGGGCGAGGTAAAATGCTCGAAAAATCTTTTTGATGAAGTGGGCAAATTTGGCGAAATTTTTATGGGAAAAACGGGACATTCAAACATTAAAAAGATGATGAAGGCTCAAAATATCGATTTAGCCGCTGAGGTGAGCGGGCATATCTTTTTCAAACACCGATATTTTGGCTATGATGATGGTATTTATGCCTTTTTGCGTGCGTTGGAGCTTATCCACAAGGGCTTTGACTTGCAAGCGATGATAGAAGCCTTGCCAAAGCTCTATACAACCGATGAAATCAAAATTCCCGTGAGCGAAGAGCAAAAATTTCAGCTTGTTGAAGCCTTTAAGAGTGCGGTAAAGGCTGGCGAACTCGGTAGTGTAAAGGATTTATGCGAGATAGATGGCGTTCGAATCGACTTTGGCTTCGGCTGGGCTTTGCTTCGTGCCTCAAATACAAGCCCTTATCTCATCACGCGCTTTGAAGCTACGAGTTTGGAGCAGGCTAAAAGCTTGCAAGAAAAGGTTTTTACACTCTTTGAAAGGGTAAAGCAAAATTTATAAGCCACGCGAAGCATTCTTTTGTGGCTTGTTTTGCGCTTAAATGAAGTGGTTTAAGATTTTGGGGCAAAAACTCTTTGAATTTAGGGCGCAAAAGATAAATTTACGCTGTGGCTTTAAGGGGCATTTTACCACAATGCAAAGCATTTGTTGGTAGAAAATTTCTCCACTTTATAGAAATGTTAAGAAAAAAAAGATATAATCACAAGTTCATTATGAATTTTTCAGAAAGGATAGAGCGTGAAAGAACGAACCTTATCTATCATCAAGCCCGATGCGGTGGCAAAAGGTGTCATCGGCAAGATTTTAGACCGCTTTGAAAGCAACGGCTTGCGCGTGGCAGCACTCAAAAAGCTGCATTTGAGCAAGGCACAAGCTGGGGATTTTTACGCAGTGCATAAAGAACGACCATTTTTTAGGGATTTGGTTGAATTTATGACAAGCGGACCTGTGGTAGTGTCGGTTTTAGAGGGCGATAACGCTGTGGCAAAAAACCGCGAGCTTATGGGCGCGACAAACCCAAAAGAAGCCAAAGCTGGCACGATTCGCGCTGATTTTGCGCAAAGCATTGACGCAAACGCCGTGCACGGCAGCGATAGTTTAGACAACGCAAAGATAGAAATCGAATTTTTCTTCAAAAATGACGAAATTTTGTGAATTTTTGAGTAAAATTTGAGCTTAAAACGATGAAAATCGCCTTTTCTAAACTAGGACAAGTCGCTTACCCTTTCAAACTAAACCTTGAAAATATGGTGTTTGAGGGCGAGCTAAAACGAAAAGATGCCAAGCTAGCGCAGGTTGCTATGCGTATGAAAGGCTTTGTGTATCGTGCTTGTGATAGTTGCGGGCGCGAAATGGAGCTTGCTATCGATGAAAACATAGCACTTTTAGCAAGCGATGGCATTTACAAAGACGAAAACAACACGCTCAGCGATGTCGTGGAGTTTTATGATGCCCAAATAGACTTAATCGAGCTTGCTATAAGCGAGCTAGAAAGCTATTTGAGCGATTATTTTTACTGCGAAAGCTGTAAAATTCATCATTAGAAAGGACAAAAAATGGCAGTTCCAAAAAGACGAGTAAGCAAAAGCCGCGCAGCAAAGCGCAGGACGCACTACAAGGTGAGTTTGCCTATGCCCGTAAAGGACAAAGACGGCACTTACAAGATGCCACACCGCGTCAATCCACTGACAAAAGAGTATTAGCGATGATAAGCATTGCCATAGACACGATGGGCGGGGATTATGGCGAAAAGCCCATCATCGAAGGGCTGGTGCAAGCGTTGCGCGAGAAGCCTTTTAACGCTGTGCTTGTCGGTAGGCGTGCGCTTTTAGAGCCGCAAATTCCGCAAAATTTGCGTGAATTTGTGAGCTATGAAGAGGCAAGTGATGTCTTTCGTATGGAAGAAAGCGCCACAGACGCACTCAAACACAAAGAAAGCACCATTTACAAAGCCATAGAGCTTGTGCGAGACAAAAAAGTCCAAGCCATCGTTTCAGCAGGACACAGCGGGGCAACTATGAGCCTAGCTACGCTTCGTATCGGCAGGATAGATAATGTCTTGCGCCCAGCCATAGCTACTTTGATGCCAAGTGTTACGGGCAAAACCCTTGTTTTAGATGTCGGAGCGAACACGGACTGCAAGAGTGAGTATTTGTTTCAGTTTGCCATAATGGGCGAAGCCTACGCCAAAGAAGTAATGAAAATCGCAAAGCCCCGTGTAGCCTTGCTTTCAAACGGCGAAGAGGAAAGCAAAGGCAACGAACTCACCAAAGAAGCCCACGCTTTGCTTAAAAAAATGCCAAATTTCATCGGCAACGGCGAGGGGCGGGACATTTTTAACGGCGAGGTTGATGTGCTTGTGTGCGATGGATTTAGCGGCAATCTAGTGTTAAAAGCCACTGAGGGAGCGGTAACTGCGGTGTTTGACTTGCTGAAAAAGCACATTAAAAGCTCTTTTGTCGCTATGCTGGGCGTGCTGTTTTTAAAGCCTGTTTTCAGGAAACTCAAAAAGCATATCGACTGGCAAGAGTATGGCGGTGCGCCGCTGCTTGGCATAAACGGCTGTGTCATCATAAGCCACGGCAAGAGTGATGGGCGCGCGATAAAAAACGCTATCTTTCAAGCCCTAAATTTCAGCGAATCCAAAATAAATCAAATCATAGAAAGCGAGCTAGCCGCCTTTGCGAAGTGAAAATGCTGAATTTAATCACGATAAAAAAGGGCTTTCGAGCAACTTTCAAGCGAGCTTAAAAAGCATAGCCGCCTTTGCGCCAAAGCGGATTTTAAGCAATGCCGATTTAGAAAGGCTTGTGGATACCACAGATGAGTGGATAACCAAACGCACGGGCATTAAAGAACGGCGTATCGCTGATGAGCGCGAAAGGGCGAGCGATTTAGGCACAAAAGCCGCTCAAATAGCGATACAAAGGGCGAATTTAAGCCCGAGCGACATTGATGCGGTGATTTGCGCGACTTTAAGCCCTGATTATTTCACTATGCCCTCCACAGCCTGCCTTATCGCCGCGAATTTAGGCTTGCAAGGTGTGAGTGCCTTTGATATATCAGCAGCTTGCGCTGGTTTTATCTATCTTTTGCAAGTAGCAAAGGCACTTGTAGAAAGCGGAGCAAAGCGAAATGTCCTTATAGTAGGGGCTGAAAAGACTAGCTCTCTTATGGACTACACGGACAGAAGCATTTGCATACTCTTTGGAGACGGAGCGGGCGCAGCTGTGGTGAGTGCGGGCGAAAAAAACCCCATCATCGATGTGCATACAGGCGCAAATGGGGACTATGCCGAGCTGCTACACACGCAAAGAGCCGACAAATCCAGTCTTTGCGCCCCACTTGCTATGCAGATGAAAGGCAACGAAGTTTTTAAAATCGCCGTGCAAACCCTGCAAAACAGCGTGGAGCAAATCCTTACCAAAAACCGCGTTTCGCCCGATGAAATCGACCTTTTTATCCCGCACCAAGCGAATTTGCGCATCATCAAAGCCGTGCAAGAGCGCCTAAACCTGCCCGATAGCAAGTGCGTGCTGACCATAGATAAATTTGGCAACACCAGCTCAGCGTCCATTCCTATGGCGATGAACGAAGCTTATGAGAGCGGACGGCTCAAAAACGGGCATTTGTGCTTGCTCGATGCCTTTGGCGGCGGCTTTGTGTGGGGTTCTGCACTGCTTAAATTTGACGGAGCGGATTTTAAGGGCTAAACAAAAAGGCAAAGTCCTAAATTTCTCATCATACCGAGCTTTGGCGAAGTATCCAAAAACCCTTTACATTGTCATACTGAGCGTAGCGAAGTATCCATAAATTTGAAGTGTGAATTTAGTGCTTTAAGGCGTATCTTAAATTCTGTGGATTTTTCGCCTTTTACAAAGGCTCAAAATGACAATGGAGATTTTTTTTGCTGTGGCTACGCCTTACAACCCGTTGGGCCACTTTGTGCTAACGCACTCCACTCAAAATGACAATGCCCTTGTCATACTGAACTTTGCGGAGCAAAGTGAAGTATCCATACAAAAAACGGAAAATAAGCTACTGAAAATAGAATTTATGGATTTTTCGCTTTCTATCGAAAGCTCAAAATGACAAGGGTGTGCCGTCATTGCAAACACACCAAACACCCAAAAAATTCACGCGCAGCTTGAAAATTCAAGGCTTTGCGTCTAGAAAAATTCCTCAATCGCTTTTTGCATAGTGCTTGGTTCGTCTGTGTGGTTGATAAACTCGCGAAATTTCGCAGCCCCGTCAATGCCCTTAGTATAGGCGTGTAGGTGTTTGCGAAAAAGTGGCACGCCCATTTTGCCGTAATGTCCTAGCATAGACTCATAATGATAAAGGATAATTTCCTTTTTTAGGGCGTTACTCACGCTTTTGCCGCTTTTAAGCTCGTAAAAAAGCCAAGGTTTGCCAACGCTTGCGCGCCCTATCATCAGCGCGTCAGCCTTTGTGCTTTGCAAAATGGCACTTGCGTTGTGCGCGTCAATGTCGCCGTTTGCGATGATAGGGATTTTCACCGCCTTTTTGGCAAGCGCGATGCCCTCATAGTCAGCCTTTCCGCTGTAAAGTTGCTTTGCGGTGCGCCCGTGAATCGCCACAAAGTCAGCCCCCGCTTCCTCGCAAGCCCTTGCGATAAGCTCAGCCTTTTTGTCCTTAAAGCCAAGCCTGAATTTCACGCTCACGCTTTTTTTCGTGCTGTGCGTTTTTATGGCACTTACTAGCCTTTTTAAAAGCTCTAAATTTTCAAGCAAGGCAGCCCCAGCGTTTTGCCGCACGACCTTTGGCATAGGGCAGCCGCAGTTAAAATCAACGCCGTCTATGAATTCAAGCTCGTTTAAAAGCGAAACGGCTTTTTTGATGACACTCTCATCGCTGCCCGCGATTTGCACGATGAAAGGGCTTTCGCTCTCGTGCTTTTCGAGCATTTTAAGGCTCTTTTTGCTCTCAAAAACAAGCGCGTTCGCACTTATCATCTCACTTATGGTAAAATCCGCTCCAAATTTTTTCACCACAGCACGAAAGGGCAAATCGCTATATCCTGCCATCGGCGCTAGAAACAAGGGCTTTTGCGAAAAGTCAATCATCAGCAAATAAGCTTATTTAAATCAACTTTTTGGTTTTTTTCGCGCGCTAAAAGGACGATTTTAAAGTCGTTAAAATGCGTTTTGTCGTTGCCGATTTCAAGCCTAAGCTCATCAAAAAGCGAAAATTCAGCTAAAATATAAAGATAAGCGCGCAGGGCTTCTGGGTAAGTGTTTTTAAGCCGCTTAAACACCGCTATGAGCGCGTCTGGGTTGAGTTTTTTCACGCTCATTTTCGCCGCGCTTAAAAAGTCCTTTTCATCAAAGCCACCCGCGTTTAAAAGGCTTTCAAATTCAGCCCCGCTCATTTGCAAAGTGCCTTTTTCAAAGCGTTCTATGAGTCCTAGCCTTTGGGGAGCGTTTTTTGTGAGCTTCACACTTTGAATTTGCGCCATATCGCCGTTTTGTAAAAGCGTTTCAAAGGCGAGTAAATCGCTTTCATCTTCAAATTCTTTTTTGCCTTTTATGCGCGAAAAGGCGTAGTTTAGGTCGTTTTTAATGCGGTTGTTTTCATTTTGCACGCACAAGGCGTTGTCCTCATCAAGCTTAAACTTCCTTAAATTCACGCTTTTGCCCTCATCAAGCTCGTTTAAAAGCTCTATGGCTTCGTTAAATTTAGCAAAATTAGGGATTTTTTTGCGCGTTTTAACGCTCTTGCAAAGCTCGGCGGCGTTTTTGAATTCTTGGGTTTTAAAAGTCGTGCGGTTTGGCTTTTGCAAAAGCACTTCGCAGGCAAGGGCTTCAAATTTGTCCGCATCGTCAAAAAAATGCTTGTATTTCAGGTAGCGCAAAAGCCCATAAAAGCTCATATGCACGAGCGCCACGACAAAAAGCACAAAAACAGGCAGCAAAAACCAAATGACTATGGGCAAGGTTAGGCTGTATGAGCCAAGTTCAAGCGTGTAGTTTTCGGCATTTATGGTAAAAATAAATGCGCCAAGCACTATCATATAGGTGATGCTGGCAAAGACAAAAAGTTTGATTTTCATTTCTTTTCCTTTTCGATGATTTCGCGGCAATTTATACAATACCTCGCGTGGGGCTTGATTTTAAGGCGGTTTAAATCAATATCTCCCTCGCAAAGCTCGCAAATGCCGAATTTGTTTTGATGAATTTTGTTTAAAGAAAGGGCGATTTCGCTTAATTCTTCTTTCAAATTCTCAGCAATAGCCTGCTCAATTTGTGAGCTGGTGTTGATGGTGCTAAAATCAGCACTATCGCTTGGTGCGCTGTCTTGCAAGCCCTGTAAATCCTGAGCGTTGTCATTAAGCTGGGCTAAAATCGCCCTTTTTCTCGTCTCTAAAATCTCTTTAAATTTATCTAACTCTGTTTTTTCCATACTTTGCCTTATTTGTGATAAGGGTGCTTGTGTAAGATACAAAAGCCCCGATAAAGCTGCTCTAAAAGCAAGATTTTCGCCATTTGGTGCGCCAAAGTAAGTTTGCTTAACGAAAGCACCAAGTCAAACTCGCTCAAAAAGCCCTTGTCAAAGCCAAAAGCCCCGCCTATAAAAAAAGAAATTTCGCCTTTATCTTTGAGTAAATTTGCAAATTCCACGCTTGTAAATTCTTTGCCGCTCTCATCTAAAACCACGCAAAAGCCCTTTTTATAAGGCTTTAAATGCTCAGCATAGCTTTGCTGTGCGGCAAGTTGTCCTTGCTTTTGCGCGGCGTTGATTTTAGCGTTAAAAACGCAAAGCTGCTCTAATTTTGCGTAGTTTGAAACAAGTTTAGCAAATTTTTCGTTTAAGGGCGCAAATTCAGCCGCATTTTTTTGGATACAAAAGAGTGAAATTCGCACGCTACTTCCTTGCAAAAAGCCCTAAAAAGTGGCTGATGAATTTTTTGTGTTCGCTTCTTGGGACGATAGCATCGATGAGTCCGTGTTCGAGCAAAAATTCAGCCTTTTGAAAGCCCTCAGGCAAGTCAGCCCCGATGGTTTGCTTTATCACTCTTGCGCCTGCAAAGCCTACCAAAGCGCCCGGTTCAGCGATGATAATGTCGCCTAAAAAAGCAAAACTCGCGCTCACTCCGCCCATTGTCGGGTCAGTTAAAACGCTGATAAAGGGCAGTTTTTCTTCGCTTAAAAGCTTCAAAGCCGCGCTTGTTTTGCTCATTTGCATAAGCGAAAAGGTGCTTTCTTGCATTCTCGCACCGCCTGATGCGCTGATGATGATAAGCGGAGTTTGCGTTTTTATAGCTCTTTGCACGGCGCGGACAACCTTTTCGCCCTCCACAGAGCCAAGTGAGCCGCCCATAAAGGCAAAATCAAAAATGACAAGCTGAACCTTGCGCCCATCGATGAGGCACTCTCCGCTTATGGCTGCGCTTTTACGCCCTGTTTTTTGGGTGTTTTCTTCAAGTCTTTTTTTGTAGGATTTGCTATCTACGAATTTCAAAGGGTCAATGGCTTCTAAATTTGCGTCAAATTCGACAAAAGAACCCTCATCGCACAGCATTTCAATGCGTTCTTGCGGGGTGATGCGTAAGTGGTAGCCACATTTAGGGCAAACGCTCAAACACGCTTGAATTTCTTTAAAATACATAAGCGCGTTGCAGTTTTTGCACTTTATCCAGTGGTTTGGAGCTTCATTTGGCTCGGCTTGCTTGCGGCGAACGCCTGAAAAAAAGTCTAAAAAATTCATTTTATCCTCTTTTTGGTTTAAAAGCAAAATTATAGCACATTCTTAAATTTTTTTGTAAATTTCGCAAATTTTTTCCCTACTTTCGTGCTAAAATCTCGTTCCCATTGTGAATTCAAAGTTTTCTATGTCATCGCCGTCTTTTGGATTGAGCGGTTTGGCAAAGACAAATTGCAGCGGTCCCATAGGCGTTACCCACTCAAAGGCTATGCCCGTGCTGTATCTTTGTATGTGTCTTTCGCTTGGATATTTTATGTCTATCGTTCTGCCATTACCTATATCTCGTGGTCCAAGAACTTGCCCTTCGTCTTTTTCATCGTGTATGTAGCCATAGTCAAAAAACAAAGCCCCGCGCAGTTTCACGCGATCGATGATAGGAAAGCTCAACTCCACTGAATTTGAAAACGCTATGGTGCCGCCGTATTCATAGTTTCGTGTATTATTGATTTTAGGGCTTACTGTGCGACTTCCATATCCACGCAACGAGCCTATGCCGCCTAAAAATACGCGTTGATTGACGGGCAAATAGCCTGTGTCCCAAAGCTTGTAAAATTTAGCCTTATAACGCAAAATCAAATCCCAGCCGATGAAGTCTTTAAGTCCTTGATAAAAGTTGAAATTTGAGCTTGAAGCGATGAACTGCTGGTCTCCGCCCACGCCTGCTATCTCTAAACTCGTGCTGATGATAAAGCCAGAACGGGGCAGATAATAATCATCAGTGTTGTTAAAGCTGATAAATGGGCTTATGGAGCTTTTTATGCTCTTGCCCTCTTTGTAGCCGATAGCTGTAAGATAATCGCTAATGCCGTAAAGCTCGCTGCTTTCAAAGTTGTAAGTAAATCCTGCGCTGAAATACCTTGCAAAAGCTCGCCCAAGCGTTATGTCAAAACCGCGTGTTCTGTTGTTGTAGTTGCTTGTATACCAGCTATAATCGCTCGCATACACGCTACCGCCAAGGCTATAATGGCTGTCAAAAAGGCGTGGGTTGGTAAGTCCTATGCGCCCTGAAAGATAGGTGTTATAACGGCTGTAATACCCGCTATCCTTGCTGAACAAACAGCCCGCACAATCCACGCTCACCACGCTTCGCAAGCCCGTGCCAAAGATATTTGTATCGGAAAGTGAAGCATTGAGCAAAAGCCCGTCCGTTGAACCCCAGCCTATGCCGCCTGAAATGCTGCCCGTGCTAGCTTCTTTTACTTCCACAAGCAAATCCACCTGCGTTTCATCAACGCGCTCTTCTTTTATGTTTGCCTCGTCAAAATAAGAACTACGGCGCAAGGCAAAAACGGACTCCCTTAAATCACTCTTGTGATAAAGCTCGCCCTCAGTGAGATAAAGCTCTCTACGCACTACTCTGTCGTTTGTGCGTGAGTTGCCCGTGATGATGACATTTCTTATATAGACTTTTTCATTTGGCACTACGCGAAAAAGTAGCTTTGCCTCGCCGTTTGCCTCGTCTTTTTGCACATCAGGATACACGCGCGCAAAGGCATAGCCTAAATTTGCGGTATCTGTTTGTATGCTTTCTATGTCGGCGCGGATTTTTTCGATATTTGCGATTTTGCCGACCTTGCTTTTAAGTTTTTTTACTTTTTTTTCGTTTGCCTCGCTGTCAAAGACGGGATTTTCTATGCTAATGCTTGTGATTTTGTAGCGCACGCCCTCTTTGATAAAATAACTCAAATCAGCCGTGTAAGTTTGCATATCACTTTGTAGGGCGGGCGAGCTTATTTTAGCGTCTAAATAGCCTCTTTTCATATACTCATCATTTATCCTTGCGCTGTCGTTTGAAAGCTCAAAAACCTTTAAAGCCCCGTCATTTCGCCCCCACATCCAGCCCATAAATTCTTTTTCTTTGTTGGCGATGAAAGGCTCGACATTGCTATAACTGAGCTTTTGGCTGCCTATTAAATTTACATTTTGTATGATGATATTTTCGCCACGATTAACCTCAAAGTCAAGCTGCAAGCTCGTGGTGTTGTTTAAATCCTTTGTAGAAGTTTCTACCACAGTGTCAAAGTAGCCTCGCACTTCATAATACATTCTTATGCGTTCAGCCGCTTCTTTGACAACGCCCTCATCGTAGAGATTGCCTTGCTTTATGTTAAGCACTTCGTTGATTTGCTTGGTGTCATTTGACGCAACGCCTGTTATGTTGATACGCGCGATACTTCGCCTTTGTTTGAGCGTAAATTCAAGCACTCCGCCGTTTTGCTCGACAAAGATGTCGTTGAAATACCCTTGCTCATAAAGCCGTAAAATCGCTTGATTGACCTTTTCGCCGTCTATTTCCTCGCCGAGTTTAAGCCCCGTGATACCAAAGGCGCTTTCATTTGAAAGCTGGCTTAATCCTTTAAATTTCACTTCCTGCAAGGGCGCAGCGCACAAAAAGCCGACAAAAAGACAAAGACAAAATAAATTTTTCATCAATTTTTACCTAAAATTCAAAAATAAACTTGTATAATAGCCTAAAAACTTTAATAAAAAGTTTGCAAAGGATAAATGATGAAAGTAGCGATTGTCGGACTTGGCTTAATGGGCGGTAGTTTGGGACTTTGCCTAAAAGAAAATAAATTTATTTCTTGCGTTTTGGGTTATGATATAGACAAAGAAAATGCAAATTTAGCCTTAAAACTTGGCTTAATCCACGAGTTGATGAGCGAATTTAACCCACAAGAGCTAGCAAACTGCGACATAGTCGTGCTTGCAACGCCTGTTGATGCGATAGTATCCCTTGTCAAAGAGCTTGAAAACCTGCCCCAAAGCACCACGCTCATTGAGCTTGGAAGCACCAAAACAAAGATAGTTAAAGCCACTCCAAAGGCTTTAAAGCCCCATATCATCTACGCTCACCCTATGTGTGGCACGGAAAACAGCGGCGCAAGTGCAGCTTTTAAAGAACTTTACAGCGGTGCGGTGTGCGTTCTGTGCGACAGCGAAACGGCTGATGATATGCACCAAAAGCGCGCTGTGGAGATTTTCTCTCATCTTGGAATGAAAATCGTCTTTATGGACAGCACTTCACACGACCATCACGCGGCGATTATCTCGCATTTGCCCCACGCCATAAGCTTTGCGCTAGCAAATTTTGTGATGAAAGAAGAGGACAAAAAAGACATAGTGCATTTAGCAGGCGGTTCATTTCGCGGAATGAGTCGTATCGCAAAGTCAAGCCCAGCAATGTGGGAGAGCATTTTTACGCAAAATAAAAACAACCTCATTTCAAGCATAGAGCATTTTCAAAAAGAGCTAGAATTTTGCAAGCAAATGATAGCAAACAACGATGAAAACGCCCTTAAATCGTGGATGAGCAAGGCAAACACCCTACGCGAAATCCTATAAAATCGCACTCAATTCAGGGCATTTTGCTAGAAATGTAAAATAATACTTAAATTCAAGACATTTTCGATATTATGGAGTAAATACACAAGAATTCATCTCAAAGCATTGCTATCGTGTCATCACAAGCAAGTTTTCAAACGCGTGATATTTCATCATTGCACGCCTTTTTTGTGAAAACTGCTCGAAAATTTAAAAAAAGCTGAATTTTTACAAGCAAAATTATTTTATCAACAAAATTTCACAATGCAGGCTTAAAATTTGCCTTTTATTGCTATAATGACACAAATTTTTAGGCTTTAAAGATAAGCCACAACAAGGCGCGAGATAGCAAAAAGGACAAGATAAATGAATTTGATTAAAGTTTCCCCTTTGCGGCAGGATTTTTTAGAGCAAATGGGCTTTTCGTGGCACACGGACAAGGACGGCAGCTCTTACATAGCCGATGAGCTTGTTTGCGTGAGCGCAAGCGAGGCAAACGCCTACTACAAGGCGGCTAACGAGCTTTACGATATGTATGTCGCAGCGGCGCAAAATGTCATCGACAATAACCGCTTTGCCGAGCTTGGCATACCTTTTAGCCTTGTTGATGCGATAAAAATGAGCTGGGACAATGATGTGCATTGGCACTTGTATGGGCGGTTTGACTTGGCTGGCGGGCTTGATAAAAGGGGCATTAAGCTCATTGAATTTAACGCTGATACGCCCACTTCGCTTTTTGAAGCAGCCATTTTGCAGTGGGCTTTGCTTAAACAAAACAATTTTAACGAACAAGAGCAGTTTAACAGCATTTATGAGAGCTTGATGGACAATTTCAAGCGGCTTATCACGCTTGAAGAAAGCGTTGAGGGCTTTGAGGAGTATTATAAGGGCTGGAAAATCCTTTTTTCAAGCCTTGCAAACGATGAGGACGCCCTTACTACTCGCCTTTTGGAGCATATCGCGCGTGAGGCTGGCTTTGAGACGGCGTTTGCTTATATCGATGAGGTAGAATTCTCCGTTGATGGCGTTTTTAAAGACGGGGTAAATTATGAATACTTCTTTAAGCTCATTCCTTGGGAGAGCATTGCCATCGAAGAGGGCGAGCTGGCAGTGCTTTTGACGCAAGTGATGAAAAATCAAAAAGCTATCATCTTAAACCCCGCTTACACCTTACTTTTTCAAAGCAAGGGCATACTCAAAGTGCTGTGGGAGCTTTATCCAAACCACCCATTACTGCTTGAAACAAGCGATAAACCTTTGCAAGGCAAAAAATGCGTGAAAAAACCGCTCTTTGGCAGAGAGGGCGCAAATGTCGCTATCATCGAGGCTAACGGGCAAGTGAGCTTTGAAACGGCTGGGGATTATGGCAACGAAAAATTCATTTATCAAGAGTTTTGCGAGTTTAACGAGTGCAAAAACGAGCTTTATCAAGCGGGGGTTTTCTTTGCTTATGAGGGCTGTGGGCTGGGCTTTCGCAAGGGCGGGCTGGTGCTTGATAATTACGCTAAATTTGTAGGACACATTATAAAGGAGTAAAGATGAGTAAGCTAAAAATCGTATGTTTGGACGCGGCTACTTTGGGAAATGCTGATTTGAGCGCGTTTAGGGAGTTTGGGGACTTTGTGAGCTATGATTTAACGCCAAAAGACAAGGTGATAGAGCGTTTAAAGGATGCTGATGTGGCTATGGTAAATAAGGTCGTGCTTGATGAAGCCGTCCTAAACGCCACAAATCTAAAGCTCATTTTAGAAACCGCCACAGGCACGAACAACATAGCCGTTGAGTATGCTAAAAGCAAGGGCATAGCCGTGAAAAATGTCGCTGGCTACTCCACGCAAAGCGTTACACAGCACACCTTTGCGCTGCTTTTTGCCTTTTTGAATGAAATCATTTATTATGATGAATTTACTAAAAGTGGCAAATGGTGCAAGAGCGACATTTTCACGGACTTTTCGCGCACGACTTACACGCTTGCGGGCAAGAAATACGGCATCATAGGACTTGGCGCGATAGGAAAAGAAGTCGCAAAGGTAGCCCAAGCCTTTGGAGCGCAGGTTTTTTACAGCTCAACTTCTGGGGCGAACAACAACGCTGAATTTAAGCAACTTCCTTTAAATGATTTGCTTTCAAGCTGCGATTTTATCAGCATACACGCGCCTTTAAATGACAAAACCAAAAATCTCATCACCCAAAAAGAAATGGCTTTGTTAAAGGAGGGCGCAATACTCATCAATGTAGGGCGTGGGGGCATAGTAAATGAAGAGGATTTAGCCCTAATGCTTGACAAAAAGCCTTTCAAAGCCGCCCTTGATGTGCTTGAAAGCGAACCGATGAGAGCAAATCACCCACTTTTAAGCATCAAAAACAAGCAAAATCTCATCATCACCCCGCACATAGCCTTTGCGAGCGAGGAGTCGATGAACAAACTCATCAAAATGGTTTTTGAAAATTTAGTCGAATGGAGCAAAAATGGCAAGTGAGCATAGTTTTGACATAAGCGGCGAGGTAAGCGTGCAGGAGCTTAAAAACGCTTTGGAGCAAGCTAAAAAGGAGCTTGAAACGCGCTATGATTTTAAGGGCGTTCAGGCGGAATTTGAGCTGAATGAAAAGGACAGCGTTTTTACGCTTTCATCTTCAAGTGATGGTAAAATCGAGCCTTTAAAGGATATACTCATCTCAAAGCTCATCAAAAGGGGCATTAACCCAGCCGCCATACAGGAGCAAGGCAGAACGAGCGGGGCTTTGACACGCCTAAATTTAAAGGTAAATAACTCCATAGACAGCGAAAACGCCAAAAAAATCAACAAAGCCATCAAAGACAGCAAACTCAAAGTAAGCTCGCAAATTCGCGGCGATGAAGTGCGTGTGAGCGCAAAGCAAATCGATGATTTGCAAGCCGTGATGAAACTCGTCAAAGAGCTGAATTTAGAGCTAAACATAAGTTTTAAAAATTTAAAATAAAAGGCTTTTTAAAGTTAAATTTTTTAAATAATTTTTTAAAGCTCGCTTTTGTTTATCTTACCTTGCGGTAGGGCTTGAAAAGGCTTTTTGAGATGATTTAAAAATCTTCTTTTGATAAAATGGCTTTTAAAAAGGCTGATTTTGGGTATAAATTCTTTGTCAAATCATCACCACAAAGGACAAAAACGCGAAACTCGTTTTTTAACTTGCCTTTGAAAGCAGTTTTTAAAAATGGCTCGCAATGACGGATATTTCTTGTCATACTGAGCTTTCGCGAGAAAGCGAAGTATCCACTCACCAAAGCCTTGAAATTTAAAAGGTATGCGAAAGCAAGGTGTAAAAGCCTAAAACAAAGCGCAAAAAATCATACTTTTCAAAACTTTTAAATTCTTTTGCTTTTTTGCTTAAAATTGAGCCGTTTGCCAAGCATTAACCAAAACCGCTTAAAATGCCCCTATGCGTTTTTGAAATGCGCTGTGTTCTTTCTTATATCGGTTTGGTAGAACTGCGATAGACTTTTATGAAAGTAGGATATGCTCTGCAAGGTGTTTGAGGTGAAATTTTGTGAATTTTTGCCTTAAATGCGATTTGTGCGGGGTATGTTCTACTATGACCCGGTTTGTTAGGGGATTAGAACGGAGAATAGTGGCACATCGAGTCTCTCTCCGTTCTACTATGATTAGATTAGAGGACTAAAAACGATTTGAAACTCCACGATGAACTCTTTGGAATTCGATTGCGATCCGACTTTTGTTAAGAAGTGCTTAACTTTTTTTGCGCAAAGATTTCTTGTTTTTAAAAATTCACATTTTGATGAGAAAGTTCAAAGTTTTTCAAAGCCTTGAAATTTAAGTGTTATTGTAAATCAAAAGCGTGGGTTGAAATTTTGTTTATCGCAAAACAAAGATTTTTGTGTTGTGTTTTTTCTTTATCGCAAAATGAGGCTTTGCAAGTGGATACTTCGCCAAAGGCTCAGTATGACAAGGGTTTTTTCGGTATGACAAAAAATAAGTTAATATGATAAAATTCATCAGTATGACAAGAACTTTGTCATTGTGAGAATTTGCAAAGCGTGAGCGTGTGAATTCGTGGCAATCCAAAGGTAAATTTGCGTTTAAATTTGTAGATTGCCACGATTTGCCTTTGGTAAATCTCGCAATGACGAAAAAGCGTGGATACCACGCAAGGCTTACGCCTTGCTCGCGATGACGGACAAGGTGCAAAATGCGTTTAAGAAAAACTAAAATTTAATTTTGCTAATATCAGCCTCGTTTAAATCATAAAGTTTAAAGACTAAATCGTCAATGTCTTTTTCGAGTTTGTTTGTGTCGGCACTTGAATTTTGGGCTTTTAAGGCTAAAATTTTATCAACTAAATTTATTATTTTATCAATTAAATTCTTATTACTAAAATTTAATTTGTGAATTAAAGCGTATTGTTCTAATTGAACTTGAAAAATAAATTTATAGACATAGCGAATCTTGCGTTAAAAGTAAATTTTCAAGGCTTTTGCCTTGAAATTTAGGTGCTTTTTTTGCAAAAAAGCATAGGTTGGGTTTGTTTGTCGTAAGGCTTGATTTGTGAGTGATAAGGCGTTTTAGTGTGAAAATCAGCATCAAATAAATGGTGCTGAATGCTTTTTTTTGATGATGGGGTTTGGGGGAAATTTTGGGACTTGGGTTTTTTGTGGGGTAGTTAAATTTTTTGTGGAATTTCGTTTTTATTTTTGTAAAAATAAATTTTAAAAACATCGTTGCATTTTTCTGCATTGATACTACTACAATCAGCATTAGTTATAGTAGTATTTTTAAATATTTTAGCTATTTTTATCATATAAAATAAAAGACAATCAATTTTATATATCTTTTTTTCTTTATATGGATTATAAAAATTAAGTCCGCCACCCCTTGAAGGAGTTGGATAATGTTTATATGGTTTAAGCCATTCATTATATGGAAAACAACCATTTTCAGCACTTGTATCATCTATACCAATAAAATAATATTCATCATTTACAGCTTTGCAAATAGCTAAAAATAAATTATTTTTAGGTTTTGTTCTCCCAAATTTAAAAAACGAATATCTTTTTGAAAGATAATTATAAATAAATCCGCCTAAACCACCACCTGCAATACTAAATAGACTAAACTTTAAATTTATATCCACCTTTATGCACCTTGTATAATTTTAATTTCTTTTGGAGTTAGATTATACAACTTATAAATAAGATTGTCAATATCCTTTTCTAGTTTAGAAATATCAGCACTTGAATTTTCAGTCTTTAAAGCTAGAATTTGATTTACCAAATTTATTATTTCATCAACTAAACTTTGATTTTTGGAATTTATCGTTGGTATAGGCACTTTTTCAAGCTCGCTTACGGTAAGATGATTTGTAAAACTAAAATAATTAAAATAAAAATTAAAAACTTGCGAATTGATAAGCCCTAAATAAAACAAAAGATTTTCATTGTGTTTGCTAATCAAATAGTTTGTTGAATTTCCGCAAATGAAATTTTCACTACTAATAAAAGCCTTTGTCCTAAATTTTTGACTTTGATTAGATACTTGTTGCATCACAATTCTTGCTTTTTTACAATCAAGATTTGAAGCCGTTTTATCGCACCATTCTTTTGGTTGTGATTGTGGATAATACTTTCCTACATTATCTCCACGCCACATTAGCAAACGATTTTCGCCTTTTTCCAAAGAAAAAAATTGCTTTTTTGTTGTCAAATTTACTTCTCCCTGAAATATATCAAAACAATCTTTTAATCTTGCCTTTTGTTGCTCGATTTTTAGGATAAGTGGCGAAATGGCTAATAATAAATTTCTTTTCCTTAAATCATCTTGCAAACATATCTGTTCGCCTTGTTTTGAAGTAGTGAGTTTTATTTGGTGATTTGATAATTTTTGATTTGTTAGAAAAATTGTAGCAACTGCTTGCGTAACTTTATCAAATACTTTTTGTTTTTCGGTATATTCAATGATTTCGTAAATAGAAGTTTCATTGAGTAAAATTTCACGCAAGTTCTTTGTGTCTGTGCTGCTTAAATAAGTATTTGGCGTGATAAAGCTTAAAAATCCATTTCGTTTTATCAGTTTTAAAGAATTTTCAAAAAACAAGTTATACAAATTGATTTTGCCACCACTTGCTGTTTTATAGCTTTGTTTGTATTTTATATAATCTTTATGTTCTTTTAAAATTAAAACATACGGCGGATTTCCCACTACCAAATCAAAGCCCATAAATTCGCCATTTTCGTTTAAAACCTCAGGGAATTCAAAACGCCATTCAAAGGGCTTTTTGCTTTCTAAATTAAAAATGCTTTCATATTCTTTTTTAAGTGCGTTAAATTCAAGCCTTGCTTTGCTCTCATCAAAGTCAAAAAAGCTGAAACTTTGAGCGATATAAAGGCTTAAATTCTCATCATCTTTTGCTAAAAAATTGCCGTATTTTTTCGAGTATGCCTCGCATTTTGCGGTAAAGGCTTTTATTTCTTTGTTGAATTTGTCCTTAAAACAAAAGGTGCGAAAGCTTTCTTTAAGGGCTTTTATCTCTTTTTCTATGCGCATTTTGTCGTCAAAAAAGCCCTCTTTGTAGTCTTTGATAACGCTTTTGTATTTTCGCATTCGCTCTTTTATGTTTGGATAGTGCGTCAAAGAGCGGTTAAGCTCAAAATAACTTATGAGTGAGTTGCCGCATTTAATGTTTATGTCGATATTTGGCAGGGTTTGCATTTGATGAATTTCATCATTTAAATTCTCATCAAAGCCCTCATCGTCCTTTTGCAAATAATAAGAATTTTTCAAAAGCTCTATCCAAAGGCGAAGTTTGGTTATCTCGCAGGAATTTTCGTTGATATCCACGCCAAAAAGGTTGTTTTCGATGATTTGCTTTTTGAGCGTAAAAAGGGCTTTTTGGATAGCGTGGCTTTCATCGTTTTTGATTTTGGGCTTTTTGTAAGCGTAAATTTCGCCATTTGGCTTGGTGATGACAAGTTCATCGCTTAAAAGCGCGAGTTCGCAAGGATTAAGCCTTTGGGCTAAGCCAAGAGTGTGGTAAATGGCTATCATTTCATTTAAGGCTGATACCAAAAAATGCCCACTACCAACGGCTGGGTCGCAAATGCGAATGGAATTTAGCACGGCTTTAAACTCTTGCGCCTTTGTGCTAAAATCCCTATCAATGCGTTCTCTTAACGCTTTTAAATCCTCGCATTGCCATTTAAATTTATCATTAAATTTGCTTAAAATCACTTTTTCAAGGCTTACGCGGCACATATAGCTTGTGATGAAGCTTGGCGTGTAAAAGCTGCCCTCTTTGTAGCCGTTGAGCTTTTCAAAGACGAGTCCTAGCACCGATGAGCTGATGAGTTCTTTTTGCAAGGCTAGTTCGGGGCTTTTTTCATCGCTACCAAAGTCAAAGGCGTCTAAAAATTCAAAGATATAAACAAGCAAAGGCACAGAGCCTACTTTTTTCTTGGCGTTTTTGTCCTTAATTTGCGTTTTGGCAAAATAAGGCAAAGTGGCACTGTCATCAAGGGCTGAAATATCGAGCATTTCGCGCTCTATGGCTTGCTTTTGAAAAAGGGCTGAGTTAAGATAAGGCAAATAATCAAGCGTGGAATTTGCCCTGTCTTTTGGCTTTTTGGCTAAAATTTCAAAGAAAAGTTGGGATAGGGCTTTGAAATTTCGCACCTTGTTTGGATTAAGGAATTTTAGGCTTTCATCATCGTTAAAACGCACCAAATTCGCCTCGATGAGTTTGAGAAACAAAATGCGGTTTAGCCACAGCACGACAAAGCTCATAACGCGTTCAAAGTCTTGTTTGTCTTGGGGGAGCTTTGCTAAAATGGCGTTGTAAAGGGTGTTTGCGCTTTGTGAGCTTGGCTTTATAAGCAGCTTTGAGCTTTCTTTTACCTCGCACAAACCTAAAATGTATAAAAGTTCCTCGTAAAAGGCTGAATTTAGGCTGTTGGCGTCATTTGGGTTAAACTCATCAAGCAAAAAATCCTTGTGAAAGGCTTTGAAAACAGGCTTTAAACTTTTAAAATCCGCCTTATCTTGCGCTAAAATGGGCTTTAAGTTAAGATGAAAGCCCTTTAAACTCGGCTTTTCGTGGGCATCTTGGGAGATAGATTTTAAATACTCAGGCGAGTTTAAAAGCTTGCTTGTTTCTTTGTAAAATTCATCGGTGTTGCCTTTAAAAAGGGAGTTTGGGTTTGTGAAGTTGGCATAAAGCGTGATAAAATGTTTGTTTGTGGCAAAGAGCCTTTCAAATTCTCTTGCCTTAAAGATATAAAAATCATAAAAATTTGTGATAATGATGAATTTTATGCTAGAATTTGGGCTTTTAGAGCCTAAATTCTCATAGTTAAATCCCCCCCCCCCGTTAGAATTTCGTTGCCTTAAATAATACAAAATGCACTCGGCAAGAGCTTTGCAATTTACATTTTGTGGGCTAAAAAATTCCTTTGAATTTTCGGGCTTTTTCGCCTCAACAAGCACGGAAATTTCGCCATTTTTGAGTAAGATTAAATCCACTTCGCTTTTGCCTTCTTGTTTAGCCTTAATGCTCGTTTTAAATTGCAAGCCTTGTAAAAAGGGCGTAAGAGCGTTTGCCACAAGGGCGTCTTCGTTTTGCTCTGCGTTTGCGTTTAAATTTGCTTTGTATGTGGCAAATGTGCGCTTAAAATCCTCAAATTCGCCTTGCAAAATGGGCTTTTTCTCATACAAGGGGCTGAAAAAGTCGTTTAAAGCCAAAAATTCAAGCATTGTTTTCTCCATATCTTTTAATCACCTTTCGCAGCACAAGGCTAGCAAGTGCCAAGCCAAAGGCACCCGTTACGCCCATAAACGAGCCAAGCTCTTTGCAAATGGGCTTTTCATCGCTAAAAACCACTTCAAAGTCCGCTTTTAAGCCAGCTTTTTTAAGCTCATAGCGAAATTTTTTCGCTAGGGCGTCTCCGTGCGTTTTGCAAAGTGGCGCAATGGCGATTTTAGTGGCATCAAGCTTTCTCGCACCGCCTGTGGATGAGACGAAAATTTGTTTTTGAGTATCTACAAGCCCTACAATAGCAACTTTTGCAGGTATATCATCTATGGCATCTATGATAATGTCAAACTCTTGCAAGCTAAACTCACGCAAAAACGCACTATCCACGCGTTTTACTATACCCTTTCCCCCATAAATTCGCGAAAAAACCTCAGCCTTTGCCTGCCCGATATGCTCGCTATGCAGCTGGCGGTTTAAATTTGTAGCCTCAAAGCTGTCCTCATCGATGAAAGTAAAATTCTTAAAGCCCGTGCGATAAAGCGCATCAACGCAAAAGCCGCCTACGCCGCCAAGCCCAAAAACAAGGACTTTAAGCGTGGCGATTTTGTCAAAAAGCTCTTCGCCGATGAGCCATTTCACGCGTGTAAAGCGGAATTCAGCCTTTTTGTCATCTAAATTCATATTTTCGCCCATTTTTTTAGCGTTTCAAGCTTATTGTAAGCGGTTAAATCAAGCATTATCGGCGTCATCACCGCATAGCCTTGCAAAAGCAAATCAATGTCCGAATTTGCCTGCCTTTCATACTCCAAACCAGCCGCAGCCAGCCAAAAATACTCCACTCCGCGCGGGTTTTTGTTCGCATAAGCCTTATAATTATAAACTCTCTTGCCTGTGTGAGCGACTTTAAGCCCCTTAAATTCATCTTTTGCTGAGGGAAAATTTATGTTGATGAATTCTTTTTTGTCAAGCGGAAAGCCATTTTTTAAGATTTTTGCCACGATTTGACGCGTGATTTCAAGGGCATTTGTGAAATCAAGCCTTTTTGAATTCTCGCTTTTTCGGTAAAATTGCGAAAGTGCGATTGCGGGAATGCCCTGTAAAACAGCCTCCATAGCACCAGCACAAGTGCCAGAGTATGTTATATCCTCGCTTATGTTCGCTCCGTGATTGATACCGCTTATGACTAAATCAGGCAAGCGCGTTTTGTAAAGGGCGTGAAGTGCCAAATATACGCAATCAGCAGGCGTTCCATCATCAAGCTTATAAAAACGCTTGCCGACTTTGACGAAACGAAGCGGACGCGTGAGTGTTATGGAGTGAGATGAGCCTGATTTTTCAGTGGCTGGAGCGACTACGGTTACTTTGGCGTTAAACTCACGCCGCAACATTTTTACAAGTTTTTTCAAGCCCTTGCTCTCAAAGCCATCATCGTTTGTGATTAAAATTTCTTTCATTTTTTGTCCTTGAATTTGATTGTAGCATAAATTTTTTATGGTATAGCTAAAATCGCATTTTTTTTGTGAAATTTAAGCGTGTTTTGGTTGCTAAAATGCTGTTTGCTCTATCAAAAACCGCCATTCCTAAAATCAGCTCTTTGTCGCGCTTGATGATTTCGCTGTCAAAGCCGTCTTGTTGTGAAAAAACTTTGAGTAAATCATTTAAAAGCGTGGCAAGTGGCTTGTCTTGCTCTTGTCTGCCGCTTAATTTTACTTCTTGTATGCTTTCGCTTTTGTAGCCCAAAATCTTATCAACTATCATTTTGTAGATATTTTCCACGACAGCGATTTGCCCGCGCCCTTGTAACTCTGCTTTAACATCGGGCGGCAGCTGCTCGCCGTGATAGTAGCGTTTGGCTTCCTCATACT
>UQBJ01000023.1 GCA_900539255.1 uncultured Campylobacter sp. | reverse complement strand
CGGGCAAGAAGTTTGAGCTGGCAAACAAGCCACACCACGACCATCTCATCTGCAAAAACTGCGGTAAAATCGTTGAATTTGAAAATTCCATTGTCGAAAGACAACAAGCACTCATCGCCAAAGAGCATAAATTCAAGCTCACAGGGCATTTGATGCAACTTTATGGCATTTGCGAAACTTGCGCGCAAAGCAAAGTAAGGTTTTAATGTTTAACAGCACGCTAGAACAACAAAAAATCGCAAAGGCAAACGAGTTTCGCCAAGCTGGTATCAGTCCTTATCCGCATTTTTTAAGCAAAGATTTAAGCATAGCCGAATTTCGCGCCAAATACGCTTATGTCAAAGATAGCGACACAAAACGCGATGAAAGCGTGAGCGTTAGCCTTGCTGGGCGTTTGAAACTCTTGCGCGTGGCTGGAAAATCAACCTTTGCAAATATAGAAGATGAAAGCGGGGCTTTGCAAATTTATTTTAACAAAGACGGCTTGGGCGATGAATTTTACACGCTTTTAAAGAAAAATTTAGAAGTGGGCGACATTGTTTTGGTGCGTGGCTATCCTTTTGTAACAAATACAGGCGAGTTTAGCCTGCATTTGAGCGAGCTAAAACTTGCCGCAAAGGCTATCACACCTTTGCCTGAGAAATTTCACGGGCTGAGCGACATTGAAACAAGGTATCGCAAGCGGTATTTGGATATGATAATGAATAGCGAAATTCGGCGTGATTTTGCTTTGCGTTCGCGCATAGTGCGGTTGATTAGGGATTTTTTCGAGCAAAAGGGCTTTTTAGAAGTGGAAACGCCGATGATGCACCCTATCGCAGGTGGTGCAAACGCCAAGCCTTTCATCACTCATCACAATGCTTTGGGCGTGGAACGCTTTTTAAGAATCGCGCCTGAACTTTACCTTAAACGCCTTGTAGTTGGGGGTTTTGAGGCTGTTTTTGAGATAAATCGCTGTTTTCGCAACGAGGGTATGGATTTGACTCATAACCCTGAATTTACCACTATTGAGTTTTATTGGGCTTATCATAATTATAAGGATTTAATGGATTTGAGTGAAGAGTTGTTGCGAATGCTTTTAAGAGAGCTAAATTTAGGTGAGAAACTTGAATTTGATGAAAAAATTATCGATTTTTCAAAGCCCTTTGAACGAATTTCTTATAAAAATGCGCTGATAAAGTATGGAAATTTGGACGAAAATTTGATAAATGATAAGGCTCAAATCCTTAAAAAGCTCAAAGATGAGGGCGTAGAAGTGAAAGAAAGCCTTGATTTAGGGCATTTACAAGCTGAGCTTTTTGACACCTTTGTTGAAAGCAAGCTTGTAAATCCCACTTTCATCACGGACTTTCCCGTATCCATAAGTCCGCTTTCGCGTAGAAGCGATGAAAACCCCCAAATAGCCGAACGCTTTGAGCTTTTTGTAGCGGGCAAAGAGCTAGCCAACGGCTTTAACGAGCTTAACGACCCGCAAGACCAATTTGAGCGTTTTCAAAAGCAAGTGGAGGCTAAAAAGGCTGGCGATGAAGAAGCTTGCGAAATGGACGAGGATTTTGTGAGTGCGCTTTCTTATGCTATGCCGCCAACAGCTGGGGAGGGCATAGGCATAGACAGGCTTGCAATGCTACTTTTAGGCAAAAAGTCCATACGCGATGTGATTTTGTTCCCAGCAATGCGCCCTTTAAAGAGCGAAAATGCACCCCAAGGCGCAAATTTAAACGAAAATTCAAGCAAAACAAAGGAGAAACGATGAGTTTAGAGAGCTTTGACAAAGAAATTTACGAGCTAACCAACAAAGAATGGCAAAGGCAATGCGATTACCTTGAAATGATAGCCAGCGAAAACTTTACCCTGCCCGAAGTTATGGAGGTTGCAGGTAGTGTGCTGACTAACAAATACGCTGAGGGCTACCCAAACAAAAGGTATTATGGGGGTTGTGAGTTTGTCGATGAGATAGAAAGCCTAGCCATTGAGCGTTGCAAAAAACTTTTTGGTTGCAAATTCGCAAATGTGCAGCCAAATTCAGGCTCTCAGGCAAATCAAGGCGTGTATATGGCGCTTTTAAACAGGGGCGATAAGATTTTAGGTATGGATTTAAGCAACGGCGGACACCTAACGCACGGCGCAAAAGTCAATGCTTCGGGCAAAATTTATGAAAGTTTTTCTTATGGAGTGGAGCTTGACGGGCGTATAAATTATGATAGAGTGCGCGACATAGCTAAAATAGTGCGTCCAAAGCTCATCGTGTGCGGTGCAAGTGCCTATGCACGCGTGATAGACTTTGCGAAATTTAGAGAGATTGCCGATGAAGTGGGCGCGTATTTGTTCGCTGATATAGCGCATATCGCTGGGCTAGTGGCTGGCGGGGCGCACCCAAGTCCTTTTCCGCACGCTCATATCGTAAGCTCCACGACTCACAAAACCTTGCGTGGTCCAAGGGGCGGCATTATAATGACAAATGATGAAGAAATCGCTAAAAAGGTAAATTCCGCCATTTTTCCCGGAATTCAAGGCGGTCCCTTGGTGCATATCATCGCGGCAAAGGCGGTTGGCTTTAAATTTAACCTTTCAAGCGAGTGGAAAAGCTACGCGGCGCAGGTTGTTAAAAACGCCCAAGCTTTGGCAAAAACGCTTATAGCGCGAAATTATAAGCTAGTAAGTGGCGGCACGGACAATCACTTAGTGCTGATGAGCTTTTTAGACAAAGAATTCAGCGGAAAAGATGCGGATTTAGCCCTTGAAAAAGCGGGCATTACGGCAAACAAAAACACGGTGCCGGGCGAAACTCGCTCGCCCTTTATCACAAGCGGTTTAAGGCTTGGCACGCCAGCACTTACAGCGCGGGGCTTTAAGGAAAAAGAGCTTGAATTTGTGGCGGGTAAAATCGCTGATATTTTGGACGATATTAGCAACGAAACTTTGCAAAGCAAGGTAAAAGCCGAGCTTAAAGAGCTTGCGAGCAAATTTATCATCTATGAAAAGGCTATGTTTTGATTTCAACGACTGATTTGTCGCTCATCAAAATGGTGAGCGATCATTATTTCATCAAACGCGATAAAATCGTCAATAAATTCACCTTTCGCGGGCGGTATTTTTTTGATAGATTTGAAAGGGTAAATGCCACTTTGGGACCTACGCTGATTAAAGAGCATTTGGAGCGCAAAATCATCATCGCCCACGATTTGCTCGGCAGAAACAACATAGTCGAAAATATCGTTATTGATTACAACGGCTTTGACCCAGAACGCTTTTGGCACCGCGCTCAGCTCGTGCTGCGCGAAGAAGGCTATATCAATTTCACAGCTTACAAAACAAAGACAAATGGGCATTTGCACCTTTATATCCACAAAGGACACACGGCGTTTGATGAGGGTTGCCAGCTTGCAAGCAAGATTTCACTGCTGCTTGCGAGCAAAATGCCCGTGCAATGGCGGGTTTTTCCTACCATCAATTTACCAAAAGAGTATAACATAATGGCATTGCCTTATGAGGTGTATCAAAAAGAGCGCGGCTCATCGTGGTCTAAACATTTGTGAAAGGACAGGCTATGGACAAGAATTTTGACGACATTATCTTGGATAACAACAACAAAAGCGAGAGAGTGAAAAAACTCTTACTACGCGTCATCGCGCTAGTGATTTTGTTTTTAGTGGTGATGATAGTGATGAAACTTTTAAACAGTGGCGATGAAAACAAAGGCTCGCAAACGCTTTTTCCCGCTGAACCAAACACAAGCAGCGAATTTGACAATATCCCCATCAGCAACGAGCCAAATTCAAACGAGCTTGATGAATTTACGGCTTTGAAACTCCAAATGCAAGGCTTTGAAAGCAATGTTTCTGTTTTGGAGAGCAACCAAAGTTTCGCTATGCCTTTGCCATCAAGCGAATACAACGCAAGTGCGCCAGCTGAGCCAGCAGTTGCGCCAAAGCCAGCTCAGCCAGCTAAACCAGCCACAAAGCCAGAGCAAAAACCAAAGGCTGAAAGCAAGCCAGCCACACAAAAGCCAAAGGCTGAGCCAAAGCCAGCACAAAAGCCAGCCGACAAGCCAAAAGTGGCTCAAAATTCAGCTCAAAGTGCGAGCGATTTGCAAAGTGGTGCTTATGTGCAGGTATTTTCAGTGAAAAATTTTGACACCAAGTCCCGCGAACTCGCCCTTGTTACGCAAAATGGCTACAAATACAGCACAAGAAAAAGGGGCGAAACAACGCAAATCCTTATAGGACCATTTTCGCAAGATGAGTTAAACGCTGAGCTACCTAAAATTCGCCAAACCATCAGCAAAGATGCCTTTGTGGTGCAGGTAAAATGACTTGCGTGGGCGCTGAATTTAAGCGTTTTGGGCTTTGTGAAATTTAGCAAGTTAAATGCAAATTTTGCAAGATTAAATTAAAAACGCCTAAATTTAGCCCCAAAAAGGCTTGTGAAATTTAAAGAAAGTGGCTTGATGAAAGTTTTTGCGGTTATCGGCGACCCTGTGGCGCACTCTAAATCCCCACGCATTCACAACAGCGCGATACAAGCACTAGGGCTAAACGCCATTTACACGCGCTTTCATCTTACAAAGGCAAGCGATTTGCGGGGCAAAATCTTTGAGCTAGGGCTAAATGGCGCAAATATCACCGTGCCTTTCAAGGAAGAAGCCCTTAAAATCGCTGATTATAAAGACGAAATGGCTTTAAACATAGGCTCAGCAAATACCTTGCTCGTAAAAGGGTGCGAAATTCACGCTTACAACACGGATGGCATAGGTTTTTTAAGGGCAATCGCTGAATTTGAGGGCATTAAATCCGCACTCATCTTAGGCGCAGGCGGCACGGCAAAGGCTCTGGCTTTTGTGCTAGCAAAGCAAGGCATAAGCGTGAGCGTGGCAAACCGCAGCGCAGGGCGTTTCAAGGACTTTGCGCCTTATCAAACCTTTCTTTATGAAAATTTAGCCGTAAATTCTTATGATTTAGTGATAAACACGACTTCTGCTGGGCTTAAAGATGAGCTTTTGCCTTGCGATGAAAGGCTTTTAAAGGGGATTTTAAGCAAGGCAAAATGTGCCTTTGAAGTGATTTATGGCAAGCAAACGCCTTTTTTAAGGCTCGCCAAAGAGTGTCAAATACCTTGCAAGGACGGAGCGAGTATGCTTTTGTGGCAAGGCGTTTTTGCCTTTGAGCTGTTTTTTGAGCTTTGTTCGTTTGAAAATTTAAGCAAAAATTTAACGCAACCCAACGCCCAAAATTTACACTTTCAAACAACACATTTACCCACAAATCAAACACATATTTTAAACGCTATGCAAAACGCCTTAAATTTAACCTTTTAAGTTTGCTTTAAGTTTAAATTTTGTATAATCAGCCCTTGCGACAAATTTCAACAAGGACTTTTCAATGCAAACGGGCAATTTATACTTTTTCGGCGACACGCACGGCACGCTTGAAATTCAAAAAGTTTTCAATGTAGCTTTTGACTTTAAGGCTGAGGATTATGTCATCGTTTGCGGGGATTTTGGCGTGCTTTGGGACTATAAGGCGCAAGGGCAGTATCTTGACAAAAAAGAAAAAAGAATTTACAAGCAAATCGAAAAACTTCCTTGCACCTTGCTTTTCGTAGATGGCAACCACGAGAATTTCAACCGCCTAAACACCTTGCCCGTAGTGCAAAAATTCGGCGCAGAAGTGGGCGAGTATATCAAGGACAAGTGCTATCATTTAAGGCGTGGCGAGATTTACAACATAGCGGGCAAAAACGCGCTTGTGTGTGGAGGCGCGCTCAGCATAGACAAAGAATACCGACTTTTCAATGAATCTTACACGAGAAAGCGCAGTTGGTGGACTGGCGAGGATATAAAAGGGTGGCAAATCCAAAAAGGGTGCGAAAATATCGCTAAATTTAACGGCAACATAGACTTAGTCATCACGCACACCTGCCCGCAAAGTTTTTTTAGCCCTATGCGAAATTTCATCGACATAGAGCATAAAATTCACGATGAAAACAGCGCAAAACTTGAAAAACTTTTAAACGCGCTTGTCGAAAAAAAGCAAAGTCCGCAGTGGTTTTTTGGACACTGGCACGCTGATTTTGACTTTGAATTTAAGCGCGATGAAAGTATCATCAAGGCACATTGCTTGTATGATGAAATGTTTGATTTAAACGCACACACAAGAGAGCTTTTAAACCACGCTTATAGACTTGCAAAACAAGAGCAAATGCTAAAATATGGCGAAAATCTCTCATAAAAGGGTAAAAATGAACAACATTTACATTTTTGGTGATACGCACGGCACGCACGAGATTGATAAAATTTTTCTTGTTGATGAGTATGAAAAGGACGATTTTATCATCGTTTGTGGGGATTTTGGTGTGCTGTGGAAAGATGAGATTTCGCCCGCTGAAAGCCGCATTATGAATGAAATTTCAAAACTTCCTTGCACCTTGCTTTTCGTAGATGGCAACCACGAGAATTTCAACCGCCTCAAAAAGCTCAAAAGCGTGCAAAAATTCGGCGGTGTGGCGGGCGAGTATATCAAGGACAAGTGCTATCATTTAAGGCGTGGCGAAATTTACACTCTTGCTGGGAAAAATACCTTTGTGATGGGCGGGGCTTTGAGTATCGACAAAAGATTTCGCACGCCAAATGTCTCGTGGTGGGCTGATGAGGCGATAAGTGATGATGAGCTAAGGCGCGGAGTGTCGAATTTAAAGGCGTTTGAAAAGGATATTGATTTAGTCATCACGCACACTTGCCCGCAAAGTTTTTTAAATTTTGTCGCTCGTTTCATCAGCATAAGCCACAAACAACAAGACGCAAACCCTCAAAAGCTCCAAACTCTGCTTGAAGTGCTGCTTGATAAAATGGTCGGTTCAAAAGGCTCTGGCTTTGCAAGGCTGGTTGATACTTTGAAAGGACAGGACAAATGCGTGGAGTGGTTTTTCGGGCATTGGCACGCTGATTTTGACTTTGAGTTGCCTTATATTAAGGCTCATTGCGTTTATGATTTGGTGCATAAAATCGACAAAAATGGCAAAAGGATAAGTGCTGCGCTGAGTGCGACTACGCCGAGTTTGTATGTGGGCTTTGAATGCTAGAAATTTATGATGATGAGCGTTTGGTTGGGCGTTTGAGCGTCTTTGATAACGCAAGAAAGGGCGTTTGCTATGAATTTTCTTATGATGAGTCCTTTTTAAAAAGCGAAAACGCCTTTGCCATAGACAAAAATCTCGCCCTAAACGCTCAAATTTACAAAAGCACCGCACTTTGGGGTTGCTTTAAGGACTGCTTGCCCGACATGTGGGGAAATCTCGTGCTAAAAAGGCTATTTGGCAGTGCTTTGAGTGAGTTTGAGCTGCTTTTGTGTGTGAGTGATTTTTACAGACAAGGGAGTTTGCGTTTTAAGATAAATGCTGATTGTAAGGGTAAATTTGACAAATTTTTGGGCGAATTTAAGGCTTGTTTTAGGGGCAAACGCCCGACTTTTATGGAAAAAATTTCGCCCCAAAACGCCACACTTGCAAGGCTTGATGCTCTTTTTGAAAGTGCGATAAGGGTTGAGCTTGATGAGTATGATGAGAGCGATTTAGTGCTTTTGCAAGCTTGTGGCGCGGCTTTGGGCGGGGCAAGGGCAAAGGTGTGCGTGGTATATCAAAATGAGCTTTATCTTGTCAAATTTGCCTTGCCAAATGATGATTTTAGCGTGATTTTGTGGGAAAAAACCCTGCTTGATTTAGCGCACCTTGCTGGCATAAAAGTGCCAAAGTCAAGGCTTGTTGCGCTTAAAAATGGACAAAAAGCCTTGATGATAAAGCGTTTTGACAGGATAAATTCAGCCCGCTTGCCTTTTTTGTCGGCAAGGTCGTGGCTCAACCTACAAGAAAATTCAGCGCAAGAGTCCTCTTACACGAGCTTTGCTGACTCTTTGTGTGAAACAAGCGACAAAAAAGAGCTGTTTTGCAGAATGTATTTTAACGCCCTTTGTGCCAACACTGATGACCATCTTAAAAATCACGCTTTGCTTTATGATAGGGCTGGCAAAATGTGGCGTTTAAGCCCTGCTTATGATTTAACGCCAAATCCTTTGCCTAAAAATAAGCAATACCACGCCTTAAATTTTGTGGATTTTCATAGTTTGCCAAATTTAAACGAGCTTAAAGCCCTAAAAAATAGCTTTGCCCTTGATGAAAAAGAATGTGAAAAAATTTGCAAAGCCTGCGAAAACGCCCTTGCAAAGTGCGATAAAATCGCCTTGCAAAATGGCATAAAAGCAAAAGAGATAAAGCATTTTAGCGAGATTTTTAAAGCTCAAATTTAAAAATTTAAGCGTTTTTGTGCTTTGTTTGTCGTTAAGCATTGTGAGCGTGGCTATTGATGGCTAGTAAAATGACGAGTTTAGCTTGTCTGCGCTTAGTTTGTGTGTGTGATGATTTGATAGGCTTTTAGCTCATAAAGCAAAAAAGAACCACAGCAAAAACCCTTGAATTTTCACTTAAATTTAGCAAAAAAGCTCAATTTAAAGGGCAAAATGCAAGAAATTTTTGTTAATATATTTTACAAATTTGACTTTGAAAGGCAAAAAATGGCAGAGGAAAAGCAAGGTGGCAAGATAATCACTCCGTTGGGTTGGGAAAATAAATCCCAAAATTTAAAAGTGGATTTAACTCAACGCTCAAACAAAAAGGCTGAGTTAGGTGCTAAAAGTAGAGTTTTAAGCTGGGCTGAATTTCAAAAAAGCGATGAATTTAAAGCGATAAAACGGCAAAAAATGCCTAATGGTAAATGGCAGTTTGTGCCAAACAACGAGCAGTTGCGAAAGCTGGTGCGTTACGAGGAAGTCAGTCTTGGTGAGATTGATACTAGCGAAATAACGGATATGTCGTTTTTGTTTTCTTTTGATGAAAGGAAAAAGTCTTGTCTTGTTAGCAGCGAATGGTTTAATTGGCGTAAAAATTTTAGTGGAATAGCTGGCTGGGACACAAGCAGGGTAACTACCTTTGAGGGTATGTTTTATATGGCTGATAATTTTAACGAAGATATAAACAAATGGGACACTTCAAGTGTTACTAATATGAGAGCTATGTTTTGTGGTGCTACAAATTTTAATCAACCTTTGGATAGCTGGGACACTTCAAGGGTTGTTGATATGAGTAGTATATTTCGGGATACTAGAAATTTTAATCAACCTTTGGATAAATGGGACACTTCAAGCGTTACTAATATGAATGGTATGTTTATGAATGCTACACATTTCAATCAAAATTTAAGCGCGTGGGGCGATAAACTTGATAAAGTGAAAGATATGAGTTATATGTTTTGGGGTGCTAAAAGCTTAATTTGTGATTTTTTTAGCTGGTGGGAGACAAGTGAGGTTTGTGATTTAAAAGACAGGATAAAAGATAGCGGGGTAGAAAAACTAAGAGATGCAATCAAAAAGATAGAAAAAACAAAAGATATAACAGCAAGGCAAGGAATAGGATTTGAAGTTAGAAAATTAAGGTTAAAAAAAGAACTTGCAAAAACGCTAGGGTTTGATGAAAAAGAATCAAAAAAGATAATCAACGAACCCACACTTTCAAATTTTGATATTTATAAGGTTGTCATCAATGAATAGGATTTTTTAAAGAGTATCTTGCCTTATGAGGGCGAGGGTGAAAAAGTCGTCAAAAATTGGCTTGTTAAGGATGTGGCTTATAGGGTTTATCTGCTGCACTATAATGAAAAAAATGATAAATTTACGCAAGATAAAAGTGGGTGGGACTTTGCTTTTTGTAAGGTGTTTGAGAGTTGGTTTATGATAAAGAAAAACCAAAGGGATATTTTTTTAAGACCAAGCAACAAAGATGATGGAGACAACGAAAAACTGCCATCACAAATTAACGAAATCTTACTTCTTTTTAGGATTTATCAGGGGCGAAATATGAACGAACTTGAAGAGCAAAGTAAGAGAAAATTTAACAAAGACAAAGAGTATGTCAGCCAAAACAGAGAACTTACCATATACTTTGAGCAAATAGCGATGCACATACTTGATGGTGGTGTTGATTTTTCTAACCAAAAAATCGTGCAAGACATAGTCTATGCTGTGGTGCTGGCAAAGGCGTATAACATAAAAATGGAAAATTTGCGAGATACCGCCAAAGAGAGCGCAAACGACACAAAGAGACTGAAAGAGTGCTATAAGGAAGTTTGTGATTTTGACTTAAAGAAGTATTATAGCATACCTATAACGCAAAATGGCAAGGACAGCAACGCAAATGTGGTCTTAATGGAGGTGTGGCACTATATCTCTAATGTGTGCTTTGTAACGCAGCAGCACGATGAACTCAAAGATGTCATAGCGCAAATGTCAAGGGTCTTAACAGATGACAAAAGAGACTCTCAAAGCTGGTGGTTTAGTGTGGCGGCTGTGGCTATTGCCTTTGTGTCTTTTGTGGTGGCGGCTATTTCAGCTATGCCTGTGATAGAAAAGTGGCTTGGGTAGGTTTTGTGGGTGTGCTTTTTGCGCTTGCTTTTGCAAGTGTGGGTTTGGTGTGTGGGCTAGTTTGCTTTGTGGCGGAAAAATAGCTTAATCTTGCGGGGCGAGCTTTTGTTTTGCGGTAGAACTTTGCAGTGATTTTGTGGGGTTTGGTTTTTGTGAGCTTGTCTTTGCTTGGTGTGTGGTTGGGCTTATCTTTTAAAACGCGACAAAAAGGGGCGAAAGAGTAGGCAGAGTAGCGGACGGGGTTAGCTCCGCTACTTTTTTACAACCCCGATTTGCACTCTGCTCGCTCCGTAGCGCTTATGCACTTCGCAGAAATCATCAGGTCAAAGCCTAAAATGCAGTCTATTTCACAAACATTGGAGCTTTATCTGCTGGGTGAATTTTAACAAATTTTTCTTAAATTTAACTAAAAATTCTTTTGCCTAAACGCATTTTAAGCCAAATTTCGCTAAAATGAGAGCTTGTGGTTGATGAATGTGCGTTTGCACCAAGCAGTGTTTTGCTGTTAGCGTTCAGTTTGGCAGGTCTCAAAGTGCGGGGGTTGGACGCTCCCGCCATCAACCGCTTTAAAAATAACGCTTAAATTTAAGGTTTAGCGCTATCTTGTCGGCTTTTTAAGATAAATGATAAACGCACTAAAATTCACGCAAAATTTTAAAAAATCGCTAAATTTGTCAATGAGATGATTTGTTTTAAGGATGAAATGCGAAGATACTAACGCCTAATAGACGCCCCTACGCTCTTAGACCGTATCTAAGTGTAGAGTTAGATAGACCCTCGCATTCCAACAATAATCTTACCACAAAAAAGTTGAATTTTGCTTTAAATTTACAAAATATATCTCGCTAAATCTTTGTTTTCGATAATGCCTTTGAGTTTGTCCTCTACCATTGCTTTATCCACGACAAATTCTTTGCCTGCAAAGCTGTCAGCTTCAAAACTCAAATCTTCAAGCAGCTTTTCGATGATGGTATGCAAACGCCTTGCGCCTATGTCTTGCATTTCAGCATTTGCCACGCTTGCTATGCGAGCGATTTCGCGCACGGCTTCATCGTCAAATTTAAGCTCTAATTTCTCAGTGGCTAAAAGCTCTTTATACTGCTTTAAGAGTGAGTTTTTGGGCTGAGTAAGGATTTGATACAAAGCCTCATCATCAAGGCTGTCAAGCTCCACGCGCAAAGGAAAACGCCCTTGAAGCTCTGGGATTAAGTCGCTTGGCTTGCTAAGATGAAAAGCACCAGCGGCGATAAACAAAATGTAGTCGGTTTTAAGCGTGCCGATTTTGGTTTGCACGCTGCTGCCCTCGACTATGGGGAGCAAATCGCGCTGCACGCCCTCTTTGCTTGGGTCTTGGCGGTTTGAGTTGCCGCTCGCTACGGCGACTTTGTCGATTTCATCGATGAAAATTATGCCCTCATTTTCAGCCCGCCTTAAAGCCTCACTTTTTATGCTCTCCATATCAAGGATTTTCTCGCTAGCTTCGCTTTTTAGGGCGTTTTTGGCGTCTTTGATTTTCATTTCTTTTTTGACTTTTTTGCTTCCCACGCCGATAACCTTGACTATGTCTTGCATTGCGCCCATTTCAGGCGGTAAATTTGGGTTTGTGTCAAACATACTTTGGGCGATTTCTATCTCTATCATACTCTCGTCCAAATCCCCATTTTTAAGGCGCGTGCGCATTTTAGCAAGTGAGTTTTTATACTCTTCTTGCTTTTCATCGCTCACGCCCTTTGGCAAGGGCGGTAAGAGCTTTTCTAAAATCTTATTTTCGATAAATTCATCGATTTTATCTTTGTTTTTTTCTCTTTGCTCCCTTTTTACAAGGCTTAAAGCGGCATTTGCTAAATCCCGCACCATACTTTCCACATCGCGCCCCACAAAGCCTACTTCTGTGTATTTGCTCGCCTCCACTTTGACAAAGGGCAAGCCTAGCATTTTAGACAGCCTTCTGGCGATTTCGGTTTTGCCAACGCCTGTTGAGCCTATCATTAGGATATTTTTGGGGGTTATGTCATCTTGCAATTCTTTGCTCAACTGCATTCGGCGGTAGCGGTTGCGCAAGGCTATGGCGATGACTTTTTTTGCGTTTTTTTGCCCGATGACATAATCATCAAGGAATTTTACTATCTCTTTTGGTGTTAAATTCATTCTTTTGCGTCCTCTATGACATAGGTTTTTATGTTTGTGTTGGTGTAAATGCAAATTTCGCCAGCAATCTGCAAACTCTCTTTGACTAAAATTTCTTCGTCCAAATCGCTGTGCTTTGCGAGTGCGCGTGCGGCTGAAAGGGCGAAATTCCCGCCACTTCCTATGGCTGCTATCTCGCCATCTTCTGGCTCTACGACATCGCCTGTGCCTGAGAGTAAGAAAATGTGCTGTCTATCAAGGACTAGCATCATCGCTTCAAGCTTTCGCAAATACTTATCCTTGCGCCACTCTTTTGAAAAATCAATCGCGGCTTTGAGTAAATCGCCCTTTGAGCTTGATAAAAGTTTTTCAAACATATCAAAAAGGTTAAAAGCATCAGCCGTGCTGCCCGCAAAGCCCGCTAGCACCTTGCCTCCGTCTAGCTTGCGGATTTTCACCGCGTTGCCTTTAAGCACGGTGTTGCCAAAGCTTACTTGCCCGTCTCCGCCGATGACGGATTTGTTTTTGCCCTTGTAGGCTAAAATCGTGGTTGCGTGAAACATTTTTTCTCCATTTGTTCTTTTAAATTTGTGCGTTTTTTGGCGTTAAGGGCGCGAAATTCAGCTTTAAATTCGCCTTTTGAGCTGAATTTAGCCTTAAATTTAGCCAAAATTCAGGGCAAAGGCATAAATTTCGCTTGAATTTTAGCGCAAAATTCACATTTTTAGCTAAATTTAAATTTTCAAAGCTCGTTAAATTCATACTCACACGCCCTCGCCTTGAACTAAAAGCGTGAAATTTGCGTGTATGCCGTGTCCTAACTTCACGCTTATGTCATAACTGCCTGTGGCTTTGATGGTGTCGATTTCAAAGCTGCGTTTGTCAAGCTCTATGCCTGTTTGCGCCTTTAAGGCTGTGGCGATTTCGTCCTTTGTAACGCCTCCAAAAAGCGCGCCGTTTGCGCCAAGCGGTTTCGTGATTTTCACTTGCTTTTTAGCTAACTCCGCTTTTAACGCCTCTAAATTCGCCATTTCAAAGCGCAACTGCTCGGCTTTTTGCCTTTGCTCTGCCTCATACTTTCGCAAAACCTCAGTAGTAGCGGCTTTTGCAAAACCTTTGGCGATGAGAAAATTTTGCCCGTAGCCGTCTTTGACTTCCTTTACTTCGCCTGCCTTGCCAAGTGCCTTGACATCTTTGATGAGTAAAACTTTCATAAAAATCCCTTTCAAAAAAGTAGCATTGTAACACATTTGAGTTAAGATTTGTCAAATTTCTTTACGCAAAAATTCAGCGCGATTTTGCAAAAAGGCGTTTTTAGCTGAATTTAGCCCTTATTTTTTCTTTTGCGATTCAACGGCTTTGTTGTGGTCCTTGGCGTTTGTCGTAAAGATATGTTTGCAAGCTGTCCCATCGTCCTTGCAGGTGCTTTTGTCGCGCATAAAATAAAGATACTCGCTTTGTGCGGGCGACACGGCGGCTTTGATAGCGTCTAATGAGACATTGCAAACCGCTTCTTTTGGCAAACCGCTGAATTTATAGGTGTTATATGAGCTTTCATCGTTGCGAATGCGCTCGGGCGTGATTTTGCTGTGTGAGTAAAGCCCGTAGTTGAGCGTGCCGTCCATTTGGAGTTTCATACCGATTTTTAGGCGGTTTTTGATGACAGATGAGACAAGTGCCATTTCATCGGTGCTAGCGGCTTCTTTTTGAATGACAGATGCGATGATAACCCATTCGTGCCATTTTTTTTCATTATACTCGCCAAAAATCTTCATCGACGCTTGTTTAAAGGCGTTTTGTGAGTATTTTAAAAGCAGTTCAACAAGCATTGTTTCGTTAATGCCCTTTGGAATTTTGTAAGTTTCTGGGTAAAAAAGCCCCTCATCGTAGCTAGCTAGGGCGTTGTAAGCTCTCATAAGCTCGTTTTCGTCTAAATTCAGCTGTCTTGCAAGCTGTTTGAAAAACACGGCTGTGGTTTCGCCCGGAATCAAAGTGATATTTACAAGTGCGGCTTTGGCGGTGGTGAGTTTGTGTAAAAACTCGCCCCGATTTAAAGGGCGCGTGCCTATGTCTATCCAGCCTGCTTGGGGTTTGCCTAAAATTCGCAAAGCCACAAGGTCGATTTTGCTCATTTTGGAATTTTCGTTAGATAAATTTGCTATAATCTCACGGATAGAACCTTGCGGGAGAAAAACTACGGCTTGGCTTTGAAAGGGCAAGGCAAGGTAATAAAGCACTCCGATAAAGAGTAGCAAAAAGAAAGAGATGATGAGAAAAAAGATATTTTGGTGCTTGGCTGTATTTTTTAGCATTTTGCTCGTCCTTTTCATAGTCCTAAAAATAGGCTTTGGCTTTGATAGCATAAAAACGCATTTGTTTAGTGCTGAGAAATTATATATTAAATTAGATACAAAACTAACCCTTAAAGCAAAAAAAATCAAAATTTTTGAGTCAAATGACACAAATTCGACTTTTGAACTGCGCCAGCTTGTGAAAATCGTGCAAGGCTTTGAATACCTTTATTTTTTCTTTGATGAAATCAGCGTTGATAGCATAGAACGAAACGGGCAAAGCGTGGCTTTGAAGCTCAAAGATAGGGAGTTTGTCGCTGAGAATGATTATTTTTCCTTGAAACTTGGCGTGGAGAAAAACGCGAGCATTATCATCGCTGACATTAAAGAGTTGATTTTAAAGGGGCTTGAAGCAAATGTGAGTGCGGATTTAGCCATAGATACGAACTTTAAGCATTATCTTTTAAACGGAGAGCTGAATTCTACGAAAGTTAGTTTTGATTTTGCTTTGTTTTTCAACCCACAAGAGTTGAAATTTGAGCTGCAAAATGTCGAAATAAACAACATTAAAAGCATTTTTGCTTATCTTAAACGCAACAAAGTCCCGCTTGGCGAGAATGTAACAGCGTGGGTAAGCCGTAAAGCCGCAGCTAAATACTATCATTTTGATTTCGTGCGCAGTGCGCTGGCATTTGACAAAAAAACGCAAATCACCACACTTGACGGGCAAGGCTACGCTAAGGGGCTTATCGTAAAACTTGATGAGAGCATAGAAGATATAAGCATTCCTTTTGTGGATATGAATTTAAGCAAGGAAAAACTTGCCTTTGACTTTGACAAGGCGCTTTTTAACGGCAAGGATTTAAGCGAAAGTGAAATTTTTATCTTTGACATAGCAAACCCCGAAAAAAACGGCATTTCAGTAGGCATTAAATCAAACGAACTGCTGCTTGATGAGAAGTTGCAGGATTTGCTGCGTTATTATGGGATTAAAATTCCGCTCACTCAGCTTTCAGGCTCGATGAAAAGCGATTTCATCATCAAACTGCCCTTTTCAAACCCAGCAAACAACGATTACAAAGGCGATTTTGAGCTGACAAACGCTCAATTTGACAGCGCGAATTTGTTCGTGCATAATGGCAAGGTAAGGCTCGAAAATGGCAAACTTTGGCTTGATGAATTTAGCGTGAGTAATGATTTTTTAAGCTCTGACTTAAATGCAAGCCTTGACTTAAACGCGCGCACGGGCGTTTTTGACACGCAAATTTCACAGATTTATTTTGAAAATTTGCTGAATTTTGGCAACAAATTCGTAAGGCTTGATTTGTCTTATAAAGATGATATTGTTTTAAACTCGAAAGAATGGGGATTAGAGCTAAATTTAACCAACGGACTTACCATAAAAAGCTCAAAGCTGATAAAATTTAAGCCCTACTCGCCTATTTTACAGAGCTTTGGCGTGCAAGGCGTGATGAATTTTTACTTGGACACAAAGGACTTTGTGAGCTTTAATGTGGATTTACACAATGTGCGCTTTGAAAATGAGCTGCTTAAAAGCAACGCCCAGCCTTATGAAAGCGATGACATTTTTATCCGCAAAAAGGGCGCAAACATAGCTATCAGCACGAGTAGCGGGCTACTTGGCGTGCAAATGCGCGACAAACACATCATCATCAACGCAAAAGACTTGGGCTACCGCATCAAAGACAGCGCAGAGCTTGGTAAAAGCGGGGATTATGACATTGATTTAAAGGCGAGCAATTTCGCGCTTTTTTTAGATGATTTTGAAAAAACCCTGAGTTTTGATAGCCTAAATTTAAGCATTTTGGACGGGGCTATTGAGATTAAAGCCAGCAAGGACAAGGCTTTGCTCTCACTCATCAAAAACAAAAATGAGTTGAAGCTTGATTACACGGGCGTTGATGATAAAACGCTTAATGAATTTATGCGTAAAAAAGTCGTGGAAAATGGTAAATTCGCTATCCACATAAAGGGCGCGAACGAAAAAAACTTTGAGGGCAACATTGTGTTTAGCAACACCTATATCAAAGGGCTAAAACTCCACAATCAGCTGATTTCTTTCATCGACACAATCCCGTCTTTGGTGCTGTTTAAAAACCCAACCTTTAACGAAAAGGGCTTGAAAGTCAAAAAAGGGGCGATTGTCTTTACTCGGGCGAACAGAAATTTGTTTGTCAATGGGCTTACCTTTGACGGCGATAGTGTCGATGTGCTGGGCATCGGCAATGTTGATTTAGAAAGAAGCAGGCTGAAATTAGAGCTTGAATTAAGAGCCTTAAAATCTACCACAGAAGCCATAGCCAAAGTGCCGATAGTCAATCAAATCATACTCGGCAAGGACCGCGTCATCTCCACGCAAATCATCGTTGACGGCAAGCTCGATGAGCCAAAATTTCACACTCAAATCATCAAAGAAACCCTGAAACTGCCCTTAAATCTCTTTAAAAACATAGTCGAACTGCCCGGACTTTTACTCAAATAGCTTAAAAAATGCTTAAATTGTTGTGTAAAAGTAAAAAATTTAAATTTTTTTGTCAAATGTAAAATGTTTTTGTGTATAATGTGCTTAAATTTTCAAAAAAGGGAGATAAGATGACCTACACACTGACCGATGAAAGCCCAGCGTTAGCCACTTACTCGTTTTTGCCTATCGTTAAAGCCTTTTTAAGTAGCGCAAATATCGTGGTTAAGACGGCTGACATATCACTTTCGGGGCGGATTATAGCCTCTTTTAGCGAGTTTTTAAAGCAAGAGCAAAGACAAGATGACGCATTAGCAAGGCTTGGCGAGCTTGTCAAAGAGCCAAATGCCCTTATCATCAAAACTCCAAACATATCAGCTTCTATTCCACAGCTCAAAGCGGCGATTAAAGAGCTGCAAAGCAAGGGTTACAGCGTGCCAGACTTTCCCGATGAGCCGCAAAACGAGCAAGAAAGGGACTTAAAAGCGCGTTATCAAAAGGTGCTTGGCTCGGCGGTAAATCCTGTTTTAAGGCAAGGAAATTCAGACCGCCGCTGCACCAAAGCGGTGAAGGATTACGCTAAAAACAACCCTTACAACGCCGTGCCGTTTGATAAAAATTCAAAAACACGCGTTTCGTATATGAACGGCGGGGATTTTTACTCAAACGAAAAGGCGATTTTAGTGCAAAATGCTTGCTTAGCTCGCATAGAATTCGTAGATAGTAGCGGTAAAATCAGCGTTTTGAAAGACAAACTCGCACTTGAAAAAGATGAAATTTTAGACGCTAGCGTGATGAGCGCGAAAAAACTTGATGAGTTTTACGCCGAGCAAATCGCCCTTTGCAAGAAAGAAAATCTGCTTTTAAGCCTGCATTTAAAGGCTACGATGATGAAAGTAAGCGACCCTGTGATGTTTGGGCATTGCGTAAGGGTGTATTTTAGCGAGCTTTTTGATGAATTTAAGGCTGAATTTTCAAGGCTTGGAGTCAATGAAAACAACGGCGTTAGCGAGCTTTTAAACAAAATTCAAAACTCCCCTAAAAAAGACGAAATTCTCAAAAAATACAACGAGATTTTAAGCAAATCCGCCCCGCTTTCTATGGTAAATTCAGAAAAAGGTGTTACAAATTTACACATTCCTAGCGATGTCATCGTTGATGCGTCTATGCCAGCCTTGCTTAAAAACGGCGCAAAACTTTGGGACAAGGACGGCAAAACGCAAGATACAAATGCTCTCATACCTGATAAAACCTACGCTGTGATTTATGAGGCTGTGATTGAGGATTTGCATAAAAACGGCACGCTTGAACCAAGCAAGCTAGGCAGCGTGTCAAATGTCGGGCTTATGGCGAAAAAGGCGCAAGAGTATGGCAGCCACGACAAAACCTTTATCGCCACAGAAAAGGGACAAATTCAAATCGTAACTGATAAAGGCGAAATTTTGCTCGCCCAAAATGTCGAAGCTGGCGACATTTTCCGTGCTTGTGAAGCAAAAATCGATGCCATTATGAACTGGATAGACTTAGGTATAGAACGAGCAAAAAATTCTGGCGAAGAGGCGATTTTTTGGCTTGATAGTAACAGAGCAAGCGACAAAATAATGATAGAGCTTGTCAAAAACCGCCTTAAAGAAAAGGGCGCGAATTTAACTATTTTAAGCCCAAAAGAAGCGTGTTTGAAAAGCCTTGCCATCATTAGGGCTGGAAAAAACACTATCAGCATAACGGGCAATGTGTTAAGAGACTATCTTACCGACCTTTTTCCTATTTTGGAGCTTGGCACGAGCGCGAAAATGCTTTCTATCGTGCCTATGCTAAACGGCGGAGCTATGTTTGAAACGGGCGCTGGCGGCTCTGCGCCAAAGCAAGTGGAGCAGCTTGTGAGCGAAAATCACTTGCGCTGGGATAGCCTTGGCGAGTTTTTAGCCTTGCAGGCTGCGCTTGAATTCTACGCAAGCAAACGCAACAACTACCGCGCAAAAGTCTTAGCCGAGTGCCTAGATGAGGCTATCGGCAAGTGGCTTGAAAGCGGCAAAGCCCCATCTCGCAAGGTTGGCGAAGATGACAACCGCACGAGCCATTTTTATCTGGCACTTTACTGGGCGAACGAGCTGGCAAGGCAGGGCAACGAAAAAGAAATGCAAAGCATTTTCAAAGAAGTAGCCATCGCCCTAAGCTCAAACGAAGATGAAATTTACGCTGAATTCATCAAAGAGCAAGGCAAAAGCGTGGATTTGGGCGGGTATTATAAATTTGATGACGAAAAGGCAAAGGCTGTGATGAAACCTAGCAAAACCTTTAACGCCATCATCGAAAATGTGAGGAAACGATGAAAATAACGATAATAGGCGCTGGCAATGTCGGCGCAAATGTCGCTTACGCCTTAATTTTGCGTGAAGTTTGTAATGAAATCGTGCTGATTGACACCGATGAGGACAGGCTTATAGCAAGGGATTTGGAGCTTGGGCAAAGCATAGCTTCGCTGAATTTAGAGATAAATCTTATTTGCACCAAAGATTATGAGCATTGCGCAAACAGCGATGTCGTCATCTTTTGCGCAGGCTTGCCCCGCACAGAAGGGCAAAGCCGAAACGAGCTTTTACAAATCAACACCGACATAATGCTTACTTGCGCTAAAAAACTCAAAGCTGTCGTGCCAAATCCCCTTTTTATCATACTTACAAACCCTGTGGATTTGCTTTTAAACGCCCTTTATGAGAGCAAGCTTTTTGACGAAAAAAAGATAGTCGCGATGGCTGGCATACTTGATAATGCGCGTTTTAAGTATGAGCTGGCGAAAAAATTCCACTGCTCTTACCTTGACACAGACACGCAGATAATGGGCTTTCACAACGATGATATGGTGCTTTTGCAAAGCCATTCTCGCTACAAAAACCAAAAAATTTCCACGCTTTTAAGCGAGGACGAGTTTGAATTTATCGAAAATGAAGTCAAAACAGGCGGCGCAAAAGTCATCAAGCACCTAAAAAGCTCAGCTTATCTAGCCCCAGCAGCAGCGTGCGTGCGTATGATAGAAGCTATCCGCACGGGCGAGTTTTTAGTGATGAGCGTGATTTTGCACGGCGAATTCGGCGTAAAAGACAAGGCGTTTGGCGTTTTAGCAAGGCTTGATTTAAATGGTGTTATCGAAGTGCTGAATTTAGAGCTTGATGAGAACGAAAAGGCAAAGATTGACGAGTCTTTGCGAAAAAACGATTATTTGGATTAAAGGACAAAAGATGAGTGTGATTGCTCCAAAGGACACGCCCGTTTGGGTAGATGAGCATCGCTGTAAGGCTTGCAATATCTGCGTGAGCTACTGCCCTGCGGGTGTTTTAGCTATGCGCGATGATGCGAGTGCGGTGCTAGGAAAAATGGTCGAGGTTATCGAGCCAAGTGCCTGTATAGGCTGCTCGGAGTGTGAGATTCACTGCCCTGACTTTGCGATTATGGTGGCAAGCAGGACGGAGTTTAAATTCAACAAACTCAGCCCCGAGAGCAAGGAAAGAGCCGAGAAAATCAAGGCAAACAACTATAAAAAGGTAGGTGCATAATGAGAGAATTAGTCGCAACGGGCAACAGCCTTGTCGCTAAGGCAGCGATTGAGTGCGGGTGTCGATTTTTTGGGGGCTATCCTATCACGCCAAGCTCTGAGATAGCCCACGAGCTGTCCCGCCTTTTGCCCTTAAATGACGGCTCGTTTATACAAATGGAGGACGAAATTTCGGGCATTAGCGTAAGCATAGGTGCGGCGATGAGCGGTGCTAAGGCGATGACGGCAAGTTCTGGACCGGGCATTTCGCTTAAAAGCGAGCAAATCGGCTATGCTTTCATCGCTGAAATTCCGCTTGTCATCGCAAATGTGATGCGCGGAGGACCATCGACAGGACTTCCTACACGCGTGGCTCAGGGAGATTTGTGGCAGGCAAAAGCCCCAACGCACGGCGATTTTGCTAGCATTGCGCTTGCCCCTGCTTCGCTTGAAGAGGCTTACACAGAGACTATCCGCGCCTTTAACCTAGCCGAAACCCTTATGACACCTGTGTTTTTGCTACTTGATGAAACCGTGGGGCATATGAATGGCAAGGCAAAATTGCCAGAGCTGAGCGAGCTAAAAATTCAAAATCGCGCTAAATTCAGCGGAGACAAAAAAGACTACAAGCCTTATGCGGCAAAGCCAAACGAGCCAGCGGTGCTTAATCCTTTCTTTGAGGGTTACCGTTACCACATAACGGGGCTTCATCACGGCGACATAGGCTTTCCTACTGAGGACGGTGATATCGTCAAATACAACATTGAGCGGCTTTTTGGCAAGATAAAAAGCCGTGTTGATGAGATTTGCCTTTTTGAAGAGTATTTGCTAGATGATGCGGACACGCTCATCATCGCTTATGGCAGTGTGAGCCGCGCGGCAAAAGAAGCCATAGCAAGGCTACGCGAGCAAGGCTTTAAAGTCGGGCTTTTCCGCCCTATCACGCTTTATCCTGTCAATGAAAAAAAGATAGCAAGCGTAGTCAATAAATTCAAAAAAGTGCTGGTGTGCGAGCTGAATATGGGGCAGTATTTAGAAGAAATAGAACGCTCCACAAAGCGAGATGACTTACACAGCTTGCTTCGCGCCAACGGACGCCCGCTCACACCAAGCGAAATCATCGCAAAGATAAGGGAGTTATAATGGCTTTTGATTATGATGAGTATTTAAGAGTGGATAAAATGCCAACGCAGTGGTGCTGGGGCTGTGGGGACGGCGTTGTGTTAAAGTGTATAATTCGCGCTATCCAAAAAATCGGCTGGGATATGAACGATGTGTGCCTAGTTTCTGGCATAGGTTGCAGCGGGAGAATGAGTTCTTATGTGAATTGCAACACCGTTCATACCACGCACGGCAGGGCTATTGCTTACGCCACAGGCATAAAGCTGGCAAATCCTAGCAAAAAAGTTATCGTGGTAAGCGGAGACGGCGATACACTCGCAATCGGCGGCAACCACACCATACACGGCTGTCGGCGAAATGTGGATTTAACGCATATCGTCATCAACAACTTCATCTACGGGCTTACAAATTCGCAAACCTCGCCAACCACGCCGCAAGGCTTTTACACGGTTACAGCACAATGCGGCAGCATAGACCCAAATTTTGACGCTTGCGAGCTGACAAAGGCGGCTGGGGCGACTTTCATCGCGCGGGGCAATGTCATCGAAGCGGCAAAGCTTGAAAACCTTATCTACAAGGCATTAGCGCACAACGGATACAGCTTTGTCGATGTCTTTTCAAACTGCCACATAAATTTAGGGCGCAAAAATAAAATGGGCGAAGCCGTGCAAATGCTCGACTGGATAAAGGCTCGCATCGTGGATAAAGCGAAATTTGACACGATGAGCGATGAGGAAAAAGCGGGCAAATTCCCCACAGGCGTGCTTTATGAGAACAAAGAACGCGCTGAGTATTGCCACGCTTATGAGGAAGTAAGAAGGGCTTTTAAAGAAAAAAGAATGATAAATTTAGAGGCGTTAAAATAAAATTTGCATCTTAAATTTTAACGCGAAAGTTTTGAATTTTCGCCCTTTTTGCGGGCAAAATTCACGCTTTTGAGCGTAAATTTAAATTCTTGCGTGAAAAGCGTGAATTTTACTTTGCGCCGTCTTTGCAAGCTGCTTTAAAACAGCAAAGCAAGGCTACTTTTAAAGCTAGCCTTTAAATTCCTTTGTAAAGTAGCTTGCGGGGCGAGTTTAAAGGGCGCAAAAGCGCAAATTCCGTGAATTTTTTTGGAAAATTCACAAAAATTTAAAAACAAAAGGCGTTTAAAACGCTATTTAAAGGGGTTTAAATGAAATACCAACTACGATTTGGCGGTGAGGGCGGACAAGGTGTCATCACAGCGGGCGAGATACTTGCAGAGGCGGCTATTGACGAGGGGCGATTTGCCTCAAAAGCCTCCACATACACCTCCCAAGTGCGCGGAGGTCCCACAAAAGTCGATATTATCATCGATGATAAAGAGATTTTGTTTCCGTATGCCATTGAGGGCGAGATAGACTTTATGCTATCTACCGCAAACAAAGGCTACAAGGACTTTAACAAGGGCGTCAAAGACGGCGGTATCATCGTCATTGACCCAAATTTGGTGCAGCCAAGCGATGAGGACTTTAAGAAATGGCGCATTTATCAAATCCCCATCATCACCATAGCCAAAGATGAGGTAGGCAATGTCGCCACGCAATCTGTCATCGCCCTAGCCATCGCGGCTTTGATGAGCGAGTGTATCGATTTAGCGCGTTTGCGCGAAGTGATGCTCAACAGCGTGCCGCCCAAAACCAAAGAAGCCAACGCAAAGGCTTTTGACTTGGGCGTAGCCTACGCCAAAAAAGCACTCGCCTAAACAAAGGCAAATTCAAACGGCGAGTGAGTTTTGGGTAAATTTTAAATGACAAACAAGTTGTCATATTGAGCGTTAGCGAAATATCCACAGAATTTAAAACACGCTTTGAATTTATGGATACTTCGCTGCGCTCAGTATGACAAGAAATAGCAAGGTATAAATAAAAATAGCAAAGTATAGCAAAAAAATAAAGTATGACAAGAATTTAAGGCATAAAAAAGCCTAGCCGTTTTTTAGCTAGGCTTTTAGAAATTTCAAGGCTTTGCGCCTTGAAATTTAGGCGCTTTTGATAAATCAAAAGCGTTGGTTGGGCTTTTATTTTTTTCGTAAAGATTTGATAGTGGTTTTGCATTAACATTCAAGGCGTTAGCCTTAAATGTTAATGTGTTTATTGCAAAGCGGAGCTTTGCAAGTGGATTCTTCGCCTTGCTTTCGCAAGGCTCAGAATGACAAGGATTTTAAGGCATAAAAAAAAGATTGAGAGATTGCTCTCTCAATCTTTTGTGGATTGCCGCGCTTTGCTTTCGCAAAGCTCGCAATGACAGCGTATTTTGTCATTTTGAGCCTTTTGCAAAAAGGCGAAAAATCCATAAATTCTATGTTCAGTAGTTTATTTTCCGTTTTTTGTATGGATACTTCGCTGCGCTCAGTATGACAAGCTAGTATGGCAAATTCACAAAAGAAAGAAGAAAAGTAAAGAAAAGAAATAAAAGAGAAATAAAGAAAGAACAAAGAAAAGAGAACAAAGAAAAGAGAAAAGAATAGAAAGAATAGAAAGAAAGAATAGTAAAGAAAAGAGAAAAAAGAAAATGAAAAAAGTGCGAAAGGTAAATTTTAAGGCGAAATTTGAAAAATTTTGAAAAAAATTTGAAAAAATTTACAAATTCAAACCAAATCAAAAGAAAAAAAGGCTATAATACAAACTCAAATTTATTTAAAGGCGCAAGAATGCACGAGCAAAAAAAGAAAATTCAGCCAAAACTTGATGATTTTGTCGAAGAGCACGATGAAAATTTCGCGCAGTTGCTGGCTGAGTTTGAAGGCAGGAAAACTGCCCTAACACAAGGTAAAATCGTGGAGATAAAGGACGATGAAGTCTTTGTGGATATAGGGCAAAAATCGGAGGGCGTTTTGCCCTTAAATGAGATAAAAGACGGCGAAACGCTGCTCTACAAGGTAGGCGATGAGCTAAAAGTCGCTGTCGTGGGCTACTCGCAAGGACGCCCTTTAATCTCTCACAAAAAGGCACTTCGCAAGGAAAAAATCAACGAATTTATCCAAAATTTCACCGATGCGGAGCTTGACAAGGTCTATGAAGTCAAAATCATCGGCAAAAACAAGGGCGGATATGTCTGTGTCGATGAAAGCGGGATTGAATTTTTCCTGCCAAAGTCTCAATACACCTTTAAAGAAAACAACGCCATAGGCAAAAAGCTCAGAGTTAAGGTGCTGAAAATCGACAAGGACGATTGTAGTATCGTTGTGTCGCGCCGAAAAGTGCTTGATGAGGAGCGCAAAAAGCAAAATGAGCTTGTCAGCGGCTTGACGGACAACAGCGAAGTTTTAGACGGCGTCATCAAAAAGATAACAAGCTATGGAATGTTTGTCGATGTGGGCGGCATTGACGGGCTTGTGCATTATAGCGAACTCTCACACAGAGGGCATATCAACCCTAGCGCACTTTACAAAGAGGGCGACAAGGTGCAAGTTAAAGCACTGCGCTATGACAAAAAGAAAAAGCAACTATCTTTGTCGGTAAAAGCCACTCTGCCAGACCCTTGGGACGAGATAAAGGACAATTTAGAAGTAGGCGACACCATAAAAGTAACGGTTTCAAACCTTGAAAGCTACGGAGCTTTCGTGGATATAGGCAACGAAGTGGAGGGCTTTTTGCATATCAGCGAAATGTCGTGGGACAAGGGCTTGAAACACCCAAAAGATTGCATTCAAAAGGGGCAAGAGCTTGATGTGGAAGTCATAGAAATCAACCCGAGCGAAAAAAGGTTGCGCGTGAGCCTGCGAAACTTGCTTTTGAAGCCTTTTGATGAGTTTTTGCAAACGCACAGCATAGGCGATGTGATGAAAGGCAAAATCACTTCGCTTACGAATTTCGGGGCTTTTGTAAGGCTTGGAAATGTCGAGGGGCTTTTGCATAATGAGGATTGCTCGTGGAACAGGCAAGACAAATGCACGAATTTATATAAAGTCGGCGATGAAGTGGAAGTAAAAATCGTGCGTATCGACAAAGAAAGGCAAAAAATTTCTTTAAGCACCAGAGAACTCGTGCCTAGCCCTATACAAGAGTATATGAAAGGGCATAAAATAGGCGACATAGTCAAGGGCAAAGTGAAAGACATAAAGGAATTTGGCGTTTTTGTCGAGCTTGGGGACAATGTCGATGCGCTTATACACAAAGAAGACATTTCTCAAAAGGACATTGAGAGCCTAAAAGTCGGTGATGAAATCGAAGCAAGCATACTTGTCATCGATGAAAAAAGGCATAGAATGCGTTTGAGCGTGAAAAATCTCAACCGCATAAAAGAAAGAGAAGTGCTTAATGAAATCAACAGCGATGAAAAGGTAACGCTAGGCGACATTATAAAAGAGCAGCTTTCGTAAAAAGCTAGGTTTGCTTTGTGAATTTAAGGCTTGAATTTGGCGGGAATTTAGCAAATTTGGGATGTAAATTTAAATTTGTGGGCTAAATTTGCTGAATTTAAGCAAAATTTAGCTTAAAGGTTGCGGAAAAGGCTAGGCACAATGATGAAAAAATATCTTTTTTTTGCGAGCTTGGGCGTGCTGTTTTTGGGCTTTGCGCTTGGTGTGGTGTATGCCTTTCGTGCGAGCCAAAGCACTTTTGTGCCACGAGATGAAGCCCCGAGCGCGCAAATAAGCGATTTGAACGACTCACAAGAAGAAAAGCCCAAAAGCTGGCAAGAAATCTTTGCCTTTGATGAGCCAAAGGACTACTCGCCAGCGGCTGAACGCTTTTCGATGAGTTTTAGCGTGGATACAAGTATGCTGCGCGAAAAGAGTCGGTATTTTCAGCTCAGCATTGACAAAAATGATATGTATTCGCTTTTTTGTCTCAAACAAACGCTGAATTCTTTTAAGATAAGATACTCGCTCACACGCACGGACAGGGCTTTGGAGATATTTTTGGATACAAATGAAGAACAAGTTATGCAAGACATAGTAAAAAAACTAAAAAACTACGAAATAAACGCGAAATTTACGGAGGTGTGGTTATGAAAAAGGCTAAAAAAGTCATCGTTTGCGATGCGATTTTAGATGAGGGCGTGAAGCTCTTGCGTGAGGCTGAGGATATAGAGTGTATCGAAGCAGCCAAAGTGCCAAAAGATGAGCTTTTGGGTATGCTTGGTGATGTCGATGTGGCGATTACTCGAAGTTCAACTGAGGTGAGCGAAGCTTTTTTGAATGCGGCGAAAAATCTCAAAGCCCTAATCCGCGCTGGCGTGGGCGTGGATAATGTCGATATAGCAGGCGCGTCAAAGCGCGGTATCATAGTGATGAATGTCCCCACAGCTAACACCATAGCCGCAGTGGAGCTTACTATGGCGCACCTTTTATGCTCGGCGCGTTCTTTTGTAAATTCGCACAACTACCTTAAACAAGAGCGCAAATGGGAGCGTGAAAAGTGGTATGGCGTGGAGCTGATGGGCAAAACACTCGGTATCATCGGCTTTGGCAACATAGGCTCACGCGTGGGCGTGCGTGCAAAGGCGTTTGGTATGAAGATACTTGCTTATGACCCTTATATTTCGCCGTCCAAAGTAACGGATTTGGATATGCAATACACCACAAATTTAGATGACATACTTACAAAGAGCGATTTCATCACTATCCACACACCCAAAACCAAAGAAACAAATGGTATGATAGGGCTTAATGAGCTTAAAAAGATGAAAGATAAGGTTCGTCTCATTAACTGCGCTCGTGGCGGGCTTTACACCGAAGAAGCCTTGTGCGAGGGGCTAAAAAGCGGTAAAATCGCTTGGCTTGGCATAGATGTTTTTGTTAAAGAACCAGCCACGGATAATCCGCTTTTGGATTTTGAAAATGTGTCTGTGAGTGCGCACCTTGGGGCAAACACGCTTGAAAGTCAAGCAAATATCGCCATTCAAGCGTGCGAGCAGGCTTTAAACGCCGCGCGTGGCATTTCTTACCCAAATGCGCTAAATTTGCCGATAAAAACGGAGGATTTACCGAATTTTGTCGCGCCTTATATCGAGCTAGTCTCCAAAATGGCGTTTTTGTGCGCTCAAATGCAAAAGGGCGCGATAAAAAGCATAAGGCTTGAAGCGGAGGGGCAAATCGGCGAGTATGCAAAGTCAATGCTTACCTTTGCCGCTGTGGGCGCACTGCAAAGCATTTTGGGCGAGAGTATAAACTATGTCAATGCTGAATTTATGGCGCAAGAAAAGGGCATAGAACTTGGCTTTGCCACCTTGCCAAACTCAGGCTACAACAACAAACTTTGTGTGAAAATCGTTACCGAAAATGCGAGCTTTTCAGTGGCGGGGACGATTTTTGAGGAAAATGACCAGCGCATAGTGGATTTAAACGGCTTTAAGACAGATTTCAAGCCCAAAGGCAAGATGATAATCTTTAAAAACAAAGACATACCGGGTGTTATCGCTAAAATCAGCGGAATTTTAGCGCACAACAAAATCAACATAGCCGATTTTAGACTAGGACGGGACGGCTCAGGCTACGCGCTAGCCGTGATTTTAGTCGATGAGTTTATCGGCAAAGCCGTGCTTGATGAGCTTAACGCTTATGAAGCCTGCATTTTTGCCCGCTACGCCGAACTTTGATGACATTAAAAGATGATAAAGCTTGTTTTAATCGAAGATGACAAGGACTTAAACGAGCTTTTGGCTTTGCGCTTTCGTGCTTTGGGGTATGAAGTTTTTGCATTTTACGAGTGCGTGGGCGTTGAGCGAGTTTTGGACGAGCAAGACATTGATATACTGCTTGTAGATAGGAATTTACCCTTTGGCAAGGACGGCATAGACTTTGTTTCAAATTTGCGAAAGCAAGGATACAACGAGCCTGTCATCTTTCTCACGGCAAAAGCCTTGCAAACGGACATTTTGCAGGGCTTTGAAAAGGGCTGTGATGATTATATCACCAAGCCTTTTGACTTTAACGAGCTTGTTTTGCGCATAAAAGCCCTTGTAAAACGCAGCAAAAAAGAGAGCGAAAAGCTTGCTTTTAAGGACTTTTTGTTAGATTTAGAAAACCGCTTGTGCTTTTTCAAAAAAGAGCAAATTCAGCTTTCAAGCCTTGAATTTGAGCTTTTAAAATGCTTTTTTGAAAACAAAAACGCCGTTTTAAGCCGTGAATTTTTAGCTGAATGCGTGTGGGACGATACTAGCACAAATGACAAAACCATAAACATAGCTCTAACAAGGCTTCGGGCTAAATTTCCTGCCCTAAAAGCTCACATACAAAGCATTCGTGGCGTGGGTTATAAGCTATGCTAAAAACCAAACACGCCTTTGGACTGCTCTTTTTAGCGCTTTTTGCGGTGTTTGGGGCGAGCGTGTATTTGCTTGTAAGCTCAAATATCAACACCTTGCTTTTCAAACAATACGAGCAAAAGCTCAAAACACTTGATGATACCCTGCGTTTTTCGCTTTTAAATGAGCTAAATTCAAGCACTATTAAGGATTTTGCGGCGCAAACTAGGGCGGATTTCATCATCGTGCATAAAGACAAGGCTGAATTTAGCAACGAATTCGCAAAGGGCAGGGCGTTTAGCTCCCTAAAAAACACGGACGAGCTTTTCAATCAAATGTCAAATTCAGCCCTTTTTGATAGCACTATCCACAACGCCACGCTTTCGGGCAGAAAGGCTCTTTACAAGGTCTATGAATCGGGGATTTATCGCTATGTTATCATCGTGTATCCGCGCATTTTGGAGCTTGATGGGTATTGGGGCAAGGTGTTTGCTATCTTTGCGGGCTGTGTGCTGCTTTTTTTCGTGCTGCTGCAAGTCTTTGCGAGCAAACTAGGTGCGAGTTTCGCTAAAATCTTGCTTTTTTTAGACAAAATCAACACAAAAGAGTGCGTAAAGCTCGACTCATCGCTCTTTAAGGAACTTTCGCTTTTGAATTCAAAGCTCTATGCAAGCAAAAATGAGCTTTTGAAAAGGCAAAAGCAAAACAAAAAGCAAAGCGACAGAATCGCGCTCAAAAACGCCCAGCTTTCAAGCGTGATTTCAGCTATATCTCACGAGCTTAAAAACCCTTTAAGCGTCATAGAACTAGGTGTTTCAAGCCTAAAAGAGCAGGGCATTGACGACAAAACAAGGCTTTTAATGCTTACTAAAATTCAAAACCAAAGCCAAAAGCTCGACAAACTCGCCGACAAACTCAATCTTGTCTTTAATCTCAGCGAGCAAGGCGTGCAAAAAAGCGAGTTTGAGCTGCTTACCTTGTGCGAAAAAGTGTGTCAAAACCTTGCTAGCCAGCGCATTAAACTACAAGCAAAGCCTTGCAAGGTGCTTGCTGATGAGCTTTTAATCGAGCAAGTGCTGATAAATTTACTCACAAACGCCCTAAAATACAGCCAAAAGGACATTACACTTCGCTTAAAAGTGTTGAAAAATGGCGTTTTGGTAAGCGTCAAAGACAGCGGTATCGGCATAGAGCAGGACAAACTCAAACTCATCACTAAAAAATTCTACAAAATCAACCCAAAAAGCGAAAATTCCTTTGGCATAGGGTTGTTTTTAGTGAAAAAAATCCTTGCCCTACACGGGACAACCTTGCAAATACAAAGCACCTTTGGCAAGGGCAGCCAGATGAGCTTTGTTTTGCAAATTTAACTTAGTCGTGCTGAAAAGCGTTGTTTGCGCAAAACACGGAGAATTGATTACTAAAAATAGAGTATTGAGACGAAATTTGCGTGGATTTTTTTGCTCGTTTCACTCACTCAAAATGACAAATATTTTAAACTATTAAAAACTCTTAATCCTGTCATACTGAGTGCAGCAATATATCCATAAATTTAAAGTATATCTTAAATTTCTTTGGATTTTTCGCCTTTTTGCAAAGGCTCAAAAATGATAGCAGTGGTGTAGATTTTTTGCTCGTTTCACTCACTCAAAATAACAAATTCCTTGTTATGCTAATTTTTTTATTATAGTGATGAATCTTGTCATACTGAGCACAGCGAAGTATCCATAAAATTAAAGTGTATCTTAAAATTCTATGGATTTTTCGCTAACGCTCAAAATGACAGCGCGTGCGTTTTTTTGCTGTAGCTACGCCTTGCAATCCGTAGAGTCGCCTTCTAGCTAAAGCTCAAAACGACAAATCAAAGCTCGTCCCCAAAAAGAGACGAGCTTAGCTCAAAGTAAGCCCGCTTGACAAGCCACAAATTTAAACACAAATTCAGCTTTATAGATTGCCACGCCGTTTTTTAAACGGCTCGCAATGACAAGCCAAAGCCTTTTTAAAACCTATACTTCACTCCCAAGTTTCCGCTCATATACATTTCATCGACCTTAATCGCCGCTCGCTCTTTCGATTTGCCCGCGCCCTTGTAACTCTGCCTTAACATCGGGCGGCAGCTGCTCGCCGTGATAGTAGCGTTTGGCTTCCTCATACT
>UQBJ01000022.1 GCA_900539255.1 uncultured Campylobacter sp. | reverse complement strand
TTGAAAAAACGAGCTTTGGGATATTTGGCGACAGGGATATGCGTGAATTTATCGCAAGTAGCGGGTGCAAAACCCTTGTTATTTTTGGGATAGAAGCTCACATTTGCGTGCTTCAAAGCGTAATGCAAGCTGTGAATTTGGGCTATGAATGCGTTGTGGTGGGCGATTGTATCAGCTCACGCAGTGGCAAAAGCTATGAAATGGCACTTAACTTTTTTCACTCTCTTTCAGCGACTGAAACTTTGAGCGTTTTGCCCGCTGAAAGCATAGTGTTTGCCCTTTTAAAAGACAGCAAGCACGCGAATTTCAAGGAAATTTCGGCTTTGATAAAGTGATTTAACAAAAATTTGCTATAATCACAAGATTATTTGATAAAAGGCACAAGATGATAACAAAAGAAAATTTTAAAGATTTACTTATTTTGCTTGATTTTAAAGAAAATCCTGCGCAAATTTTCAGTAAAACGCTTGCAAATAACACCGCGTTAAAAGTGGATTTTAAAGCAAAAAAGCTTATCTATCCTGCAAATACAAGCGCGAATCTAAGCGAGCCAAATGGCATTATTATCCACGATGACACCACGAGCAATTTCTCTCACCCTGAAAATTTTGTCGTTTTTGAGTGCGTGCATAGACTTTTGCAAAAGGGTTATAAAAAAGAGCATATCGAGTTAGAGCCTAGATGGAATTTAGGGCGAGAGGCAAAGGGTGGCAAGGCGGACATTTTAGTGCGAGATAACGAACAAAAGCCTTATTTACTCATAGAATGCAAAACGACAGATAGCAAAAATAGCGAATTTATGAAAGAGTGGCGCAGAATGCAAACTGACGGCGGACAGCTTTTTAGCTATTTTTGGCAAGAAAAAAGTGTGAAATTTCTCTGCCTTTACACGAGCGATTTAACAAAACCAAATTCCCCGCAAAACCAAAACGCCCAAGATTTTAGCTTAAATTACTCAAATTTCATCATCGCCACACAAGATAACAAAAGCTATTTACAAGATTTATCCACCCAATACAAAACCATCATCACAGGCTACGCGCACGCCACCAGCTCGGCTGAGGCTTTTGAGGTGTGGAGGGAAGTTTATAAACTAGAATACGCCGAAATCGGCATTTTTGAGCGCAACATAAACGCTTATGAGGCGGGCAAAAACGCGCTTTGTTTTGAGGATTTACAAGAGCTTTCAAGCTACAACGATGAGGGCAAAACCTATGAAGATGGCAAATACCACGAATTTGCTAAAATTTTACGCAAATACAACATCTCAGGCAAAGAAAACGCCTTTGACAAGCTCGTAAATCTCTTTCTTTGTAAAATTTATGACGAAAATCACAATAAAGAAATTCTAAACTTTTGCTACCGTGGCAACGCAAGCGATAGTATCGAGGCTATGCAAGATAGGCTAATGCTGCTTTATAAAGAAGCGATGAAAGAATTTTTAGGCGAAGAAATTACTTATATAAGCGATGAGCAAATCAACGAACAATTCAGCGATTTTAAACGCCAAAAAATCAAAGCCAAACACCTAAAAGAACAAATGCAAGAGTTTATCCGCCAGCTCAAATTCTACTCACACAGCGATTTTAGCTTTTTAGAAGTGCATAATAAAGAGCTTTTTTTACAAAACGGCGAAGTGCTAAAAGCCGTTGTCAAGCTTTTTGAAAAGCTTAAACTCACGCAAAATAAAACCAACCAACTCTTAGGCAATCTCTTTGAGCTATTTTTGCAAAAAGGTATGAAGCAAGATGAAGGGCAGTTTTTCACGCCTATGCCAATTTGCGAGTTTATCATCCACTCTTTGCCGCTTGAAACTATGCTTGAAAAAGGCACGCCAAAGGTGATTGATTATGCTTGCGGAGCGGGGCATTTTTTAAACACTTACGCAAATATACTCACGCAAATTTTGCCAAATGACGAGCAAAAGCAAGAGCGTTTAGACGAGCTTTTTAGCCACATTTACGGCATAGAAAAAGAATACCGCCTAAGCAAGGTCGCAAAAGTCGCCGCCGCTATGTTTTCGCAAGAAAAAATCAACATCACCTACGCCGATGCGCTTGACTTTGCTAAATTTACGCACAAAGATTTTGATTTGCTCATTTCAAATCCGCCCTATTCTGTCAAAGGCTTTGCTAATACACTAAACAAAAGCGCTTATGCTAAATTTGAGCTAAAAGATAAAGTAAGCGATTTAGACAGCTTTAACGCCATTGAATGCTTTTTTATCGAACGGGCAAATTCGCTTTTAGCAAGTAACGCAAAACTTGCCATAGTCCTGCCTAGCTCTATTTTAAACAAAGGCGGGATTTACGAAAGCACGCGCGAGATTATCTTGCGAAATTTTGACATTATCGCCATTGTCGAGCTAGGAAGTGCTACATTTGGCGCAACAGGCACAAACACAATCATTCTTTTTGCGAATAAGCGCGAAACTTACGCTAGTTCGCAAGACTCGCAAAGCTATTTAAATTTAAAAGACAACATAGAAGAGTCTTTAAGCTTTGACAATGTTTATCTAAACGCCTTTTTGCGTGAGTATTGCGAGTTTATGGGTTACAACCAAGCGGATTTTGGCGAGTTTTTAAACGGCAAAATCAACACAACCCTAGCCAAAACCCAAGAATTTAGCGAGTATGAAAAGGCGTTTTTAAGCTCAAGCGAGTATGCAAATTTACTAAAAACCAAAGCCTACAAAGACGCCCAAAACCAAGTAGGAAAAGACGCCTTAAAACAGGCAACCTTTTTAAAATTTGCCCTTGAAATCGAAAAAGACAAATTGCTTCATTTTGCTCTAAATCACAAAACCGAAGTGTTAATCGTCAAATCCCCAAGCGACTTAAAAGAGCAAAAGAAATTTTTAGGCTATGAGTGGAGCAACCGCAAAGGCGATGAGGGCTTAAAAGAACTACACAACCCCTACCAAAGCCAGCTTTTTGACAGAGAAAATCCACACAACGAAACAAAAATCAATGTTTTAATTAAAAATGCGTTTTTAAACAACACAAATCAAATCCCACAAGAGCTAGAAAAACACGCCTTTAAAGCAAGGCTTGTGGAGATGCTTGACTTTTCAAGGGCTGAGTTTAACAAAGCCATCACGCTTAATCCTGCCACCTCATCAAGCAAAACAAACCACGCAAATCCTTTTGAAAATTCTAAATTTGAGTTAGTAAGACTTGGTGAAGCTTTAAAAAGTCAAGGTAAGGGCAAACGCCCAGCTTCATTTGCAAATCCAAGCGGTATTTATCCTTTTATCAAAAGCTCTAAAATTATAGAAAAATGCAACGAGGCAGACTTTGATACGGAGGCTTTGATTATCGGTGATGGTGGTGGAGCAAATATTCACTATTTAAATGGAAAATTTTCAAGCTCTGACCACACTTATATTTTTACAAGCGATAAAGAAGATATTTACTTGAAATTTTTCTATGAAGTAATTAACGCTAATTTAGAAATTTTAGAGGTTGGCTTTAAAGGTATTGCTTTAAAAAATATTTCAAAAACTTTTATAGAAAATATCCAAATCCCTAAACCGCCACTTGAAATTCAAAAACAAATCGTAAGCGAATGCGAAATGGTAGAAAAACAAAACGGCGCGTTAAACAAGGCTAAGCAGTGCTTAAAAGAGTTAATCAAAGCCATTTTAGCACAAACAGGCATCAGCGAAGATGAAACGCAAGAGCCTACAAGCCTTTTAAACACACTTTTAGAATTTCAAAGCACCTTTAAAGCCCTTTCTTTAAATTTCAAATTTGATTTAAACGCTTTGCAAAAAGATTTAAACGCCTTGCCACACCCACCACAACAAGGCTGGGAGAGAGTCGCCATTTCGCAAATTGCAGAAAAATTACTAGCAGGTGGTGATAAGCCAAAAGTATTTTCAGAAACAAAAACACAAGAATGCTTTATTCCTATTTATGCTAATGCAATAGAAAAACAAGGACTTTATGGTTATACAAATAAGCCCACAATTACGCAAAATGCTGTAACTATTTCAGCAAGAGGCACAATAGGATATGCTGTTGCAAGATTTGAGCCTTTTTATCCTATTGTGAGATTGATTGTTTTAATTCCAAACAGAAATTCAAATTTAAAATTTTTAGAATTAGTCCTTAATAATAATAAAATCGAGCAAAGCGGAGTAAATATCCCACAGCTTACTTTACCGCAATTTTCTAATTTTAAAATCCCACTACCGCCTTTAAAAGAGCAAGAAAAAATCAGCTCTTGCATAGAAAAGCTTGAAACTCAAATTTCGCATTTAAATTCAATGTTGCTAAATTTAGAAACTCAAAAAACACACATTATAGAAAGACATTTGTTTTAAATTCTATGAAAAGGACAAGCCGCAAAGCTCATCGTAAGTGTAAAAACAAATCAAGTGAGAAAATTCAAGAAGTCAAAGAACTATGCGAACAACGCACCAAAAGACTTAAAAGTTTTATATGGCACAGATTTTAATTTATCTATCAAACGCAACTTAAAGTATAAAATTTTCGCTATAATTTGCCCTATGAAAAAAGCAAAAAAACAAAAAACCATACTTTTTGATTTAGACGGCACGCTTATAGACGGCACTCAGGCGATTTTAGAGGCTTTTGAAGTGGCTTTGCAAGGCACGCAGGCGCACTTTGATGATGAGCGCATAAAGGCTATGATAGGCTTTCCGCTTGACATAATGTTTGCAAATTTGGGCTTTGTGGGCGAGCAAATTGCTGAGCGCATAGCAGCTTACAAGGCGCATTATTTGCAAATTTATCTTGCTCAAACCACGCTTTTACCGCTTGTTAAAGAGGCTTTGAGTGTGGCGCGAGATTTTGCGGATTTAGCAGTAGTAACTACAAAAGGCACGGCGTCCAGCAAGGCTATTTTGCGTAATTTAGGCGTTTTGCACCTTTTTAATGCTGTGGTTGGCAGGGACGATGTGAGCGAGCCAAAGCCAAGTGCTGAGCCTATTTTAAAGGCTTTGACGCTTTTAAATAAGGACAAAGCCGATGCCTTTATGGTTGGTGATACGCATTTAGACATAAAGGCGGCGCAAAATGCTAAAATTTCGTGCATAGGGCTAACCTGTGGCTATGAAAGCGAGCAAAATTTAGCAAAATACGGCGTTTTACTCAAAGCAAATGCTTATGAAGCGGTAGAGTTTATCAAAAATTTATAAATTTTAGCTCAAAAGCCTGAATTTTTCGCACCGCAAAAGCCCACAAATCGCCCTTTTAGCGAAAATTTGAAATTTTTTAGCAAAATTAACACAAAATTTAAGAATTTTACACTATAATTTTGCTTTTGATACTTTCACAGCGATTTACTCTAACTTTGTGGATTCATAGCTCAGTTGGTTAGAGCAACCGGCTCATAACCGGTTGGTCGCAGGTTCGAGTCCTGCTGAATCCACCACTTTTTAACACTCTTCTACGCTTATTTTGTAGGCTTTGCACTTGCTTTGTTGGTTTTGTTTTTGCTTTGTTTGCGAGTGCAAATTTAAGGGCAAACTTAACCTTTGTTAAGCTAAAAGCGCACAAATTTAGCTAGAATTTAGCCCAAATTCACACAAAAAGGACGAAAATGCAAGTTATTACTTGGCAAAATGCTGAATTTAGCGGCGAAAATGTCGTTGTGAGCGTGCTTGCGCAAAATGAAAGCGCGAAAGAAATCCAAATCCTAATGCCTAAAAACAGCCAAATGAAAGAGCATAAAGCTCCCTTTGATATTAGCGTGCAGTTGCTTCGCGGAGAACTTGAATTTAGCGTGGCTAGCGAAAAGATAGTGCTTAAAGAGCTTGATATGGTATGCCTTAAAGCAAACGAGCCACATTCTTTGCGGGCTTTGCAAAACTCCATAGTGCGTTTATCCTTAGCCCAAGCTGACTCAGCAAAGCGCGTGCAAGGCGTGCTGAAACGCAACCCTTGATAAATTCAGCATTTGCGCCTTTGTTAAATTTACCGCCCAAACAAACGCTTACGGGCAAATTTATGCTTTGATTTAAATTTTGCGCCCAAATCATTAGCCCGTTTTGCCACGCTTAAACGCTTGTTTGTGGGCTTTGCTTTTGATTAAGAATTTTTCTTTATAATCGCTTTCATTAAGATACGAAAGGGGCAAAATGCGAAGTGTGAGAATAGTGCTAGATGAGGAAAAGATTTTGCGTGAGGGCAAATATAAGCTTGATGAGCTTTATGCCTACCTTGATGAGATAGCAAAAGAAGCAAAGCTCGTTAAACAAGATAAATGCAATTACCTTTCAAGTGGCGATAAAAACGACTTGGCGCGTGTAGGCATTTTTACGATTAACAATGCCATAGAAAATGAAGCTATTACAAAAAATGTCAAAGAATGGTTTTGGCTTATAGATGGCAAGCCATATATCAATATCATTGAAGATTTAAAAGGTAAAGATGTGGGTGTTTGGGAATGAGCAAAAAACACAGGCTTTATCAAACACAGAGTAAAGAGTGGTGATGAAAAATTTAAGCAAAAGCGTGAATTTAAGCCCCAAAAGTGCAAATTCAAGTCCAAAAAGCGTGAATTTTAAAGGCATTTTATGACGAAATTTAAGGAATTCAGCAAAAAGCCCATTGTCATCAAAATCGCCGCAAGGCTCATTTGGCTGGCGCAATGGGCGCTGTTTTTAAGCTGCCGCAAGATTTATGAGGGACACCCGCTTGAAAAGCCTTGCGTGCTGCTTTTTTTTCACGGACGGCTGATGCTGATGCCCTTTGTGTTTAGGAAATTTTGGTATGGCAAAAAGCGGGCTTTTGTGATGATTTCTCAGCACGAAGATGGGGAGATTATCGCGCAAAATATCGAAAATTTCAGCATAGACACCATAAGAGGCAGCACCTTTAAGGGAGCGCGCGAGGCTATAAGGCAGGCTTTTCGCGCACTTGATGGGGGCGATGATGTAGTGATAACGCCTGATGGACCGCGCGGACCTTACCGCTCTATTTCTGATGGTTCTGTGAGTATTGCTCAGAAAAAAGATGTGCCGATTTTGCTTTTAAACTATGAAGCGAGCCGCTTTTGGGAATTTAAAAGCTGGGACAAAATGATACTGCCAAAGCCTTTTAGCACCATAAAATACCGCATTTCAGCGCCTATTAGCGTAAAAAATTTAGAGAAAAACGAAGCAAAGGCAAAAATCCAAGAAAATTTTGCTATCATTTCAAAGTTAGATAGTTTTAAAAAGGAATGAAATGTTTTTGAGAAACTTTGTCGCTCAGCTTCTCATCTGTGTGATTTTTGAGGACAACAAGCACGCCGTTCGCGCACGCAGCATTCGCGGCGATAAAGTCGTCAAAACCTACGAAAAAAGCTTTGAGGACAAAAAAAAGCTCTTGCAATATGTGGATAATTTGAGCCAAAATTTTCAAATTTATTATATCGGTGCTTTTTTTGACGCTAGCGAGCAAGCACTTGTGCCTGTTTTGGGTGCGGGCGAGCTTGGGAAATTTGGCATTGACAGCAAGCAAACGCAAAGTTTAACACTTTTAAACGCTCAAATTTGCGCTCCAAAGCCTAGCGTTAGGGAGTATAAAAGGCTTTTTGAGGACTATGGCGAGCTTGATTTGCTTTTTTCGCCCTTTATGCTGCTTTATCATTGTATCAACACCAAAACCAAGCTCAAAAAAGACAAAAACACGCTCTTTGTCTTTCGCCACTCTATCTACCTTGCGCTGATGATTTGCGAAAACAAGCGCATAAGTTTTGGTAAATTTTATGATTTGAGCACGCAAAACATAGTCAATTTAGACGAGGATTCAATCAGCCTTGATGAAATGCCAGATGCTGAGGTAGGCGAGGAAGTAGCGGGCTTGATACGAGAAGACGCTAGCGAAAATGCCCCACAAAATGCGCCCGCAAACGCTGATGAAGCAGCCCAAAACGCCCCAAATGAAAGATATATCGCAAATTCAGCTATGGATTTGAGTAATTTCGGCAGCGATATGGATATGTGTTCTTGTATATTTGGCGGGGTGCAGGAATTTTACACGAATTCTTTATATGAAGCTAAATTTATCGATGAAGTGGTGTTTTTTGACAACTCAGACATTAGCCAAGCGGTGCTTGACTACATAGAGGGCGAGATTTTCATCAAGCCAGAAGTCGTTAAAATCGACACTTTCAACCTAATGAACGAGCTAATGCGTAAGGAGCTTGAAATATGACTTATAGCTTTGTCCGTCCGCGTATCAAGCCGCTTGTAAGCCTTTTTACGAAAATTTGGGTGCTGTTTTTTGCTGTGTGTTTGGGCGTGATTTTTACGATTTATTCTTTTGCAAATGCTCGTGTGATGTCGATGAGAGCGCAGGTTGAAAACAAAAAGCTCGAAGCTGTGGCTTTGCAAGAGGGCATTGCGCAAAATGACGCCCTTTTTGAGCTGCTTACGCAAAGAAAGGATTTGTCTTTAAGCATTACGGGCGAACGCGGCTCAAACGAGCAGATTGAAAAGGTGATGAAAAACCTGCTTGGCTTTGTGATAGACTCAAATTCCATTCGCCTTGAACACCTGTATATGGACAAAAAAAAGTTAGAGCTTAAAGGCATCACGCCCACGCGCGAAATTTTTTCTTTGCTTATCCAAACGCCCTTAAAAAGTATCTTTGACAAGAGTGAAGTGAGCTTTTATCCGCTGGCAAATGGCTGGCTTAAATTCACAAGTATCAACACCATAGAGGAAAACAATGAACGATAGAAGTTTAGAGCAAATCAATATCACCAAGCTTGTGCTTTACAGCCTACTTTTCATCTGCTTGTGCGGAGGCTTGATAATGTTTTTGATAATGCCGATTTTGCAGGATTACAAAAGCTCTATGGCTGAACTTAGCTCGCAAAATGGCATAAATTACGCCGTCAATGAGAGCTTTCAAGAGAGTTTAGAGCGCGTGCAAGGGCTTGAAAAGGACAACAAAGAGCTTTTGACTCAGTTTGATGCAGACTTTAACAAGACACATTTAGTGGGCTTTTTGGAGAATTATTTTTTCGAGCCTGCTTTAAGCGAAATCAAGCACAAAAAAAAGCCTGAGTATTTGCTTGGCGAGTTTAATGTAAGTGCCGTGATGGATAATCCTAAAATTTTTTATCGTTTTATCGAAGATTTAAAGGGCTATCAAAGCCTTATCAAGCTTGAAACGCCCATTGACTTGCATTCGCGTGATGATGGAGAAATTGACATAAAATTCATCATTAAGGTTTTTTCATCGCGCTTTTAAGGGCGAATTTGCAGGATTTTTAATGGACTTTTGGCAAAATATCTACTCAAATTTCAATGTCGTTGCCTTTACCATAGGCGGTTTTAAGGTGCATTGGTATAGCTTAATGTATGTTACAGCCCTTTTGCTCGCACTTTTCATCGCTAAAATTTTCGTAAAGCGCGATAAAATAGACATTAGCGACAAAATGCTTGACAGCTATTTCCTTTGGGTAGAACTTGGCGTGATATTAGGCGCGCGCATAGGCTATATACTCATTTATGACACGCACACGGCTTGGTATTTGGCGCGTCCGTGGCAGATTTTCAACCCCTTTGACATAAATGGCAACTTTGTCGGCATTCGCGGAATGAGCTATCACGGCGCTGTGGTGGGCTTTTTGCTTGCTACCATACTTTTTTGCAAATTCTACAAGCAAAATATATGGCGCTATCTTGATTTAGTCGGCATCAGCGTGCCTTTGGCTTACACTTTTGGGCGCATAGGCAACTTTTTAAACCAAGAACTTTTCGGGCGCGAAACGGATATGCCGTGGGGGATTTATGCAGGCGGCGCACTTCGCCATCCTTCGCAACTTTATGAAGCCTTTTTGGAGGGCGTTTTAGTGTTTTTTGTGGTGTTTTTCGCCCGTAAATTCAAGCATTTTGAAGGGCAACTCATCGTGGTGTATCTCATCAGCTATGCCTTAGCTCGTTTTGTGTGTGAATTTTTCAGAGAACCAGACTTTCAACTCGGCTTTGTCGCCCTAAATTTCACTATGGGGCAGATTTTAAGCCTGATAATGCTCGCAGGCGCCGTGCTTTTGTGGCTTTATCTTAAAAAAGCAAGCAAGACGCATTGACACGCCTTTTGCGCGCCGTAATACCGCAAATTCACATAAATTTAAGCAAAATTCCGCTCATCATCAACGCCCTTGCCAAAGGAATTTTGCAAAAAGCTGAATTTGTTACTTTTTTACTTTTTTCTCAATTTTTTTGAAATTTAATTGAAATTTAATGATATTTAAATTATAATATGCCTACGAAATTACAAATTTTTCACAAGGAGTAACGATGAGTCAGCTTATCGAAGGTTTTTTAGGGCGAAGCATCGAGGGTAAAAAGAGCAAAATGCCAGCGCGTCTTGATTTTATCCAAAGTGCTACGGGACTTTTTCTCGGGCTTTTTATGTGGTTGCATATGTTTTTTGTATCCACGATTTTAGTCAGCGAGGAATTTTTCAACTCAGTGGTTCATTTTTTGGAGCTACGATTTGTCTATGACAATCCGATTATGAGCTATATCACTTCGTTTCTAGCCGCCTGTGTGCTGATGATTTTTATCATTCACGCGGGGCTTGCGATGCGTAAATTTCCTATCAATTTTAGGCAGTTCCAAATTTTACGCACTCACACAAAGATGATAAAGCACGAAGACACGACTTTGTGGTGGGTGCAAGCATTCACGGGCTTTGTAATGTTCTTTTTAGGCTCAGCTCATCTCATCATCATCATCACAAACGCCGACAAAATCAGCGGTGCGATGAGTGCGGACAGGGTTATCAACCACTTTATGTGGGCGTTTTATATCGTGTTGCTTATCTGCGTGGAGCTACACGGCAGCGTGGGACTTTACCGCCTTTGCGTGAAATGGGGTTGGTTTGAGGGCAAAGACGCCAAAGCAAGCCGCAAAAAACTCAAAACAGCTAAATGGGTAATCAGCGTGTTTTTCCTAGCACTTGGCGCACTGAGCCTTGCTGCTTTCATCAAAATCGGCTTATCAGCCTAAATTTAAGGATATGGAGTAAGATATGAATATACAATACAGCGATGCCTTAGTAGTAGGCGGTGGTTTAGCGGGTTTAAGAGCGGCGATTGAAGTGGCAAAAAGCGGACAAAGCGTAACGCTTTTAAGTATTTGTCCTGTAAAACGCTCACACTCAGCAGCCGTGCAAGGCGGTATGCAAGCAAGCCTTGCTAATAGCGTTAAGGGCGAGGGAGACAACGAAGATGTGCATTTTGCCGACACGGTAAAAGGCTCTGACTGGGGTTGCGACCAAGAAGTAGCAAGAATGTTTGCCCAAACTGCACCAAAGGCGGTTAGAGAGCTTGCGGCGTGGGGCGTGCCTTGGACTAGGGTTACCAAAGGACCTAGAAGCGTTGTCATCAACGCTGAGCGCACCACGATAGAAGAAAAAGAAAGCGCACACGGACTAATCAACGCTCGCGATTTTGGTGGCACGAAAAAATGGCGAACCTGTTTCATCGCCGATGCGACAGGGCATTGTATGCTTTATGGCGTGGCAAATGAAGCCATCAAAAATCAAGTTAAAATCATCGACAGAATGGAAGCCGTGCGCGTAATGCACGATGGCAAACGCTGCTTGGGCGTGATTGCAAGAGACTTGACAAACGGACAGCTCATCGCCTTTGTTGCTCGTGGCACGATGATAGCCACAGGCGGTTATGGTAGAGTGTATAAACAAACCACAAACGCCGTGATTTGCGAGGGAACGGGCGCAGCCATAGCCCTTGAAACAGGACTTTGTCGCCTTTCAAATATGGAAGCGGTGCAGTTTCACCCAACCCCTATCGTGCCAAGTGGCATTTTGCTGACTGAGGGTTGTCGAGGGGATGGCGGAATTTTACGCGATGTTGATGGCTACCGCTTTATGCCTGATTATGAGCCAGAGAAAAAAGAGCTTGCAAGCCGCGATGTCGTAAGCCGCAGAATGATGGAGCATATCCGCAAGGGCAAGGGCGTAAAAAGCCCTTATGGAGACCATTTATGGCTTGACATTTCGATTTTAGGGCGAGCGCACATTGAAAAGAATTTACGCGATGTGCAAGACATTTGCAAAACTTTCAACGGCATAGACCCTGCTGATGAGGGCGAAAAGGGCTGGGCGCCTGTGCTACCTATGCAGCATTATTGTATGGGCGGCATTCGCACCAAGCCAAACGGCGAAAGTCAGTGGCTAAACGGGCTTTTTGCTTGTGGCGAAGCTGCGTGCTGGGATATGCACGGCTTTAACCGCTTAGGCGGAAATTCCTGCGCTGAAACTGTCGTGGCTGGTATGATAGTGGGCGATTATTTTGCCGAGTATTGCAAAAACAACGGCGAGAAAATCGACACAAATTTAGTCAAAAAATATCTCTCACAAGAGTATGATTATCTTAAAAGCCTTGTCAGCAAGACAGGCAAGCACAATGTCTTTGACATTAAAAACAAGATGAAAGAGCTTATGTGGGAAAAAGTGGCGATTTTTAGGACGGGCAAAACCCTGCAAGAAGCCGTTGATGAGCTTGAAACCCTTTACAAAGAGTCTCTTGATGTCAAGGTGCATTGCAAGGAGCTTGATTGCGCTAACCCCGAGTTAGAGGAGGCTTACCGCGTGCCAAGAATGCTTAAAGTCGCACTTTGCGTAGCCAAAGGCGCGCTACTTCGCACAGAAAGCCGTGGGGCGCATTATAGAGAGGATTATCCAAAACGCGATGATGAAAAGTGGATGAAACGCACCAACACCTTTTGGGTAGAGGGCGAAACTTCGCCACAAGTGGAGTATGAGGAGCTTGACATTATGAAAATGGAAATGCCCCCAGCATTCCGCGGATACGGCGCCAAAGGCAATATCATCGAAAATCCGCTCAGCGCCAAACGCCAAGCTGAGGTTGATGAAATCACAGCCAAAATGCAACAAGAGGGCAAAAACCGCTATGAAATTCAAGACGCGCTAATGCACTATGAGTTGCAAGCCAAATACAAAGCCCCAAATCAAAGAACAGGAGTTGATTATGAGTAGAAAACTAACGATTAAGGCGTTTAAATACAACCCTTTAAGCAAAATTTCAAAGCCGTATTTTGCTACTTATGAGCTTGAAGAAACGCCCTTTATGACGGTGTTTGTGTGTCTTACTCAAATTCGCGAGAAATTTGATGCGGATTTGAGCTTTGACTTTGTTTGTCGGGCGGGCATTTGCGGAAGTTGCGCGATGATGATAAACGGCACGCCAAAACTTGCTTGCAAAACGCTCACAAAGGACTACAAAGACGGCGTTATCGAGCTTATGCCCTTATCTGCGTTTAGGCATATCAAGGATTTGAGTGTCAATACAGGCGAGTGGTTTGAGGGTATGTGCAAGCGCGTTGAAAGCTGGGTGCATAACGAAAAAGAAGTTGATATAAGCAAACTTGAAGAAAAAATCGAGCCAGCCGTGGCTGATGAAACCTTTGAGCTTGACAGGTGCATAGAGTGCGGCATTTGCCTTGCAAGCTGCGCTACCAAGCTAATGCGCCCAAATTTCATCGGCGCGACAGGGCTTTTGCGCACGGCTCGCTACTTGCAAGACCCGCACGACCACAGAAGCGTGGAGGATTTTTACGAGCTTGTGGGCGATGATGATGGCGTTTTTGGCTGTATGAGCTTGCTTGCTTGCGAGGACAACTGCCCAAAAGAGCTGCCTTTGCAAAGCAAAATCGCCTATATGAGAAGACAACTTGTCGCTCAAAAATGCAAGCAGTAGCATTTAGCGCACAAAATTCAAGGCTTTTTAAAAAGCCTTGAATTTCTTAAAAGTTTGTTTTAAAGTTTTTTTTAAACTCATTTTAAAAAACTTGTCTCAAAGTTTATTTGCAAATTTTATTTCAAAAACTTGTTTTAAAAAATTTACCTTGAAAACTCATTTCAAAAATTCATTAAAAATCTCATTTTAAAAGCGCAAAAATTCAAGCAAAAGCCTAAATTTTTGATTTTTATTGATGGTATTGTGCTAAACTCACAAGAGTAAAGTTATGGCGTTAAATTCACGCCTTTGCCACATTAAGGAAGCACGATGAAATTCATCATTCAGCTTGTCATCGCTCACAAATTCAAGGTTTTGGCGTTTTTGCTTTTAAGCGTGGCTACGAGTTTGCTCGGCGTTGGCACTTTGGCTTTTATTAACGAATATTTGCTTAAAAGTGGCGATGAAAAGGGCATTTACATAGCTTATTTTGCCGCCCTTTTGCTTACCTTTTTCGCCTGTTCGCTTTTTGTGGAGATTTCGTTGGCGCGTTTTGGGCAAAATTTCATCTTTAAAATGCAAAAAAGGCTCGTCAAACAAATCCTTGACACGCCATTTTTAAAGATAGAGCAAATCACCAAAGCAAAGCTACTTGCAAGCCTTAACAACGATGTGCGTATCATATCTTTCGGGCTTTTGCGCTTTCCAGACTTTATCCAGTCCCTGATTCTCATCATCGCAAGCTCGTTTTATCTTTATCTTTTATCGCCTAAAATTTTCCTTTTTTGCTCGGTTTTTATTGCGCTTTTGTTTCTTGTGGATTATCGCTTTTTGATGAAGGATTATCAGTATTTTAGAAAATCGCGCGAAATAGATGATGCCTTGCAAAAAGACTATGAAAATATCATTGATGGGCGCAAAGAGCTAGCTTTAAACGCTTATAGGGCTAAGCTTTATTATGAGAATGAATTTGAAAAACACGCAAAGGGCAAGCGCGACACAAATGTGATGGGCGCGCTTTTTCAAAGCCTATCAAGCAACTTCACAAATGTAGGCTTTTTAGCCCTTGTTGGCTTTGAATTCTACCTTTCCTTGCGCTTTGGCTGGGCGAGTTTAGAAAGTGCCACAACCATCGCCATCGCCATACTCTTTTTGCGCACGCCGCTGATGGGCGTCATAGACACGATTCCCACACTTTTAATGGCAAAGGTTTCTTTGGATAAAATCGAAAATTTAGCGCTCAGCGAGCATAAGGGCGAATTTGAGCTTGTTAAAGCGCCCAAAATTTGGCACTTGGTGCGCTTTGACAAAGTCAGCTTTCATTATGATAGCAAGTTTTCGCTCGCACCAACAAGCCTTGAAATCCACAAGGGCGAGCTTGTCTTTCTCATCGGCAAAAACGGCAGTGGTAAATCCACATTTTCCTTGCTCTTGTGCGCTCTCATCGCCCCAAGTAGCGGGACGATTTACTTGGACGAAACGCCCATAAATGAGCGTAACAAAGCGCAGTATCGCTCTTTAATCACCGCAATTTTTAGCGATTTTCATCTTTTCACGCAAGCTATTTCCGATGAGGGCTTAGCTAGCGAAGCTAAAATCGCAAGCTGGCTCGAAATTTTAGAGCTTTCACAAAAAACACAAGTCATAAACGGACAAATCACCACGACAAAACTTTCCACAGGGCAGAGAAAACGGCTTGCTATGCTGATAGCCTTGCTTGAAGAGCGGGATATTTTAGTTTTGGACGAGTTTGCCGCCGACCAAGACCCGATTTTTCGGCGATTTTTTTACACCAAACTTTTGCCGCTACTCAAAAAACAAGGCAAAACAATCCTTGCCATAAGCCACGATGAGAAGTATTTTGATATGGCGGACAGGATTTTGCTCGCGCAAGATGGCGTGATACAAGAGCTAAAAGCCCAAAACGGCGAGAGTATGAAGGATTTAGCCAAAAATTTAGTGGAGAGATTTTAAATTTATCTTTAAAAAACAAATTTAAAGCCTTATTTATGCGGATTTTTGCTACGGCTACGATTTGCAACCCGCTTGGTCGTCTTTTAGAAAGGTTCAAAATGACAAAATTTTAGGCTTTTACTTGAATTTTTGCAACTTGTTATGCAAATCAGCCCTTATTTTACACACGATGACAAAAAAATACAAAAATTCACAAAATTTTCATCTCATTTTGTCGCTCAAATTCAAGCGAGCTTTCCAACCTTTCGCAAATAAAACTCATAAAAGTTTAGCCACTTTCACTAAACTTTTATGAAATTTTTTTCGCAAGGTATTGACAAATTAAATTTTTTTGTCTATAATGTCGTTTCATTTCACATTTAAAAATGTTAGTTTAACAGAAAGGACAACAAATGAATTTTCAACCCTTAGGCAAACGAGTTTTAGCAAAACGCGTTGAGGACACCAAGACAACGGCTTCTGGCATTATCATACCCGATAACGCCAAAGAAAAGCCCTTAATGGGCGAGGTAGTCGCCATCAGCAAAGAGATAAGCGAGCTGAAAAACGGCGATAAGATTTTGTTCGCTAAATACGGCGGCACAGAGGTGAAACTAGGCAATGATGAATTTCTAGTTTTAAACATAGACGATATTTTAGGTATCGTAAAATAAGAAAGGACAAAAAATGGCAAAGGAAATCATTTTTTCAGACGAGGCAAGAAACAAACTTTACGAGGGCGTTAAAAAACTCAATGACGCTGTAAAGGTTACAATGGGACCACGCGGGCGCAATGTGCTTATACAAAAGAGCTTTGGCGCTCCTACCATCACAAAAGACGGCGTGAGCGTGGCTAAGGAAATCGAGCTTAAAGACAGCCTTGAAAATATGGGCGCAGCACTCGTGCGTGAAGTGGCGAGCAAAACAGCAGACCAAGCAGGAGACGGCACGACAACAGCTACTATTTTGGCGCACGCGATTTTCAAAGAGGGCTTACGCAACATTACAGCAGGCGCAAATCCTATCGAGGTTAAGCGAGGTATGGATAAAGCGTGCGAGGCGATTATCGCTGAGCTTAAAAAGCTTGCAAATGCGGTAAAGGATAAAAAAGAAATCGCCCAAGTTGCGACTATATCGGCAAATTCTGACGAAAAAATCGGCGCACTCATCGCTGATGCTATGGAAAAGGTTGGTAAAGACGGCGTTATCACCGTTGAGGAAGCAAAAAGTATTAACGATGAGTTAAGCGTTGTGGAGGGTATGCAGTTTGACAGAGGCTATTTAAGCCCTTATTTTATCACAAATGCCGAAAAGATGATAGTGGAGCTTTCTTCGCCTTACATTTTGCTTTTTGACAAAAAAATCACAAGTTTGAAAGACTTGTTGCCGATTTTAGAGCAAATTCAAAAGACAGGAAAGCCACTTTTAATCATCGCTGAGGACATTGAGGGCGAGGCTTTGGCGACTTTGGTTGTCAATAAACTACGCGGCGTGCTTAATATCTCAGCCGTAAAAGCCCCGGGTTTTGGCGACAGGCGCAAGGCAATGCTTGAAGACATTGCGATTTTAACAGGTGGCGAGGTTATCAGCGAAGAGCTTGGCAGAACGCTTGAAAGTGCGAGCGTGCAGGATTTAGGACAGGCATCAAGCGTCATCATCGACAAGGACAACACCACCATCGTAAATGGTGCGGGCGACAAAAAAGCTATCGCGGCTCGTATCACGCAGATAAAGGCTCAAATAGCCGAAACCACAAGCGATTATGACAAAGAAAAGCTCCAAGAAAGGCTTGCAAAACTCAGCGGCGGCGTGGCTCTCATCAAGGTAGGCGCAGCAACTGAAACAGAGATGAAAGAGAAAAAAGACCGCGTTGATGATGCGTTAAGCGCGACAAAAGCAGCGGTTGAAGAGGGCATAGTTATCGGCGGTGGCGCAGCACTTATTAAGGCAAAAGCCAAAATCAAGCTTAAATTAGAAGGCGATGAGGCTATCGGCGGGGCTATCGTAGAACGCGCCCTTAAAGCGCCTTTGAGGCAAATCGCTGAAAATGCGGGCTTTGATGCGGGCGTGGTGGTGCATTCTGTTGAGACGGCAAAGGGCGAGCATCACGGCTTTGACGCGGCAAAGGGCGAGTATGTGGATATGCTAAAAGCAGGTATCGTTGATCCTGTAAAAGTAGAACGCATAGCCTTGCAAAACGCTGTGAGCGTGGCGAGTATGCTGCTTACAACCGAAGCAACCATAAGCGAAATCAAAGAAGAAAAACCCGCAATGCCCGATATGAGCGGAATGGGTGGAATGGGCGGTATGGGTGGAATGATGTAGTTTAGACTATCAAAACACCTTTTTTCGACCCTTGCAAGCTGAATTTTATGTCAGCTTGCAAGCTCGTTTTGCGTGAAAATTTGCTAAATTCACGCATTTTTGCACCTTTTGCGAGCCTAAATTTTCTCATCAAGGCTCGCCTAGTTACTTTTTATCATTGCGAGCGTAGCGACCAAGCGGCTTGCAAGGCGTAACCGCAGCAAAAAAATCCACACTTTAAAGGTGTAAATCCATACTTTAAATTTTTTGGATACTTCGCTTTCTTATGAAAGCTCAGTATGACAAGAAAATAGCCTAGTATGACAAATTTTATGACACAAAGAGCGTTTGGTATGACAAGACAAGCCAGTATGACAAGCGAAAAGAATTCAAATATAGTAAATTTAAGATGCTTTCTTTAAACATTCAAGGTTGATATGACAAAATAAAGACTTTGCAAATTTTGTTGCAAGATATAGAAAAAAATGCTACAATAAAGACAAAAATCCATTTTCAAAAGGTGCAAAACACAAATGTATATCAAAGAAATTCAAAAGTTTGAGGAAAACCGCTACAAAGCAAGAGCCTATATGAGCTATATCCTAACAAGAAATTTACCCGACAAGCTCCCGCAAATCGAGCTTTCGAGCATAAAAGTGGCTTTGGACAAGCTTGCACACGAGATAGAAGGCTTTGAAGCCTTGTATATCCTTGATAACTCGGGCAAGCAAATTGATAACAATATCAGCACGCGCAAGGACTTTTGCACGGGCAAGGGCGAGGACAGAAGCGGGCGGAGTTATTTTTACCGCGCTGTTAAGCTCAAACGCTGTGTTTTGAGCGACCCTTACCCATCAAGCCTTGACAATGAGCTTTGTGTAACGGCGTCTATGCCTATTTACAACAGCTCGGGCAAGCTAGAATTCGTAGTTTGCATAGACATAAAGCTTGCAAATATCCTTAAACTCATACAAGCGAGCAATTTTGAATTCATCTTTATGCAGTTTAGCCGCGTGGTGTATTTTTGCTTTGGGGCGGTGCTTTTTGTCATCACTTGCTTTTTGTTTCATCGCGGAATTTTAAGCCTTTTTAACCAAGAAGGCGTGAAAATTCAGCAAATGTTTGAAAGCACTATCGCCATAACGCTGGCGTTAGCGATATTTGACTTGGCTAAAACGGTGATTGAGGAAGAAGTTTTGGGGCGCAACCGCAAGGAAAAAGGCGGTATCCAAAAAACAATGGTGCGTTTTTTAGGCTCTATCATCATCGCCCTTGCCATAGAAGCCTTAATGCTCGTGTTTAAGCTCGTAACAGGCGACTTGTCGCAGATGATTTATGCGATTTATCTTATCATCGGCGTGAGCGTGTTGCTCGTGGGGCTTAGTATTTATTTGTTTGCGGTAAAATACAAATATAAAAAACAGATATTTTGAAAGATTTGCTAAATTTTTAAGAAAAAATGCTATACTTATCACTTGAATTTAAGCTAAAATGCGTTATAATGTGATATTTTGGCATTGAAAGGACGAAAGCGTGAGATTGTTGGTTGTCGATGATAGCTCTACAATGAGAAGGATTATAAGAAACACCTTGGAAAGACTCGGACACACCGATGTCGTAGAGGCAGAACACGGCGTGGAGGCTTGGGAAAAGCTGAGTGCTGATGAGAGTATAAAGGTTGTCATCACGGACTGGAATATGCCCGAGATGAACGGACTTGATTTGGTGAAAAAGATTCGCGCCGAAAAAAAGTATGAGGATATGCCCATCATTATGGTAACGACTGAGGGCGGCAAGGCTGAGGTTATCACCGCGCTTAAAGCTGGGGTAAATAACTACATAGTAAAGCCCTTTACACCGCAAGTTTTGAAAGAAAAGCTCGAAGATGTGCTTGGAATCGCGCCCGGCACGACACCAGCGGCTGAGTAAAGCAGGGTTATGCAAGATTCTTACAACGAATTTTTTTTTCAAGTCGATAAGCCTTATAACCCTTTGTTTATCGACTTTGTGCTGTCTTTGGGCGTGGAGGCTGTGGAGGAAAAAAATGGCGGCGTTTTCGTGCGCTCAAATGATGATTTAAGCACTATCGCTTGGGCTGTGGATAAATTCGGCGCAAGCTTAGCAAAGCACCAAAATGTTACGCTCAACCTACGCACAAATTTAAGCCAAAAGCCAAACAAAGACTGGATAAAAGAGTATCAAAAAGGCGTTGCGCCCTTGCAAATAGGGGACTTTTACATACATAGTTCGTGGCAAAAGCCAAATTTGCGCGCTATAAATGTGCAAATCGACCCTGCACTTGCCTTTGGCTCGGGACACCACGAAAGCACGCACTCGTGCATAGAGCTTTTGCAAGCCTTTGCTAAAAGCGGCGACAAAGCCCTTGATATAGGCTGTGGAAGCGGAATTTTAAGCATTATTTTAGCTAAAATGGGCTGCGAAGTGAGTGCTTGCGATACCGATGAAATAGCCGTTTCAAGCACGCTCTCAAACGCAAAACTCAACCAAATAGCACTTAAAGAGCTATGGCAAGGCTCGGTAAATCAAACAAAAGCCCTTTATGACATAGTTGTCGCAAATTTAGTCGGCGACATTATCCTAACTCTCGCGTTTGATTTAAAGGCAAGAGTAAAAAAAGGCGGATATTTGGTGCTTGCGGGCATTTTAGACAAATACAAGGCGCGAATTCAGCGTGAATTTAAAGAGTTTAAACAAATCAAACAAAGCCAAACAAACGAATGGCTAAGTTTTGTGTATCAAAAGGAAAACAAATGAACAACAACCCAAACCAACAAGGTGGCAACAATATGCCCCCAAACAACAACAATTTTTTCAACAAAAACCCTATTTTAATCTTTGCGGTTTTTGCTATCATAGCGATTTTGCTCTTTCGTAGCTTTAACGACAGCCCAACAAGTCTTGCTTCAAACGCTTTAAGCTCCGAGCCAAGCCGCAACATAGCTTACTCTGAGCTTAAAAAACTCATCGAAAGCAACCAAATAGCCCGCGTGGATATAGGACAAACAACCATTCGCGCTATATCCAAACAAAACGCCGTCTTTACCACGCAAAAGGTGAGCAACGACCCTGGGCTTATCGCTTTGCTCGATGAAAAGGGCATTGTGTATGATGGGCGTCCGACAGAGCGCAACTGGTTTTTGGATATGATTTTTTCGTGGGTGCTGCCTGTGTTTATTTTCTTTGGAATTTGGATGTTTTTAGCTTCGCGTATGCAGCGCAATATGGGAAGCTCGATTTTAGGTATGGGTTCAAGCGGCAGGCTCGTCAATAGCGAAAAGCCAAAGGTTAAATTTGGCGATGTGGCTGGGGTTGAAGAAGCAAAAGAAGAAGTTAAAGAAATCGTTGATTTTCTCAAATACCCCGAACGCTACATAAATTTAGGCGCGAAAATTCCAAAAGGACTTTTGCTCGTAGGACCCCCTGGCACGGGCAAGACGCTTTTAGCCAAAGCCGTAGCAGGCGAGGCTGATGTGCCGTTTTTTAGTGTCTCTGGCTCATCTTTTATCGAAATGTTTGTGGGCGTGGGCGCGAGCCGTGTGCGGGATTTGTTTGAAAAGGCGAAAAAAGAAGCCCCCGCTATCGTTTTCATCGATGAAATCGATGCTATCGGCAAAAGCCGTGCGGCTGGGGCGATGATGGGCGGAAATGACGAAAGAGAGCAAACCCTAAACCAACTTTTAGCCGAAATGGACGGCTTTGGCACGGAAAGCTCGCCCGTCATCGTTTTAGCCGCGACAAACCGCCCTGAGATTTTAGACGCTGCACTTTTGCGCCCTGGGCGTTTTGACAGACAAGTGCTTGTGGATAAGCCCGATTTTAAGGGGCGCTGTGATATTTTAAGAGTGCATATGAAAGATGTGAAAATTTCGCCCGAAGTAAAGGTTGAAGATGTCGCTCGCCTTACCGCTGGGCTTGCGGGAGCAGATTTAGCAAATATCATCAACGAAGCAGCACTTTTAGCAGGGCGCGATAGCAAAAAATATGTCGAGCAAAAAGACTTAGTCGAAGCCGTAGAACGCGCTATCGCTGGGCTTGAAAAGAAATCGCGCCGCATTAACGAAAAAGAGAAAAAAATCGTTACCTACCACGAGTGTGGGCACGCGCTCATAGCAGAGACCACAAAGGGCGCGAAAAAGGTAAGCAAGGTAAGCGTTATCCCGCGCGGGCTTGCCGCACTTGGCTACACGCTCAACACGCCAGAAGAAAACAAATTTTTAATGCAAAAACACGAGCTTTTAGCCGAAGTTGATGTGCTTTTGGGCGGACGAGCGGCGGAGGAAGTTTTCATCGGCGAGATTTCAACAGGCGCGAGCAATGATTTAGAGCGCGCCACAGACATTATCAAGGCGATGATTTCTATGTATGGAATGAGCGAAATCGCTGGACTTATGGTGCTTGAAAAGCAACGCAACACCTTTTTAACAGGCGGACAGACGATAAAAGACTACTCGGAAAAAACGGCTGAGGCGTTAGATGAGTATGTCAAAGCCACGCTTGATGAGCGGTATAAAGGCGTTTTGGCGACTTTGAAACTCTACAAAGACGCCATAGAAACAATGGTTGATGCACTTTATGAGGAAGAAACTATCGAGGGCGAAAAGGTGCGACAAATCATCGCTGAATTTGAAAAGCAAAAGGGTATGAAAACGCGCCTGCAAAGCGATGAAAAAGATGAAAAAAACTTGCGCCCCAAAAAAAGCAAAAACGCAGGCGAAAATTCAGCTAAAAGCGAAGATTTAGCTCAAAATTCAAGCCCAAAGGGCGAAAAACCCGCTCGCAAAAAGAGCGATAAAAATGAAAACGACACGCAAAAAGGCTAAAAATGAAATTCTTTGCTAAGTCAAGCTATGAAATTCTGCTATTTTTCGGCGCACTTGTGCTTGTGTGGTGGGTATTTTTTGGCTTTTCTTGGCTACTTTTTGTGCTGTTTTTAGCTCTTTGCTTTTTGTGTCGCAACACGCAAAAAGCGGTGTTTTGCACCGATGAAAGGGCTATCATCGCCCCTGTTTGCGGGCGTATCGCTAACATAAGTGTGGTAAAGCACGGAGATTTAGGCGAATGCGTGCAGCTTGTCATCGAAAACGCCCTTTATAACGAGGGCATTATCCGCGCAAGCTCGAAAATGCGGATTATGAAAGTCAAGGTAAGGCACGGGCTTTTTGGCTTTGATATGGCAAATTTTTGCGAACGAGTATTGATTTTAGCGAAAAACGGCAACACAAATTTTGGCTTGCGTATCAGCGGAGGCAGCTTGGAGCGCAAGATAGGCTTGTATGAGGGCTTGGGCGAACTTGAAGCGGGCGAAGAGCTGGGATTTAGCCTAAATGCCACGCTCAGCCTGCTTTTACCAAAGGACACAAGGCTACTTGTCGGCATAGGCGATGAAATCGCAAGCTGCGCCTTGCTTGGCTATTTTAGCGCAACGCAAAAAAGCGGTGCAAAACGCCAAATTTCAGCACCAAATTCAGCCCAAAAAACTAAAATTTCAGCTAAAAATTCAAGCCAAAGCACCCAAATTTCACAAACAAAAAGTGCAAAAACAAACAAAAATTCAGCCACTAAACAAAGCAAAAATTCAGCAAGCCCAAAAACAAATTCAGCCAAAACAAAAACGCCCAAAAATTCAAAAAGCACCAAAGCGAGCTTAAAAGCCACGACAAAAACTTCCGCAAAAGCTAAAAATTCAGCCCAAAGCCCCGCAAATTCAAGTAAAGGCGCAAGATGAACGAGAACAAACCCCATTTAGCCTATATTTTGCCAAATCTTTTCACCGCAGCGAGCTGTTTTTGCGGCGTTGTCTCTATCATCTCATCGATGAACGGCAGGGCATTTAGCGCTTTGCTTTACATTTTCATCGCTCTCATCTTTGACGGACTTGACGGGCGCGTGGCAAGGCTTACCAACACGACTTCTAAATTCGGCGTGGAGTTTGACTCGCTTTCTGACCTTGTCGCCTTTGGCGTGGCGCCAGCGGTGTTTTTTTATGTGAATTTAGGATACGAATTTGGCAAAATCGGCACACTGATTAGTGGCTTTTTCGTGGTATTTGGGGCGATTCGCCTAGCCCGCTTTAATGTAACCACAGGCACTTACGAGCCTAGCGTTTTCATAGGGCTTCCCATACCCACAGCAGCCATAGTTAGCGCGGTTTATATCTACGCTTATACCCGTTACGACTTCTTTCACGGCTTTGAAGTGGCGTTTTTGCTCGTCCAGCTCGGGCTTGCCTTTTTGATGGTGAGCAACATTCGCTATCCCAGCTTTAAAAAAGTGGATTTGAGTCAAGCAAATATGCTCAAAGTGCTTGTTCTGCTCATACTTGCCTTTTCTTTGCTCTATCTTTACACGCTTGAAAGCATTTTCATCGCCGTGAGCCTTTATGTGTTTTACGGACCCCTGCGCACGATTTACACGCTACTTTGCGCTAAATTCAAAAAACGCTAAATTTTTACTCTATCGTTGTGAATTTTTTAACGGCTCACAATTGCAGCGAAATTTAAGTGTGAAATCCGCAAAGCTCACACAAACAGCTCATCTTGTCATTTTGAGCTTTCGTTAGGAAGCGAAAAATCCACGCTTTAAAGGTGCAAACTCGCACTTTAAATTCGTGGATACTTCGGCTAACGCCTCAGTATGACAAGAAATAGCAAAGTATAACAAAGACAAGTTAGTATGACAAGGAATTTTATCATTGCGAGAATTTGCAAAGCGTGAGCGTGCAAATTCGTGGCAATCCAAAGGTAAATTTGCGTTTAAATTCATAGATTGCCACGCTCGCCTTGCTCGCTCGCAATGACGACGAAACTTTGTCATTTTGAGCGAGTAAAACGAGTGAAAATCTACATTGTTATTTTAATGCGTGTTAGAGAAAGGCGACTAAGCGGGTTGCAAGGCGCAGCCGCAACAAAAAACTCAAAACATTTATCATTTTAAGCGGAGTGTATCAGCACTAAGCAAAAAATCCACGCTGAATTTTGTTTTCAATAACCCACATTCTACAAAACAAAATTCACACTCAATTCACACTTTTTTTATACAATCACCCCGTTTTTATTATCACTAAGGAGGAAAAAACGATGAATAAAAACAAGTTTTTTCGCTATCTTCACATTTATGTGAGCCTGTTTTTCTTGCCTGTGGCGCTGCTTTATGCGGTAAGTGGCGTGTCATACATTTTTGGCTTGAAAGAGGACACGGGCGCGAGCAAAATCACCTACACCGCCAGCGGCATACAGCTGCCAAAAGGCGATGAAAAGGGCGTTTTGCTCGGCATTTTAAAGGCGCAAGGTATCAAAATCCCAGCCGATACGACTTTGCGAAACGACAAAAAGAAAGGCGGCGTGAGTATGGGCGGCATTCATTACAGCGTCAATGCTAAACAAAATGGCGAGGATTTGCTCATCACCGCTACCACGCGAAGCCTTTTGGGCGACATTATCTTGCTACACAAAGATAAGGGTGGGTGGTATTTCAGTATCCTTGCTGTGGGCTTTGGCGTGAGCCTTGTGCTGCTTTATCTTTCGGGGCTGATGATAACTTTGTTTGCGAGCAAAAAAGACCGCAAATCGCAGCTTGCCGTGCTGGCACTTGGCGTTTTAGCGTGTGTGGTGCTTGGATATATGAGCGTGTAAGGGGCTTTAAAGTGTGTTTAACAAAGCCTTAAACACACTTTACACTCAATTTAGCCTTGAATTTAGCGCAAATTAACTGCGCCAAACTACTCAAAGAAAGGCTGACATTTGCACTCCGTTAGTTGATGAAAATCAAATTTTAGCCCTTTTTGTCTTAAATTGTGATAAAATTTCGCCCAAATTTGTGAATTTTTTGCAAATTTACACCAAAACGGCGCAAATTTTACGCAAATTAACTTTAAAATTTAAAGCCCAAAAGCGTGATTTCACAATGCGGAGGCGATGAGTTCGAGCGGGTTTTTAAACAAAACCCCAGCCTTTTCTTGCTCTAAGGCGTTTGAGATTTGCATTCTACACGCCGAGCATTCAGCACTCACGATTTGCGCGCCACTTGCTTTTATGTCGTGCGCTTTTTTTATGCCAACCTTCAAAGCCTTGTCAAAGTGATTTGTTTGCATACTCACGCCCCCAAAGCCACAGCACGCATTCACTTCGCTTAACTCCACGAGCTTGAAATTTGCCCCAAGCAAGGCGCGTGGCTCTTTAAAAACGCCTTGCATTTTGCGCGCGTGGCAAGGGTCGTGGTAGGTTACGCACAAGCTGCTTTTGCCCTTGCTTGCTAGAATTTGAGCTAAATTTGTGTTATCATAAAAATACTTTGTCGCCAAAAAAATCCTACTCGCCACGCTTTGAGCGCGTTTTGCCCACTCTTTTTGTCCTTGCAGTTCAAAAAAATGCTCATAATCAACATTAAGCATAGCTGAGCAAGTCGCCTCTGGCACGATGATAGCGTCTAAATTTGCAAGTTTTTTTTCAAAATACTCCACATTTTTTTTGGCTAATTTTTCAACGCTTTTAAAATCGCCCGTGAAGTATTGCGGTGCGCCACAGCAGCTTTGTTCTTTAAGCAAATCGACATTGATTTTAAGGGTTTTTGCGATGATTAAAACCGCCTCAGCCGTGCTGGTGTAAGCATAGTTTGACAAGCAACCCACAAAAAGCCCTATGGTTTTGTCCCCGCCGTTGTCGATAAAATCTGGCTTTGAGCGCAAAAAACTTTGACGAGTAAGACTCAGTAAAAATCGCCCCTTTTTCACCATAGGAAAGCTAAATCTCGCGCTCATTCCTAAATTTTTATGCAAATTTCCCTTTTCATCGACACTTGCAAGGCTATTGTCGCCTTGAATTTTAAAGGCACAGCTTTGAAAGACAAAGCCAAAACGCGCCACAAAGTCCATTACCTTGCGGTTGCCAAGCAAGAAAAACGCTAATCGTTTATACCAAGCGATTTTGTAGGTTTTTGCGAGTTCATACCGCACGCCCTCGATAGCACTATCCACGCGAAGTTTGCTCGGACAAGCCTCCACGCAGTTCGTGCATAAAAAGCAAGATTCAAAAATGTGCTTTAAATTCTTATCCATTTTTAGCTCATTTTGCTTATAAGCAGCGATTAAATCCAAAAAACCGCGCGGACTTGTCGTCTCATCGGCATTTATATCGTGTATAGTGCAAACAGGTATGCACTTACCGCACTTCACGCAAGCGTTTGTGATACTTTCATAACTCATCTTACACCGTCTTTGAAAAGACTTTTTTGTCATCGCTTAAATTTTTCATATACGCATCAAAGCACATAGCGATATTTCGTATCAGCAAAACGCCTGTTTCATTTACTTTCAAGGCATTTTTATCCACGCTTACAAAGTCTTTGTATTCATCTAAAAGTTTTAAATCCTCTTTAAAATACTCAAAAAAGTTGATTTTAAATTCATTTTCAATCCCTTTAATATCAAGGGCAAAATTCGCCATAAGCTCCATTATCACGGCTTTTCTAAGCTCATCATCATCACTTAAAAGCACGCCTCTTTCAAAGGGCAAAAGCCCGCTGTCAATGGCGTTTTCATAGCTTGGCATATCTTTGAAATTTTGCGCATAATGCCTTTGCCCCTCGCCTATGCTCGTAAGCCCAACGCCCAGCAAATCAGCACCGCCCTTTGTTGTGTAGCCTTGAAAGTTGCGGTGCAAAGAGCCGTTTTTAAGAGCCTTAAAAAGCTCATCATCTTGCTTTGCAAAATGGTCCATTCCTATCATCTCATAGCCATTTGCGCTTAAAAATTTCTCGCAAAATTCCAAAATCGCAAGTTTTATGTCAGGGCTTGGAATGTCATTTTCGTTGAATTTTCGCATATTTTTTTTAAGCCAAGGCACATGCGCGTAGTTAAAAATCGCAAACCTATCAGGGCTGATTAAAAGTGCCTTTTTTAGCGTGTTTGTAAAGCTTTCAAGGCTTTGAAAAGGCAGCCCATAAATCAAATCCATATTGACACTTTTTATCCCTTGCTTTCGCACCATATCCACAGCACTTTTAGTTAGCTCAAAGGGCTGAATTCTGTGGATTTCCTTTTGCACTTTTTCATCAAAATCCTGCACGCCAAAACTTATGCGGTTAAAGCCATTTTGCGTAAGCACTTTGGTTTGCGTTTCATCTAAAAAACGCGGGTCGATTTCACAGCTGATTTCGGCATTTTCGTCAAAATTTGCAAAAACGGCTTTGATTTTTTTGATGAGCCTTTCAAGCTGAGCGGCTGAAAAAAAGGTAGGCGTGCCGCCGCCAAAGTGCATTTGCACGACTTTGCGGCTTGTGTCTGTGAAACGCCCGAGCAAATCCATTTCCTTGAAAATGTAGCTTAAATACCGCTCTTTGTTTTCGTCCTTTGCCGTGTAAATGACATTGCAACCGCAGAAATAACAGGCACTTCTACAAAATGGCAAGTGAAAATACAGCGATAAAGGGCGCTTTTGCTCGCCCAAAATCCTAGTGTATTGCTCGTAAGTAAAGGCTTTGCTAAACTCAACCGCCGTTGGATAGCTCGTATATCTTGGTCCAGCCTTTGAAAATTTAACAAAAGCCTTGTAATCTCTCATCTTAAAAGTCCTTATTTTAAATTTTTACCTTAAAAACGCCATTTGCGCTATCGCCCCAAAGCCTCGCAAGCCATTTACGCCATAACAAGTGTAAATTCCGCCCCGCTTTGCGCTTTGCAAACGCACTCACTCATCATTGCGGACAAATTTTGCTATTTTAAGTGCTAGCAAAAATCCCTTTTTTAAATTTAAAAAATTTTAACTAACGCCCAAGTATAAAAAATGTCCGCCTTTGCGCTCAAAACAAACGCCCACAAAACAAGCCCAAAATTCACTCATTTTTAATTTTCCAAACCGCCCTTCATCATCGCTTCCATATCCACAAACAAATTCGGGTGTTGCCTTTTAACCTCGCTCATTAGTTTATCTAAATCGATATTCATCTCCACAAGCCCGTTTTTACCTTGCTTTTTTATCTCATCCATAGCCACTATCCACGCGTCATTGAAGTCAATGGGGATTTGCTGATAAATCGCTTTTTCAAGTTTTAGCTCAAAATTCTCTTTTTGCAGCTCTTTCAAGCCCTCCAACATATTTTTTAGGCTCGCTATGGAGATAAGCGTGTGAATTTTGTCGTTTTCATCGACTACAAACCACGGCTCAGGCGCGCCAAAGTGTCCGCTTTTAAGGCTTAGCACCTTTTGGTTGTCTGTGCTGGATACGATTTCAAGCACGGTTTGCTCGTCCTTTTTTATGCCAAGCGACCCCGCAAACTCGTTGATTTTGTCCATAGAGCGACTTGAATTTGGTAAATTTTTCACCCATTTTTCCTTGTTTTGTCAAAAATTTGCCACATTATAACACTTTTTCGTTTGCATAAGGTTAAATTCAAAATTTTTAAGCCCCAAATCTACCCTAAAAATTCGCCGTTACTACAAGTAGGTTTTGCACGCTATTTTCAAAAGCCACAACAAAACAAACGCTACTTATCGCTTTTGCATTTTGCCACGCTCTCAATGATAGCGCAAAATGCCTAAGTCTAAAACTTCACTTCCCGCTTAGCTCAAAGCCAAATTCCAAAGCCTGCACGATTTGTATGTCGTAGATGACTTGATTGTCCTGCATTTTTTCGCTAAAAAGGCTTTTAGCGGCTGAGTTCATCATCGTGGTGTAAAAATAATCAAAGCCCACGCTAGTGGCATAAACAACCCAATTATAATCCACGCTTTGCCCCAGCGTTTCGTTGATATAGCTTAGCTTTGCGTCCTTAGTGGTGATGGAGTTAGCGATGAAAAGGTTTTGCCTGTCCTCAGGCTGTGTAAGGCTGAAAATCGTGGGGTTGTAGCCAATCTGTGTCGATAAAAGTGCGTAGGCAACAAGCTCGTTCGCCCTCAGCTGTGAGCTGACTATCGCACTTTTGACAAGTGGCGTGTTTAAAAACACGCTGGCGTTTTCAAAAGCACTGATAGGACGGAGAAATCTCTCATAATCCATCTTGTCGCTGTCGATTTTAAAGCCTCTTGCGTTTTGCGCCTTGCTTAAAAGCTTTTTGTGTAAGATATTTGAAAGGGCGGAGTTGTCGTAAAAGCTTGATATTTGGTTGTTTGAGATAGACAAAAGCCTTTGAATTTGCGCGTCATAGTCTATGCCGCCAAAATAAATGTTATCCGCCTTAATGTTTGTGTTGCTTTTATGCAGGGTAGGAATATAAAAGCTAATGTCGCCTGCACCGAGCTTTGCAAGGGCATTTGCGCCCTTTATCGTAAAGCCAGCGATAGCAAAGCGGTAATCCTTGTCGTTAAGGATTTTAAGCACGCTAGCGACACTTGACTCGTCCTCGTTGCCGATGAGATAGACATCTACGCTGACTTGTGCCTTTTGACGCAAGGCGTAGGCGATACTTGAATTGATGATGATATTTGAATAGCTTTTGATGACTTTTTCGGGTATGATGATGGCGATTTTGCTCGCAGCCTCAGGACTTACGCTTTTTACAAAGCCAAAATCACTTGGGATAAAGCTAAATCCACTATCCTTTTGCGTGCTTTTGCTTGCACAGCCCACAAACACGCACACCGCAAGGGCAAAAAGTAAGATTTTTTTCATCGTTTTTTCTCTTTCACTTTGAATTTTAGCGTAAATTCTCTCATAAAAGTCCTTTGATTTTGCTTAAATCATTTAAAAATTCTAGCTCAAAACTTGGATTTTTGATGATAAATTCCACGCTAAAAGTAGGCATCACCCACGCTTTAAGGTGCGTAAATAGCTCGCCTCGCAGCCTTTTAAAGTTATCAAAGCCCAAATTTTCAAAGCTATCCTCGCCCAAAACAAGCAAAACGCGCGGTTTTACCAAGCAAAACTCACTCCAAAAATAAGGCAAGCACGATAAAAGCGCACTTGCGTCATTTTTACCCCCGCTAAAACACTTATACACATAGCTTAAAAAAATTTCATCTTGGCTTAAATTTAGCGCCGTTTTGAGTAATTTTAACAATTTCTCGCCCTTGTTTGAAAGCAACAAACTACCGCTTTCATCTTCGCTTTTGTCCGCAAAAGTGTCGAGTATCATTAGCTTTGCGGGCTTTAAGTGCGGCTCGATTAAGCTGTGATGGCGTTTTTTAGACAGACTACAAAGCTCACACCTTGACACACTCGCCCTTAAATGCGCAAAATCACTTTCCTTGCTCGTAAAATTCAGCTCTTTGCTGACAAATTCATAACCAAAACTTTTAAGATAGTGTAAATTTCGTATCCTGCTCATCATTTCGCTCATCAAACGCCTAAATTTTCAAGCTCTTTTCCGTCCAAACGATAGCTTATCCACTGCTCGCTTATGTTTTGCGCCTTTAACTTTGTGTAAAAGTCTATGCCAAGCTGATTTTCGCGCAGGCAAACCCACTCTAAACGCCCTAAATTCTGCTCTTTGCAAATTTTAGCCAAATGTTTAAACACAGCCTTGCCAAAGCCCATTTTACGATACTTTGGGCTTATGTATAAGTCTTCAAGCCACAAGCCACCGCGCCCCAAAAAGCTAGAAAAGGTGTAAAAGTATATGACATAGCCTATCATCTGCCCATCACACTCTAAAACAAGCGCGTGAGCGTAGTTTTTCTCAAACAAGGCTTCGCTATACGCCTTTTCATCGCACTTGCAAATATCAAGCAGCTTTTCATACGCCGCAAGTTCTTTCACTAAGGCTAGCATAGCACTCAAATCGTCCTTTGTGGCGGGCTTTATCGTAAGTTTTGACATTTTTACCTCTTGCTAAAATCTTGCTATTATAGCTAAAATTTGATTAAGCGTGGCAAAAAATGTGGCTTGCAAAGAAGCAAATTTTTGCATTTTGATGAATTTGCAAGGCATTTTGGCTATAATGTCAGCTTGAATTTAGCTTTTTGGAGACGAGTTGAAACGAAATTTGCAGATAAAAGAGTTGTTTTTAACCCATTTTAAAGGCGCAAAAAGCGAGTTAAAATTTCGCAACCCTTACGAACTCATCGTTTGCGTAATGCTCTCAGCGCAATGCACCGACAAACGCGTGAATTTAATCACCCCAGCACTTTTCAAAGCCTATCCTAGCGTGGCTGATTTAGCAAAGGCGAATTTAGCAAGCGTAAAAACGCACATTCAAAGCTGCTCATTTTTTAACAACAAGGCTGAAAATCTCATCAAAATGGCGCGCGCGGTGTGTGAGAATTTTAAAGGCGAAATTCCGCTTTCGCAAAAGGACTTGCAGAGCTTAGCGGGCGTGGGGCAAAAGACGGCAAATGTCGTGCTGATAGAGTGGTGCGGGGCAAATGTGATGGCTGTGGATACGCACATTTTTCGTGTCGCGCATCGCCTAAATTTAAGCACTGCTAAAACGCCCGAGCTTGTGGAGGCTGATTTGACTGGCATTTTCAAGGACCACTTAAACGCACTTCACCAAGCTATGGTGCTTTTTGGGCGCTACACTTGCAAGGCAAAAAACCCACTTTGCGATGAATGCTTTTTAAATCATCTTTGTAAAAGTGCGGACAAAAGGGTGTAAAAGCCACGCTTTTTAAATGATAAAAATTTGTTGCTTTGCAAATGAAAACGCTTTTTTTTGACATTTTTGCCATTTTCTTGCACCACATTCACTTCTCTTTTGGTTGTAGCGTAAAGTGCTACAAGCCCTAAATTTAGCCCAAAGCACACCATTTCAAACGCCGCTCCAAGTTTGTTGTGGATAAATTTTTGCTGACTTTGCTTAAATTGAGGGTTAAATTTAAGCCCTTATCCACGCTGTAATGCGCTTTTTTCTTTTCCCCTGCCTTGCCTAAAATCAAAATGATATGCGCCACTAATTTTTCCTTGATAGTAGGTATTTTATATGCGTAATAAAGCGTATTTTCTTTGGTTGGCGGTGCAAGTCCTTGAAAAACTCCCGCCACACAAGGCTTTTGCTAAAATTCATTTTTCGTAAAAGCTCTTTTACGCCCATAGTGTCAGGCGTTAAAGGGCTTTTAAAGATTTTCATATACGCAAGGGCGGTTTTTTCAAAAAAATCCCTAAATTCTTGCTGAAATTTAGCATTTTGCTCGCTTTTTTGCCTAAAAAACTCCCAAATGTTAAAGCCTACAAGCACGAAACAAAAACTCTTAAAATAAGCCCTCAAAGCCTTATAGTCCTTAAAATCAGCCCTTAAAGGCTCTAAAAAACTTGGCATTTTGCTTGGAAAGGCGGTGTTTTTTTGCGCTGTGATGATAGAATTTGTCCTTTGTCTATAAATATATAAAGGCTCGTTCGTGTAGCTTATTTTGCCTGCTAAACAAAAAAGCAAGGTCCCAAAGTCGTGGTCTTCGTGGTAAATCCCCTCTGTAAAACGCAAGGCGTAGCGGTTTAAAATGCTTGCTCTAAAAAGCCCTTGCACGGAGAAATAAAAGCTATAAAGCCTATTTTCTTTTAAGAGTTTTAAGCCGCTTTCATAGGTGTTTTGGTGCAAATTTTGCAAAAACTCGCCTTGCTTAAAACTTTTGTTCTCTTCATAAAAATGCTTGATATTATGCACTATTATATCCAAATCTTTTTCAAGCAAGGCTTGCACGCATTTTGCAACGCAATCTTGCGTGATATAATCATCACTATCGACAAAATGAATGAGCGCATTTTGTGGCAACTCTTGTGTGATGAAGTCATTTATGCGCTCTAAATCGCTTTTGATGAAATTGTGTTTTATTTGAGTAAAATGCGCCCTTAATGCTTGTGTGTCAATACTTTTGTAAGACTTTTCAAAGCTGTGTGTTTGGGAAAGGCTTTGAATGCTGGTGTTGGTTTGAAATGCTTTTTCTTTGTCATATTGAGATACCTTTACCTTGTCATTTTGAGCGTAGCGAAAAATCTCTTTGCTGTCATTTGTCATATTGAGCGAATGCGAAATATCCACAGAATTTAAGGCACGCTTTGAATTTATGGATACTTCGCTTTCTTGCGAAAGCTCAGTATGACAAGAAAAAGTCTCATTATGACAAGGTGTGTCAGTATGACAAGCTTGGTTTTTGTCATTTTGAGCCGTAGGCGAAATATCTCCATCATCAAAAAAAGTTCTCAACGCACTGCCCTTGATGAATTCAAGTCCAAAGTTGCGCGCACTTGAAAGTCCGCCATTTGGCTTGCTTATCACAAAAATTCTCTCATCATTTTCAGCAAAATTAAGAGCGATTTTAAGGCTTTCATCATCGCTGCCATCATCAATTAAGATAATGTCTAAATTCTCATAGCTTTGTGTTACTATGCTTTGTAAGCACTCTTTAAGATAGCTTGCGACATTGTAAATAGGCACGATGATAGAAACAAGTGGGGTTTGCTTCAAACCTTGCTTTGAATTTTGTGCTAAATTTCGCAAGGAATTTTTTGCTTTATGCTGTGAGCTTTGCACGAGAATTTACCTTTTGTCTAAATTTTAAAGGCTTATTATAACAAAACTTTTTAAATTTTGTTTTATTAAGGAAATTTTAGCTACAATGTCAAAACATTTTCAAAGGGTTGTTGATGAAAATTCTCTTAACTATTGAGGATATAAGCATTTTTGGCGGTGCTGAGCGAGTAGTGGTAAATCTTGCTAATGCTTTGAGTGAGCAAGGACACGAGGTAGAGGTTTTAAGCTTTTATCAAGGCAACAAAAATTTACCCTACGCTACAAATCCTAGCGTTAAATTGCATTTTTGGTATGATTATGAGCAAACTTTGGCGCAAGTTGAGGCTAAAAAGCACTTTTTCAAACGCTTTTATGATAAGAATTTTCACAAGCTTGTTTTGAGTTATAAGCTTAAAAAACGCACTTATGAGCTTGTCATCGCAAGCTGCTGGGTGTTTTTTCCATACTTTAAAAACCCAAAAACAAGATATACCAAGCTTATCCACAGGAATTTTCACCGCTACAACTCACGCAACGCCCTTTTTGACGCGCTTGTGATTTTAAGCCACGCAGAATTTAGCATTTGGCAAGGCTATCACAACTTTGTCCGTGTAATCCCAAATTTCTTGCCACAAATTCCTAGCCTTAACGCGACTTACTCGCAAAAGGCAATTTTAAGCGTAGGGCGAATGGATAAAGGCGACCAAAAGGGCTTTTTTAGGCTGCTTGACATTTGGAAAATCGTGCAAGAATCTATTAAAAATCCGCCATACTCCGTCATACTGAGCGAAACAAAGTGTAGCGAAGTATCCATACAAAAGACGGAAAACAGACTACTGAATGTAGAGTGTCAAAACGAAAATTGTGTGGATTTTTTTGCTGCGGCTACGCCTTGCAACCCGTTGGGTCGCTGCGCTCAAAATGACAAGATAAAGGTATCTCAAAACGACAAAAGCCTAGATTTGCGCAATGACGATAACCTAACACAATGGAAGTTAATCATCGTAGGCGATGGCGTTTTAAAAAAAGAGCTTGAAAGCAAGATTAAAGCCC
>UQBJ01000021.1 GCA_900539255.1 uncultured Campylobacter sp. | reverse complement strand
AGAATTTAAGGCACGCTTTAAATTTATGGATACTTCGCTGCGCTCAGTATGACAAAACAAGTTAATATGACAAGACAAGTCAGTATAACAGAAATTAGGTTTTGCTTGAAATTTGCTTGAATTTTAGGTGATATAACGCCATTTTTGTGGATTTTGTTCTGCGCTGTCGTATCTGCTAACACATTTTTGCTACACAAAAGCCACATTCTGCCACGCACTCGCACATTTTGCAATTACGATTTAAAAAACAACCCTACCACGCTCGCAAGGACAGCTTGCTTTGCCCTTTTAAGCGTGGCAAAATTCAATCAAATTTGCGCTTGCACTCAGCGTTCATCATCGTGCCATCACACGCGCAAATTCGCCTTAAATCAGCCTAAATTCAGCAAAATTTTAAGCGCAAATCACGCTTTGGCATAGACAGAAACCTTTTTTCTGTCCTTGTCCTTGCGCTCGAATTTCACAAAGCCGTCAATCAGCGCAAATATCGTGTGGTCCTTGCCTATGCCGACATTGTTGCCCGCGTGCGTGGTTGTGCCGCGCTGGCGAATGATGATATTGCCCGCACGCACGAATTCACCGCCGAATTTTTTCACGCCTAAACGGCGACCTATGGAATCTCTGTTGTTTTGGGTTGAACCTTGACCTTTTTTGTGTGCCATTTTTGCCCCTTATGCCTTGATGCTGGCGACTTTTACGCGCGTGAAAGACCTGCGAAAGCCTCTTTTGAGCTTGCTGTCTTTGCGGCGGCGTTTCTTGTAAATCACCACTTTCTTATCTCGCCCGTGATTTATCACTTGCAAGACCACCTTTGCGCCCTCCACAAAAGGCGCACCTACTTTCAACTGCGTATCATTCACGGCTAGCACTTCTTTGACTTCGACATTTGCGCCTGTGTCGGCGTTGAAATAATCAAGTTTCAACTCAGCGCCCACGCTTACGCGATATTGCTTGCCGCTATGTTTGATAATGGCGTATTTCTCGCTCATCTGCTGTCCTCTCTTTAAAGTAAGCTACCATTAAGCACCGCTTGGACGGATTTAAAAAGCTTAAATGGCTTGTTTGAAAAACTCAAATTATAGCAAAATAAAATTAAAATTTGCTGAATTTTGTAAAAAATTTAGCAAAAAAGCATTTTAAATGAATTTTGGCTTGTTTTATTAAGTAAAATCACAAAACATTTTGAAAGCTATTTTCATTTATTTTGCTTGAATTTACGAAATTTAAGCAAAAATTTACGCCCCTTACTAAGCCCTAACAAGCTGGCGCAGTTGCAACAAAGCAGCGATGAGAAATTCCCTTTTAATGAGTTTTGAATTCGTTTTTAGCTCAAATTCACTTTGCAACAAAAGCTTAAAAATTTGATGATATTGCTTGATTTTTAGGCTATAAGCCGTCCTTGTGAGCTTGCTGGCTACTTGTGGCGGGGGAGTGTAGCCTAAAATTTTGTTTAAATCAATCTTATCGCCGTAACTTGCAGCGTATAAGACGATTTTAAAAAGTCGGTAAAAGCTCGAATACAGCGAGTTTATCAAGGCTATTTCATTAAAGTTGTCTAAAATTTTTTCCAAGTCATCTTGCAAGGATTCGCCGCGCAAAAGCTTGTCAAAAAAGGCGTCAAAGCCCACCACGCTGAGGCTAAAAGAGTATTTGTTGATGGTGTTTTCATCTATGTTTAACCCCTCAAATTTGTTCAGCTCGCCTGCTGCAAGGTATAAATTCTCATCAAAGTTCGCATACAAGGTGTGTAGAGCGTTTTGCGTGGCGTTTATTTTAAGCTCTTTTGCGCGCAAACTCAAAAGCTCAACACCCTCTTTTGCGTTGCTTGGAGCGAAAAATCGCGCAAAGTTGTTTTCAAAAATCTTTTCAATTTCTGCCTGCCTCGTGCCTTCATCGTAAATTTCAAGCAAGAAAAAGTTATTTTCCTCGTCTTTTTTGCAAAGGTTTATAAGCGTTTCTAGCTCCTTTTTGGCGGGCTTTTTGGTGCATTTTATTTCTAAAAGTTTTTTGCTGGCAAAAAGCGATGCGCTGCCTAAATAATCCCTCGCCCGAGCAAAATCATACTCCTCAAAATAAAGCTTTAAAAGCTCATCTGCGCCGTATCGCTGTTTGATAAGCCCTGCAAAAAGCTCTGTTTGAAAGCTCTCGTTGCCATAAAGGGCGAAAAAGTTTGGAAAATACTTGCCTGCAAGCAGGTTTTGAAGCTGGGCTTTATACATTAAAATCCTTTCAAATTTTTAGACAAAATGCCTTTTAAATTTACACTTTCGCGCACCAAAGCTCTTTGAAAAGGGCATTTGCTAAATTTAAAACCCTTTTTTAAATTTGCCTTTTTTTGCGCCAAATTTCTTTGAAAATTTATCTTTATCATCTGCTATTTACTTTCTAATTTTTGAGAAATCTTACCAAAAATTTTTGCCATTATTATGTCCGCATCTGTGATGATGAGTTCGATTTTTTGGAGCAAATTTAAAGAATTTTCCCCGATTAAAATCACCTCAGCACCCTTTATTTCATCATCAAGTTTTGCTAGGCAAACGCCTGTATTTTCGCTAATGTAGGCTTTAAATTTACGCCCTATTTGTGTCTTTGCCCAGCGCGCAAATTTCCTGTCCATAAAGTCCCAAGCCACTTTGTCCGCCTCTCTTTCAAGCGTGCTTAAACTCTCACAAGTGCTTTTTATGTTTAAAAGCAAATAATTATAAGCCTTTTCGTCATTTCTTGCCTTTAAAAGCCTGTGTAAAATCAAATCAGAATAACGCCGAATCGGGCTTGTAAAATGCGAATACCTATCAAAACCCAAGCCAAAATGCCCCGCATTTTCACTCGCATACTCTGCCTTCTTTTGCGCCTTGATGATGAGCTTATCCACCTCGCTTCTTATGTCCATTTCATCGGCAAGGGCTTGAATGTCTCGTATCAACTCGGCTAAATTTGGCTTAAATTTCGTGTCTATGCCAAGCGCGGACAGCTCTTGCAAGAGTTTGAGAATTTTTTTGTTTTCCGCCACGCCGTGGTTGCGAAAAATGCCCACACCCTCAATCAACCTTGCCGCTGCTTTGTTTGCAAAAAGCATACAATCTTCTACAAGCTGATGAGAGGGCGTGTCGCTTTCATAACGCGAAGATATAAGGTGCTGGCGCTCATCAAGGCTCATTTTAAGCTCGCTCGTGCGGAATTCAAAGGCGTTTTTAAGCCGCCTTTTGCGCTGTTTTTGCATAAGGGTAAAAAGCTCATAAAGCCAGCTCAAATGCCCTAAATTTGGCTTTTTTTCAAGCAAACTATCCACTTCATCGTAGTTAAATCTGCGTTTGGAGTTGATGATAGCTTCAAAAAGCTCCTCACTTCGCACTTCGCCACTTTCATCAAAGCTGATTTTAAAGCAAAAGGCTAGCCTGTCTTCATTTGGCTTTAAAGAGCAGATATTTTCGCTTAAATTTCGCGGCAACATAGGCACGGCTTTGTGCGGAAAATATATGCTAAAACCGCGGTTTCTAGCCTCTTTGTCAGTCGCGCTGAACGCAAAAACATACTCGCTCACATCGGCTATGGCGACAAAGAGCGTATTTTGCGCCTTATCGTAAAAAATAGCATCGTCAAAGTCCTTTGCATCAACAGGGTCTATGGTGCAAAAGGCTTTGTCGCGTAAATCTACCCTTTGCGGATACATACTCGCATCGACAAAATCGCCATTTGCACTAGCTTCATCATAGCAAAGTGCGCTAAATTCATCGTTTTTGTTAAACAAAGCCAAAGAGATTTTCTCATCGATACTCTCATCATCGATATGCCCTAAAACTTCGATAATAGCGTTGTCTTTGTTGTCTATCTTTAACACAGAGCCGATAAGCAAGGCTTTTAAAGACTTTTGACTTGCCTTTAAGGGCGTAGTAAGGGCGGTTTTGAGATTCATTCCAAGCACAGCATCGCCGTATCGCTTTGTGATGACTATGCTTGTGGCGTTTGCGCGCGCTAGCACTAAAATAACCTTAGCACTTGGACGGCGTTTTTTTATCGGCATAAGCTTGCAAGCGACTATGTCAGCATAGTTTGCGCCCTTTAAATCCCGCACTTCTACAAGCAAATCACGCTCAAAACTCTCATCAAATGGGCGCAAAAAGCCCGTGCCTTTGCTTGAAATGTCTATTTTGCCGAAAACAAAGCCGTTGTTAAGATAGAATTTGCCCTTGTGTTCGCTGATGATTTTGCTTTCAAAAAGCTCTCTTAAAAGCTGCTTAAAATCGCTACTCATCTCATCAGCACGCACACCAAAAGCCAAATTTCGCAAAAATTCTTTCACTTTTTTTCTTTAAATTTAAATTGATAACGCAATTTTACACAAAAAAGCTGAATTTTGTAAATTTTTCACGCAAAATTTAAGCCAAAGCAAAAAAGCGTGGTTTTAAAGGCTGTTTTAGTGGCTTGAAAGGGCAAGCGTTTTAAAAAAAGGTTTTTGCAAAAGAGTGTCTAAATTTTAAGACTTTAAAAAACTTTAAACTTTCTCATCAAAATGTGAATTTAAAAAACAAGAAATTTTTATGCAAAAGAGATTTAAGCACCCTTAAAAATCGGGTCTTGTAGAACGGAGAGGGACTTGATGTGCCACTATCCTCCGTTCTAATCCCCTAAAATCGGGTCATAGTAGAATACTTATGTGGATATGGACAGGTGATGAGTTGCTTTAATCCCCTAACAAATCGGGTCATAATAAAACTTTAAAGGAGAACTTATGTTCAACAAAATGTTTTAGTCCCCTAACAAATCGGGTCTTAGTAGAACATACCCCACACAAATCGCATTTAAGGCAAAAATTCACAAAATTCGCCTCAAACACCTTGCAGAGCATATCCTACTTTCACAAATGTCCATCACAGCTCTACCAAACCGATATAAGAAAGAACACAGCACATTTCAAAAATGCACAAGGGCATTTTAAGCGGTTTTGGTTAATGCTTGGCAAACACTAATTTTTTAAGCAAAATTTTTTGCCATACCGATTTATTTTCCCTTGTCATACTGACTTGTTTTTTTGTCATACTGAGCCTTTGGCGAAGTATCCATACAAAAAACGGAAAATAAGCTACTGAAAATAGAATTTATGGATTTTTCGCTCGTTTCACTCACTCAAAATGACAGAAATTTTTAGCATTTAAGCGTGATAAATTTACAATGTGTAATTAAATTTAAGGCAAAATTAGAATTTAAAAGGCTAAAATTTGGGGTGGAATTTAGCTGAATTTTAGCGTGAAGTTAAATTTTTGGGGCTAAATTTAGTTGAATTTTAGTGCAAAGTTAAATTTTTTGGAGCGGAAGTTAGATGAATTTTGGTGCGAAGTTAAATTTAAGGATAAATTTGGATTTAGAGCTTAAAAAAGGGGCGTTTTTCATCTCTGATGCGCACGAAAACGAGCAAAGGCAAGGCTTTTTAGACTTTTTGCACACACTTTTTGACGGGCAAATTCAAACCCCGCAGCTCATTTTGATGGGCGATATTTTTGAAATTTTTGTGGGGCAGGTTCGCCCTACGCACGACTTTGCCGCCCCTTATGTGGATTTGCTTGAAAGCATTGCGGCAAGGGGCGTTGAGGTGCTTTATGTGGAGGGCAATCACGATTTTAACCTAGCTAAAATGTTTCGCAAAGTAAGGGTTTTTGCCCTTGAAAATCAGCCCTTATGCCTAAAAAGCAAGGCGAATTTGCTGGCAAAAAGGGCAAAATTTAGCGGAAACAAAGTGGAGTTTGTCGGCAAAAGTGCTGAATTTAAGGGTGTTTCAAGCGTAATGCTTGCGCACGGGGACATTTTTTTAGCCCCGCTTTTGTCCTTTGCGCTTAAAAGTTTGCGAAATCCTATCTTACTCAAAGCCCTAAATTTAGCCGACAAGGTGCTTTTTGGAGCGATTTTAGCCAAAATCAAAGCAAATCAAAAAAAGAAAAATCTTTTTTATCAAATAAAAAACTTTGAAAATTTAGCCAAAGAAAGATACGCCAAATACCGAGTAGATAATGCTTTGGTGGTTGAGGGGCATTATCATCAAAATACGATTTTAAACACAAAAGAATGCAAATATATAAATTTACCTACTTTTGCATACGAGAGAAGTTTTTTTGTAGTAGAATGATGACGAAATTATTAAAGAAAGCCAACAGGAGTTACAATGCTTGATGATAAAATCGTCAAAACAGGCTCAAACGAAATGGAACTTGTGGATTTTCGCATTTTTAGACAAGGCGAGGACAAAGTCTATGAGGGCGTTTATGGGGTAAATGTCTCCAAAGTGCGCGAGATTATCAAGGTCCCCGTGCTTACGGAGTTGCCCGGCACGCCAAACTTCATCGAAGGTGTGTTTGATTTTCGCGGTGTCGTTGTGCCTGTGATAAATCTAGCCAAGTGGATGGGCATCAAAGAGCCAGAATCAGGGCAAATCTTTAAGCCAAGAGTGATTATCACTGAATTTAGCAATGTCTTAATCGGCTTTATCGTGCACGAGGCAAAGAGAATTCGGCGTATTTCGTGGAAAGATATAGAGCCAGCGAGCTTTTCAACGGGTTCAGGCGCTTTTGATAAAAGCAGAATCACGGGCGTTACGCGCGTAGAAAATGACGAAGTGCTTTTAATCCTTGATTTAGAAAGCGTTGTGGAGGATTTGGGAATTTACACTGAAAAGGTAGAGGTTGATGACTCGGTAATTCCTAAATTTTCGGGCATTGCGCTCACCCTTGATGACAGCTTAACCGCAAGAAAGCGCGTGAAATCAATGCTGCAAAAAATGGGGCTGCAAGTTGTCGAGGCAAAAGACGGAGCTGAGGGCTTGCAAAAGATTGACGAGCTTTATCAAGCCTATGGCGCTGACTTGTCAAAGCACCTTAAAATCATCGTTAGCGATGTGGAGATGCCAAAAATGGACGGCTTTCACTTTGCCAAGCACTTAAAGCAAGATAACCGCTTTGCCGATATTCCTATCGTCTTTAACTCGTCATTATCAAACGAATTTATGACAGAAAAAGGTGTGCAAGAGTCAGGCGGAAGTGCTTATTTGATTAAATTTGACGCACATAATTTTTATTCAGAACTTGCTCGTATCATCAACGAGCATAAGAACTAGGAGTGAAAAATGGACGATATGCAAGAAATACTTGAAGATTTTTTGGTTGAAGCTTTTGAGCTTATCGAGCAAATCGACCACGACTTGATAGAGCTTGAAGCAAGACCCGATGATTTGGAGCTTTTAAACAGCATTTTCCGCGTGGCGCACACGGTGAAAGGCAGTTCGAGCTTTTTAAATTTTGATGTTTTGACAAAGCTCACTCACAAAATGGAAGATGTGCTTAACAAAGCCCGCCACGGCGAGCTTCAAATCACGCCAGACATTATGGATGTGGTGCTTGAATCAGTCGATAAAATGAAAACGCTCTTAAACTGCATAAGAGACAACGGCAACGACACGGCTATCGGTATGGATATAGAGCCTATTTGCGCAAGGCTTGCGGCTGTGGCTGATGGCACAGCGGTGCAAAATTCTCCCACGCCAGAACAAAGCACACCACAAGCTGCCACGCCAGAGCAAGCTACGCCAAGCGAGCCAGCACAAACTGCACCCGAGCAAGCCGCGCCGTCTATGGCAAATCAACCAGAAATCGATGTGAATTCTTTAAGCGATGCTGAGGTAGAAGCGGAGATTGAACGCTTGCTTAAAATCCGCAAGGCTGAGGACACAGCAAGAAGAGCGCAAAAAGCGCAAAATCCAGCCCCAAGCCCCGCACCAAAGCCAGCGCCAAAACCAGCCACACCGCCGCCAGCAGCCAAAAAAGTGCCAGCAGCAGGCGGAGCAAACAGCCCAGCAGCTATGGAGCAAACCATACGCGTGGAGGTTAAGCGCCTTGACCAGCTGATGAACCTTTCAGGCGAGCTTGTTTTGAGTAAGAACCGCTTGCTGACGATTTATGATGAGTTGCAAGAACGCTACGATGGCGAGCAGTTTTTAGACAAGCTCAACCAAGTGGCGAATTCACTGAGTATCATCACCACAGACATACAGCTAGCCGTGATGAAAACGAGAATGCAGCCTGTTTCAAAGGTGTTCAGTAAATTTCCGCGCATTGTGCGGGATTTGAGCCGTGAGTTAGGCAAGCAAATCGAGCTTGAAATCAGCGGCGAAGAAACCGAGCTTGACAAATCCATCATCGAAGAAATCGGCGACCCGATTATGCATATGATACGAAATTCTTGCGACCACGGCGTTGAAGACCCAGCCGCAAGAGTAGCAGCGGGCAAGAGCGAAAAGGGTGTCGTCCAGCTTAAAGCCTACAACGAGGGCAACCACATCATCATCGAAATCGCCGATGATGGCAAGGGAATGGACCCTGATATGCTCAAAGTAAAGTGCATAGAAAAAAATCTCATCACCGAAAAAGAAGCCGACCAGATGAGCGACAAAGAAGCCTTTGCGCTTATCTTTAAGCCGGGCTTTTCTACCGCTCAAAAAGTAACAAGCGTGAGCGGGCGTGGCGTGGGAATGGATGTGGTAAAAACCAACATTGAAAAACTCAATGGTATCATAGAAATAGACAGCGAGCCGGGCAAGGGCAGTGTGTTTAAACTCAAAATTCCACTCACCCTAGCGATAATGCAATCCTTGCTCGTGGGCGCGCAAGAAGAGTATTATGCTATACCGCTTGCTAGCGTTATGGAAACCATTCGCGTGCCGATTGAGAGCATTTATACGATAGAGGGCAAAAATGTCCTTCGCTTGCGTGATGAGGTTATCTCACTTGTCCGCCTTGCCGATGTTTTCAATGTCAAGCAAGTCTTTGAAAGCGACTCGCAAGCCTATGTCGTCATCATCGGCGTGGCTGAGGCAAAGCTTGGCGTCATCATCGACACCCTTGTCGGGCAAGAAGAAATCGTCATCAAATCAATGGGCGATTATTTGCAAAATATCCCCGGCATCGCAGGGGCTACCATACGCGGCGATGGTAGGGTTACGCTCATCGTTGATGTAAGCTCGATGATGAATTTAGCTAGGCAAATCAAAACCGACATTAAAGCACAAATCGAATCAGAAGCCAAAAAAGCAAAAGAAAAGCCAAGCGATTATAATGTCTTAATCGTCGATGATTCTAAAATGGACAGAACCCTTATGCAAAAGGCGTTAGAGCCATTAGGTGTCAGTGTTTTTGAGGCGACAAACGGCGTGGAGGCTTTGGATATACTCAAAACAAAAGACAAGGACATAGACGCTATGCTTATCGATATAGAAATGCCTAAAATGGACGGCTACACGCTTGCAGGCGAAATTCGCAAATACTCCAAATACCGAAATTTGCCGCTCATCGCCGTTACTTCACGCACGAGCAAAACCGACAGGCTTCGTGGCGTGGAGGTAGGAATGACAGAGTATATCACTAAGCCTTATTCGCCCGAGTATTTGGAAAATGTCGTGCGAAAAAATTTAAAATTAGGATAAAACAATGAGCGAACAATTACAGCAAGTCTTGCAAAAGCAACACAGCCAGCAAAACCAGCTCGCCAAGCCTTTCGAGCCGATAGAAAGCGACATAGTCCAACTCATCGGCTTTTATATCGGCGATGAGGAATACGCTATCCCCATTCTCAACATACAAGAGATAATCAAGCCCATAGAATTCACGCGCGTGCCAAGCGTGCCTGAGTATGTTTTGGGCGTGTTTAATATGCGGGGCAATGTTATGCCGCTTATTGATTTAGCGCGGCTTTTTAATCTCGGGCATTGTGAGATGACACCGCACACGCGTTATATCATACTCCGCAGCGAAAACAGCACCAGCATAGTGGGCGAAGCGGGCTTTGTCATCGACAAGCTCACTGAGGCGATTAAAATGCCACATTCTAAAATCGACCCGCCGCCGCAAACCTTGGATAGTCGCAACGGAATGATAGACGGCATAGGCAAAAGAGATGATAGTATCTTAACCATACTCAAAGCCCAAGCCTTGCTTAAACGCCGATTTTAGCGAATTTGCTATGACTTTAAGTGAGATTTTACAAATCGCCCAAAAAGATTTGTCCAAAATTAAACTTTGTGCCTTTGACTTTGACTCCACGCTGATGGACGGCGAGACCATAGACATACTTGCAAACGCTTATGGCGTGGGGGATAAAGTTAAAGAGATAACGCACAAAGCGATGAACGGCGAGCTTGACTTTTTTGAGAGCCTAACCCAAAGAGTGGCTTTGCTGAAAGGAATGCCCTGTTCGCTAGTTGATGAAATTTGCGCGAATTTACCCCTAATGCAAGGCGCGAAAGAACTCATCGAGCATTTAAAATCCAAAAAAATTCTTGTTGTCGTTTTTAGTGGCGGCTTTCACGAGGGCATTGACGAGGCGCAAAAGGTGCTTGAATTTGACTTGGGCTTTGCGAATTTTTTGCACGCTAGAAACGGCGCGCTCACGGGGCTTGTGGGCGGAGAGATGATGTTTAGCAACTCCAAAGGCGTTATGCTTGCGCGTTTAAAACGCTTTTTAAATTTAGCTCAAAGCGAAGTAGCTTGCGTTGGAGACGGGGCGAATGATTTAGCTATGTTTAAAGAAAGCGGGCTTAAAATCGCCTTTTGCGCTAAACCTGTGCTTAAAGCGCACGCTGATTTGTGCGTGGAGCAAAAAGACTTAAAACTTCTTATAAAGGACTTTCAATGAGCTTTTCTTTGTGGTGTGATTTTGTGGAAAATCACTTTTTAGACACTGAATTTGTGGAGCTGATAAGCAGCGGCAAGATAAACGGGGCTACCTCAAACCCAGCCATTTTCAAACAAGCGATTTTAAACTCCCCAGCTTACAAGGCGCAACTTGCTAAATTTAAAGGGCAAAAGCCAAAGGCAGTTTATGAAAATTTAGCGATTTTAGATATACAAAAGGCAGCGGACAAGCTCGCTTTGAATTTTCATCAAAAAAATGACGGCTTTGTGAGCCTTGAAATCGACCCGAGACTACACGACAATGCGGCTTTGAGCTTGGGCGAGGCAAAGCGACTTTTTAGCGCGATAAGCAAAGAAAATGTGATGATGAAAATCCCAGCCACAGCGCAAAGTTATGAGGTGATGAGCGAGCTTATGAGCGAGGGCATAAGCGTGAATGCGACTTTGATTTTTTCTTTACAGCAGGCAAAAGACTGCTTTAATGCCCTAAATTTAGGGCTTAAAAAGTTTCGCGCCAAAAACGCAAACGCGCTTAAAAGCGGAAATTTAAACGAGCCACAAGGCGTTATCAGCGTTTTTGTAAGCCGCTTTGACAGGCTTTTAAACGCGCGCGTGGTTGATAAAAACGAGCTTGGGATTTTAAACGCTAGCCTTTGTTATGAGCATATCCGCGCGCAAAATGAGCCACGCATTCGCACGCTTTTTGCCAGCACGGGCGTAAAGGGAGATGACTTGCCAAAGGATTTTTACATAAAAGAGCTTTTCTTTGATGAGTGCATAAACACCGCGCCTATGGACGCTTTGCGCGCTTTTAAGGGCAAAATGCTTTGTGAAAATAGCTCACTTGCAAGCACGAAAAACAGCACAAATTTAGCCAAAACCCCTTTAAATTCGCCGTGCAATGTGAAATTCAAAACCCCTTTAAGCCAAAGCGAAATTTACGCTAAACTTAACAAAAATTTAAGAACTGATGAGTTTGAAAAGGCTTGCGAGTTTTTGCTTGATGATGGCTTAAAGCAGTTTTGCATAGCCTTTGAGGAAATTTTAAGCGCAGTGTGAATTTTGCGCTTTTGCGACAAAAATTTGACTTTATCTTTGCAAGGTTATTATAAAATTGAGTAAGCCGTAGGTTAAAAGGGTTGTGATAACCACAAAATGATGAAATCAAACCCCTATGCGTATGGGTTTAAAGCTGATGATTTTAAGTAAATTTAAATCCGCTTAAATTCCACCAAAGCTCGCTCAGCTTGCTGAATTTAGCGTAAATTTTAAGCGAAATTTAGCGCAAATAAGTGATATTTGCCTTTGAATGCTCTTTGTCGAAAAAGTCCTTGATGAAATCCTGTCTTTGTTTGTTGGTGTAAATGCTTTGCACTTGCTCTTTTATCTCGCTGTATGGTAGCTTTTGCGGGCGGTTTTTGCCCTTAATCTCATAAAGCACAAAGCCCTCATCATCTTCAAGCACAGGCGAAAACTCGCCCACAGCTATGCTTGAAAGAAACACAACCAAGCGCGGGTCGGTGTTTTGTAGGGTTAAAAGCTCTGAGTTTTGTTTTATGCCCTTAATTTTAGCCTTGTTTGCGCGAAAATTCTCCAAAAGCTCGGACAACTGGGCGTTGTAGCTATTTACGCTTATGCTTTCATAGAGCATAAATTCATCGCTATGCAGCTCATAGTAAGCCTGCGCGCCCTCTTCGCTGTAATCCACCTTTGCTCCGCTGGCTACTGCCTCGTAGAGTTTGCGCTTTTCAAGCTGCTTTTTATACTCTTTTTTAAAGTCCTCATAGCTTTGCCCTTTGGCGTTTAGCTCGGCTTTAAGGCTTGCTAAATCGCTCTCATTTGCCGCAAGCATTTTTTTAATCTCGTTTTCAAGCTCAAAATCGCTCACAGCATTGCCCATTTTTTTGATTTGCGCTTGTTCGATACGGTCGTTGATGAGTAACTCCACAGCCTTTTGCTTGTCGATTTTAAGCTCTTTTGCTGTTTTGTTTATCTCATAAAGCGTGATAGGCTCGTTATTGACGATAATCGCCACGCCATTTATCAGCTCAGCGGTGGCGAAAATTACACAAAAAAGCAAAAAAATGCAAATTTTTTTCATATTTAATCCTTTTTTAAGTATAAAAGTAGCATTATAACAATTAAAATTTACAAAAAGGCAAAATATGCAAAAAATCATCACTCGTTTTGCGCCCTCTCCAACAGGCTATTTACACATAGGTGGGCTTCGCACGGCACTTTACAGCTATCTTTATGCGCGAAAAAATGGCGGAGAATTTTTGTTGCGGATTGAAGATACGGATTTGAAAAGAAACAGCGAAGAGGCGGCAAAGGCGATTTTACAGGCGTTTGAGTGGTGTGGGTTGGATTATGATGGCAAGGTTGAGTATCAATCAAAACGCTTTGATATTTACAAAGACTACATTCAAAGGCTCTTAAATTCGGGCAAGGCTTATTATTGCTATACGAGCAAGGACGAGCTTGACGCACTTAGAGCCGAGCAAGAAGCACGCAAAGAACGCCCGCGCTATGATGGGCGTTATAGGGACTTTACAGGCACGCCACCGCAAGGCGTTGCGCCTGTGGTGCGGATAAAAGCCCCGCAGAGTGGTGAAATTTCATTTATAGACGGGGTTAAGGGCGAAGTAAAGTTTGAAATCAAGGATATAATGGACGATTTTATCATCGCTAGAAGCGATGGCAGCCCTACTTACAATTTCACCGTTGTGGTAGATGACGCTTTGATGGGCGTTAGCGATGTGATAAGGGGCGATGACCACCTTTCAAACACGCCTAAACAAATCGTTCTTTACGAAGCACTTGGCTTTAAAGTGCCAAAATTCTATCATTTAGCGATGATACACGGCGAGGACGGCAAAAAACTCTCCAAAAGACACGGTGCAACCGATGTGATGGAGTATAAAACTATGGGTTTTACGCCACAAGCTCTTTTAAATTTCCTTGTTAGGCTTGGCTGGTCGCACGGAGATGATGAAATCTTTACGCTAAATGAGCTAAAAAGGGTGTTTGACCCTGCTCATATCAGTAAAAGTGCGAGCGCGTATAGCTTTAAGAAATTAGAGTGGCTTAACCAACACTACATAAAAACCCTGCCTTTTATCGAGCTGAAAAGGCAGTGCGCGGGGCTTGGCTTTGAATTTGACTTTGAAAAGGACGAGTTTTTGTGCGACATTTTAAGAGAACGCAGCAAAACCTTGCTTGAACTCATAGCAGGCGCAAAACGCATAGTGCAAAAGCCCCGAATTTACGATGAAAAAGCAGTGGCGAAATTTATAAACGCTCAAAATTTAGGCTATTTAAGTGAATTTTCGCAAAATTTAAGCACGCAAAAAAGCGCAGCGGAGTTTGAAAGCACGATGAATGAGTTTTTAAACGCGCGAAATTTGGAGCTTAAACACATAGCACAAGCCTTGCGTATCGCACTTACGGGAAGTAGCGTGAGTCCGGGGATTTATGAGGTTTTGGAATTTTTAGGCACAAACGAGTGCAAAGAGCGCATAGCAAGCTTTTTAAACGCAATGAAAGGAAAATAATGTTTAATTTTACAGGCGATCTAAGCGGAATTTTAAGCCAAAATTTAAGCGCAAATTTAAACAAAAGCCAAAGTGCGGCAAATTTAAACAGCTTAAATTTAAGCAAAAATTTAAATTTTTGAAACAAAATTCACAAAAAAGGATAAAAAATGAGTCTTAAAGAAGCAGCGTTAAACTACCACATAGGCGGTAAAATCGACATTGCGCCGAGCAAGCCGATGAATAGTGCCTATGATTTAGCACTTGCGTATAGTCCGGGCGTAGCAGAGCCTTGTTTAGCCATAGCTAAAAACAACGAGCTATCTTTCACTTACACAAATAGGGCGAATTTAGTAGCGGTTGTGAGTGATGGCAGTGCAGTTTTGGGGCTTGGAGACATAGGCGCAAGAGCCAGCAAGCCTGTAATGGAGGGCAAGGCGTGTTTGTTTAAAAAATTCGCAAATGTCAATGCCTACGACATAGAGATTGATGCGCATTCAGTCGAAGAGATAGTCGCCTTTTGCAAGGCACTTGCCCCAACGGTTGGAGGCATAAATTTAGAAGACATTGCCGCGCCAAAGTGCTTTGAGATAGAAGCTGCCTTGCAAAACATAGGCATTCCTGTAATGCACGATGACCAGCACGGAACGGCGATTATATCGAGTGCGGGGCTTATCAACGCTATGGATATAAGCGGCAAAAAAATCAAAGACATTAAAGTCGTCATCAGTGGAGCAGGGGCTGCGGGGATAGCGTGCGCGAGAATGTATCGAAATTTGGGCGTTGAGCATATCGTGCTTTTGGATAGTCGCGGTGTGGTAAGCACTGAACGCACAGATTTAAACAAATACAAAGAAGAATTCGCCATCAAAACAAAGGACAAAACGCTCAAAGACGCTATGCGCGGGGCTGATATGTTTTTAGGGCTTTCAAAGCCCAAAATTCTCACCGATGATATGGTGAAAAATATGTCCGCACACCCTATTATCTTTGCTTTGGCAAATCCTGTGCCAGAGATTATGCCAGAAGATGTCAAAAGGCTGCGAAAAGACGCCATTGTCGGCACGGGCAGAAGTGATTACCCAAACCAAATCAACAACATTTTGGGCTTTCCGTTTATTTTCCGTGGCGCCCTTGATGTGCGGGCGAACAAAATCACCGAAAATATGAAAATCGCCGCCGCAAACGCCCTTGCAAAACTTGCCAAAGAACCAGCCAGCGATGAGTTAAAGCAAATGTATGCGGGCGAAGTGCTTGAATTTGGCGTGGATTATGTCATACCAAAGCCCTTTGACAAGCGTGTCAAGGCTGCTGTAAGCACGGCGATTGCCACTGCTGCGGTAAAAGACGGCGTAGCAAAGCTTAAAAGCTTTGATGAAAAGGCGTATTTTGAGAGTTTGAGCTAAAATTTTTAGCCTTAAACACTGAATTTTAGCCCTAAATGCTGAATTTTAAGCAAATTAAGCGTTTTTGCAATGATAAAATGGTATAAATTTACTTGATAAACAAGCAAAATTCTAGCAATTTGCGGTGTGGCTGTGTTTGTTTTAGGATTTAAATAAGCGGACTTGTTTTTCGTGCATTTTAAATCTTAAATCAAACACCATACTAAGGGCGGATTTTCAAAAGATAAAAATTAAATTTAAAGAAACAACAATGAACAAAATTTTCGGCAAAATAGATTTTTTGAATTTATTGCCATTACACATTTATCTTAAAAAACGCCCCTTACCAAGCGGCTTGAAAAAGGCATGCGAGTATAAAAAAGGCGTGCCAAGCAAGCTAAATAAAGAGCTTTACTATCGCCGTGTCGGTGCAGCCGTGATTTCCAGCATAGAAAGCCGCCACAAACGCTACAAAACGCTTGACATAGGCATTTGCGCGAACAAAAAAGTCAAAAGCGTCATCGTGCAAAAAAACACGCCCGATGAAAAGGACAGCGCATCGGCTACTTCAAATATGCTCGCCCAAATTTTAGGCGCTCGCGGCAAGGTTATCATCGGCGATAAAGCATTAAAGGCATATTTGCAAGATGAAAGCCGCTATATAGACCTTTGCGAGCTGTGGGACGAGCGCTATCGCTTGCCTTTCGTGTTTGCGCGCTTTTGTCTTGTAGAAAATAAAAAATTTTTTCAAAAATTTTTCGAGCCTTTTTTGAGACAAAAAATCTTTATTCCGCGCTATATTTTGGACTTTTACGCGAATTCGCGCCAAATTTCGCCCACGCAAATTAAATCATATCTTAATCTGATTTATTATAAAATATCATTCAAAGAAAAAAAGGCTTTGAAAATTTTTCTAAACAAAGCCCAAATCCACTTAAAAAGGAGCAAAGAATGAACGCTTATGTGAATTCTGTCTTAAACAACCTTGCAAACTACAACCAGCCCGTGTTTTTGCAAGCAGCCACTGAGGTGATACGCTCGTTAGAGCCTATTTTGAGCGCACAAAAAAAATACGAACAGCACGCCATACTCGAACGGCTCGTTGTCCCAGAAAAGACGACTATCTTTCGTGTCGTGTGGATAGACGATGCGGGCAAGGCAAACACAAATTTAGGCTACCGCGTGCAGTTTAGCTCGGCACTTGGACCTTACAAAGGGGGCTTGCGCTTTCACCCCAGCGTGAATTTAGATGTGCTTAAATTTTTAGGCTTTGAGCAAATCTTTAAAAATTCGCTCACAGGGCTGATGATAGGCGGGGGCAAAGGCGGGGCGAATTTCGACCCCAAAGGCAAAAGCGAGGCGGAGATAATGCGCTTTTGTCAAGCCTTTATGAGCGAGCTAGCAAAGCTCATCGGCGCGACAACCGATGTGCCAGCAGGCGACATAGGCGTTGGCGGGCGCGAAATCGGCTATATGTTTGGCAAATACAAGCAAATCACAGGTTTGTATGACGGCACGCTTACAGGCAAGGGGCTTAAATGGGGCGGCTCGCTCGCAAGAACCGAAGCCACAGGCTATGGGTGCGTGTATTTTGCGGACGAAATGCTGAAAAAAGTAGGACAAGGCTTGCAGGGCAAGGTTTGCGCCGTCTCAGGCAGTGGCAATGTCGCCATCTACACCATAGAAAAGCTCTATGCCTTTGGCGCAAAAGCCGTTACCATAAGCGATAGCTCAGGCTTTGTCTATGACAAAGCGGGCATTGATGTGGCTTTGCTCAAAGAAATCAAAGAAGTGAAAAGAGGGCGCGTGAGCGATTATGCTAAGGCTAGAAAGGGTGCTGAATTTACGCCCGCTAGCAAATACAAAAGCGGCACAAATGGCGTGTGGAGCGTGCCTTGCGATGGAGCTTTCCCAAGCGCAACCCAAAACGAGCTGAATTTAGAGGACGCGAAAACGCTTTACAAAAACGGCTGCCGTTTTGTGGCTGAGGGCGCAAATATGCCAAGCACGCTTGAAGCGATTGAGTTTATGCTGACTCAAAAGGACTTTCATTTCGCGCCCGCAAAGGCGGCAAACGCTGGCGGCGTGGCGACTTCGCAGCTTGAAATGCAGCAAAATGCGAGTATGACGCAATGGAGCTTTGATGAGGTGGATAAAAAACTCCACGCCATTATGAAAAACATTTTTCACAACTCTTATGAAACCGCCAAAGAATTCAAGCACGAGGGCAACTTGCTCATCGGCGCAAATATCGCTGGCTTTCAAAAAGTGGCTGATGCGATGATAGAGCAAGGATATTGCTAAATTTGGGCTTTAAAGCGTAAATTTAAGCTTGATTTAGCCTTTTTTGCGCGAAAAGATTTTTAAAGGGTGCGTTTGTGTAAAAATTTGCGCGAAAATTGAGCCTTTGATTTGAGGGCGAATTTTTCGCGTAATGCGCTTTGTGCGTGAATTTTTAGCTACAATTTAGCCTTTGTTTGGGTGGAATTTGCGTGCAATTTTGCCTTTGAGCTAAAATTCGCGGTTTATTAAATTTGACTTTTATTTGCTGTCTTTTGCGTTAAAATTTAGGCAAATTTTGCTTTTTGTTTAAATTTAAGCTATTTTTGTAGCGCCTTTTGGGCTGTGCTGATTTTATCAAAATCAATGCCGCTTTTGCCAAAAAAGCCTAGCTCGCCGTCCTCGTGGCAGGCGTTGCAGTTTGCCTTGCTTTTGATTTGTGGGCTTTTAAAAAGGCTTTGGGGCAAGTTTTCGTGGGCTTTTTGATAGAATTTATACTTACTGATGGCGATTTCGCCCATATCTTCGCTTGCTAAATTTGCTCTAAATTTCGTGTTATATTTTTCGCTCGCATTTGCGTTTAAAAAGCTTGAAATGTCCGTAAATTCAGGCTCGTCAAGGCTTGCGTCATCGCCAAAGTGATTTTGCAAATCTCCCATCAAATTCGCCCACGCTTTTTGTGGCAAAAGATAAGGCGCATAGGCGATATGGCAGCTTCCGCACTCTTTTTTGTAAAGCGCGTAGGGCTTTTGCGTGCTAAAAGCTGGCGGAGTGCTTGCGTGCAAAAGCGAATTTGCAGGCGTTTGCAAAAGCACGCACAAAAGGGCAAGGGCGCACAAAGCAAGGGCGCAAAACGCCTTTTGAGCGGCGTTTAAACGCACGCTTTCATCTTGTGCGGTGCGTTTGTAGCCCGTGATGATGGCGTTTAGGCTATCGTTTTTGCTGATGAATTTATCGATGAGCGCGCCGCAAATATGAACGCAGGCGACAAGCAAAAGCGCATTGACAAAAAATTCGTGCAAACTGCTTAAATTTGGGCTATACGCGAAGTAAAGTGCGCTAAAAAGCCCTTTTTGCTCGCTTTGTCCCCAAAGCAAAAGCCCGCTGAGCGTGCTTAAAATGCCAAGTGTGAAAATCAGCACCACAGCCCAGCTTGAAGCAGGATTGTGCGCTGTAAAGGGCTTTTTGCCACTAAAAACGGAGCGCAAATACCCCCAAACCCCGCTAAAATGAAAGTCCGCAAAGCGCGAAAAACGCGTGCCGACAAAGCCCCACACAAGGCGAAAAACAACAAGCGCCCCAAAAAGCACGCCCAAAACGGCGTGGCTTACAAAGCCTTTTTGCGTGCTGGCAAGCAAAAAAGCAAGCGCAAAGCACGCGATAAAAAGCAGGTGCAAAAGGCGGTTGAAAAAAGGAAAAATATAGCTTTTAATCACGCCACGCACCATAGTTTGGGATATAAACCGTGCGTTTGCTAAACTCGCCCTTTTCAGCGTCCTTGTGGCAGGCGGCACAGCGAGCAAGTGAGCGCACTTCTTTTTGGTTGATTAAATTTTTGTCGATTTTGCGGTGCTTTTTTTGCAAATACGGGATTTGCGTTAGGCTCGTGTAAAGCGTGCCTTGCTGCAAAGAGCGGGTGATTTTGACACTGCGTTTGTAGTTTGAGCGTTCGCTCGCATTTTGCACCAAATAGCTTTCAATCTGCGCCCGCTCACTCTCATCGATACTCGCATCTGTGCCGTAGTGTTGATTAAGCGTTTTCATTATGTGCTGCCACGAAGCACTTGGCAAAAGCCCCGCAGGGTAGCCAAAATGGCAGCTCGCGCACTCTTTGGTATAAAGTGCGTTTGGCACATAAGCCACGCCTTTGCCACCGCCGCGATAATCCTTACGATAATCGCCATAATACCTCTCTTTCGCGCTTAAATCAAGCGCAAAAAAGAGCAAGAAAATCGCCCCAAATGTCGCACTCATCTTAAAAAAGTGCCTTTGAAAAATGCCTTCATTTCGCGCCTCACTGCTTGATGAGATAGTAAAGCACATCGCCTTTTTCAAGTGCTGTGCCTTCGCGCAAAAAGACATCTTTAAAGTTGCGTTTGAGCCACTTTTTGACTTCTTTTGTGTCTGTCAAGCGGCTAGGATTTGCGCTTGGTGCAAGGGGTGCGATGGATTTGCCTGTGAAAACATTTGTCGCACTTTGCTTTAAATTCGCGTTGTGGCAGCTTTGACAGGACAAGATTTCGCCGTCTTTGCCCTTGTTTTTAGTGGCAAAAAGCCTTTCGCCACGACCTGCGTCAAAATCCGTAAAACTTGGATTTTGCGCCTTTGCCTGAGCTTTTAGCTCATCGATATAGCCTTGCATCGCGCTGTTAAAGCCCGCTGCGTTTAGGTTTGCGGCGAAAAACGCCAGCACTAAAAAAGAGAAAATCTTTTTCATTTTTGTCCTTTGTAAAAAATCACAAAGGCACTTTATCAAAGTTTTGTGAAGTGAGTGTGAATTTTTGAATGTAAATTTATTTTTTGGCAAATTATCATCAAAAATTTAAAAAATTTGCAATTTTTTTAAAAAAAAATTATTAGAGGTGTAAAAACGACATTATGTGTCGCAGGGCTGTGTTACAATGGGCTTTTTTAAACGAAAATTTGCGCTTTAAAAGCGTTATGAAAGTGCGCTAACAAAGCTACAAGCGGGATTAGACGGATTTTGAGAAATTTACGCCTGACGAGCAAGAAAGGCTAGAACAAATCGCCCAAAAAGCCGCAAGAATTCAAAGGTTTATTGTAAGTGATTTTACCAAAGATGGAGTTTGGGTTGATACGCAAACGCTCATCGAAAAAGCTCGTTTTACACTATGGTTATCGCGCTAAGCAAAAAGGCAAAATAATTTGCAAATCGCCTTTGCGTTGCTATGCGGTTGAATTTAACGCTAAATTTTAACAAGCGGAATTTTGTAAAATTGCTCGCGCTAAACGGCGTTTAGCCCTTAATCAACTCGTTAAATTCGCTCTCATCAATGCAACGCACGCCTAAATTTTGAGCCTTGTCAAATTTGCTACCTGCATTTTGCCCGTAAAGCACAAAGCTCGTTTTACTTGAAACACTCCCGCTTACCTTGCCGCCTAAACTCTCAATAAGCGCGCTAAATTCATCTCTTGGGCGTGAGAGCGTGCCTGTGATGACAAAACTTTTGCCCGCAAAAATTTGGCTCGCACCTTGAAAATCCTGCGCTACGCCCTGCGAAGTCAAATTTGAATTTTGCAAATCATCAAAGTCTAAAATCTCATAAAATTTCAAAATCCGCTCGTAATTTACCCGCAAAAACTCGCTCACACTGCGCGCCATCACTTCGCCAAAGTCTTCAAGCGTGCTAAAATCGTCCTCGCTTTTGTCTATCCACGCCTTGCCAAAGTTGCGAGCGATTTTTTTAGCCGCCACTTCGCCAATATGCTCAATCCCCAAAGCGTTGATAAAGCGGTAAAGCTGGGTTTTGCGGGCGTTTTTTATGGCGTTGAGTAGGTTGTTGATTTTTTTGTCCTTAAAGCCTTCCAAGCCCTCAAAATCAGCACTTGTTAAGAAAAAAATGTCCTCTATGCTCTTTATCTTGCCCTCTTTAAACAAAAATTCAACTATGCTTGCCCCAAGTCCGTCTATGTTTAGGCACTTTTTGGAGACAAAATAAATGAGCGCGCCCACTACACGCGCCTCGCAGCTTAAATTTTGACATTTTATCAAAATGCCCTCGTCCAAAAGCTCGCCACCACACTCAGGGCAGTGCGTGGGGCGTGCTATGTCGCGCTCATCACCTGTGCGCCGCTCTGTGAAAACCCTTGTGATTTTAGGAATCACATCGCCACTTCGTATGATGCTTACTTTGTCGCCGATTTTCGCATCAAGTCTAGCGATTTCATCAAAGTTATGCAAGGTCGCAGAACGCACCGTAACGCCCTCGATAACCACTGCTTCAAGCACCGCCACAGGCGTGATAACCCCGCTTCGTCCCACTTGTAAATTTACACCCAAAAGCGTTGTCGTTTTTTCAAGGGCTGGGAATTTAAACGCTGCCATAAAGCGCGGAAATTTCACGGTGTAGCCAAGCTGGGCGCATTTTTCAAGGCTGTTAAGCCGCACAACCATTCCGTCCATCATCATCGCCTTGCTCTCTCTTTGGCTTAAAAGCCCTTTATAAGCGGCGATAACTTCATCTAAGCTTTTACAAACTCTTACAAAATCATCTTTTAAAAAGCCTAAATTTCGCACAAAGTCCATAACTTCGCTGTGTTTTTTGAATTTTAGCGAATTTTCGCCCACGCCCCAAGGGTAAAATTTCAAATTTCGCTCTTTGGTGATACTTGTATCAAGCTGGCGCAAACTGCCACTTGCGGCGTTTCGCGGGTTAGCAAAAAGGCTTTGTCCGCTTGCGGCTCGCTTTTGGTTAAGCTCGTCAAAATCAGCCTTTAAGATGACGATTTCACCGCGAATTTCTATGCGTTCTTTGTAGTTTATGTGTTGTGGAATGCTTGCTATGACGCGCACATTTTGCGTTATGTCCTCGCCAACTTCGCCGTCTCCTCTTGTTGCGCCACTTACTAGCTCGCCGTTTTCGTAGGTAAGGTTTAGGCTCGCTCCGTCAAATTTAGGCTCGACAAAAAAGCTGTCATCACTTGAATTTAAAGCTAAATTTTGGCTTTCTAACTCGCTAAAAAGGCTGTTTGGGGTGGAGTTTTGGCTTGAAGTTTTTTCGCATCTTTTCGCCCAAGCGATGAGTTCAGCCTCGCTAAAAATGTCCTCCATAGACCACATTTTCGCGCTGTGTTTGAGCTTGCTAAACTCGCTTTGAATGTTTGGGGCGACCTTTTGCGTGGGCGAATTTGCGCTCACAAGGCTAGGGTTTGCGCTTTCAAACTCGCGCAAACGGCGAATGAGCGCGTCATACTCTTCATCGCTTGCTAGCGGCTCGTCCTTTTCATAGTAAGCCCTCATCCACTCGCTGGCTATTGCCACGCTTTGTAAATACTCTTTTTCACTCATCGCTAAGCTCTCTCATCGCGTTTTCAAGCGCAAAGGCTTGTTTATGCTCGTATAAATCGTGCGTGCGGATAATGCTCGCACCATTTTTAAAGGCTTCTAAATGCAAATAAAGGCTGCCCGCAAGGCGCTCTTGCACCTCGCTTGGAAAGTAAGCGTTGATGACGCCTTTGCGGCTAGCTCCCACAAGCAAGGGCTTTTCAAAGTGCAAAAAATGCTCTAAGTGCTTGATTAAAAGCATATTGTGCTTTGGGGTTTTGCCAAAGCCTACGCCTATGTCTAAAATCACATTTTTTACCCCGCAAGTATCTAAAATTTCGAGCTTTTTAGCAAAAAATTCATCAATTTCGCCAAGCAAATCATCATAGTGTGGGCTATTTTGCATATTGTGCGGTTCATTTTGTATGTGCATCAGGCAGTAGCTTGCGTTGTAGCTTTTTGCAAGGTGCGCTAACGCTTCATTTTTAAGCCCCATAATGTCATTTATCAGCGAAAAACCCCTATCAAGTGCGAATTTAAGGCATTTTTCATCAAAGCTATCAAGGCTAAATGTGCTTTGCTTGAAATAATCATTCTTGTAAATAAGCTCTAATGGCTCTTTAAGCCTTGAAAATTCCTCATCACTTCCGCAATACAAGCTCCCAGGACGAGATGAAACCGCACCTATATCGACAAAATCAGGCTTTAAGGCAAGTATGGCTTCGAGCCTTTTTTGAAAGTTCTCTTTTTTTACGCGACTTGCGGGGTTAAAGCTGTCCTCATTTATGTTTAAAACCGCCATAAGTTTTGCTTTTTTGGGCTTTTCAAAGTTTTGATTTAAAAAGGCGGCTAAATTTTTCAAGCCAAAATCTTGCTTTTTTTCCCTTTCGACAAGCCTTTGAATTTGCGCTTGTGTCGCCATTAAAAGGGCGTTTGAATTTTCGCTTTTGCCTAAAATGCTGTCCTTGTGCGTAATGCACTCAGCTCCCACGCTTAAAGCGTCTTGTTTGAGTATGTTTGCGGCGGGTGCGCTTATGTTTTTAATCAAAAAAAAGTGAATTTGAGCCTTTTTGCTCATCATTTTTTGCCCTATTTTATGGGGCTTGATAAAGTCGCAAAGTGCGTTAAAGTCTGTGTTCGCGTTGATTTTGTAAAAATTCATTTTTTGCTCTCATATAAATTTAACAAAAGCGTTGCTAAAATCACGCCCGCCTTGCCATTTAAGCGCGCAAGCTCGTAGGCTTGATAAAAAAATTCAAGTTCCTTTTCGCCCAAAGCGTGCGTTTTGCTGCTGTGTAAAGTTAAATTCGCTACCATTTCTTGCAAAGCTACCTTATCCAAACCCTCATTTTCTTGCAAGAATTCAAGGATTTTTTTTAAATCCAAATGATTTAAGTCTAAATTTAGGGCTTGGCGGGGCTTTTTTTTGTTTAAAACTTCGCAGATAAAACGCGAACGAACTGTGGCTAAAAGCAAATTTTTAGACGGGCAAACGATGAGAAATTTTACATTTTTGGGCGGTTCTTCAAAGAGTTTGAGTAAGAAATTTTGAGCCTCGCCGCGAAAGGCGTTTGCCATTATCACTATGATTTTTTCGCTGTTTTCGGCTATGTAGCTTTCTTTTTCAACCGCTCTTGCATCGTCCATCAAAAACTCCACCGCTGGAATTTTAGGGATAAAACGCAAATTCTTTTCGCCAAAGTCCTTTATCATCTGCTCTTTCACGCTTTCAAAATCGCTTGTGATGAGAATTTTACTGCCAAATTCGCTCAAAGGCTTACCCTTGAAAACAAAATCGCCTCCAAACTCTTGTCAAAGAGCTTGTAAAGCGTGATGAGCTTTTCGTCTAATTCGCTGTCCTTTGAGCTTAACAAAAAGCTGTTTTGCAACTGCTCATCAAGTAGCCAAAGCAAGCTATCATCGCGGCTGCGGGCGATTTGAAATTTTATATCTTTGTTTGAGCCTATGTAAAAATACACAAAGCCACTTGGAAAGGCTGTTTCAAGCAAATCATTCAGCAAGATAATGTCATCGTTGTTTTTGACTTTATGCGGATAAAAATTGTCAAGCGAAAAGACAGGCACGAAAGGGCGGTAGGATTTTGCGTTGATATTTTGCAAAAAATATCGCTCATACCACGCGCGTGGCTCATCGCTCATTAAAATAAAGCTCTTGCCTTCGAGCATTAGGCTGAATTTTGCTGCCATTAAGGGCGCAAATTCAAGCCTGCGCGTTTCTAGCCACTGCATAAAAACGCCGCCTTCTCTAATGCTTTCAAGCAAGAATTTCAAATAGTCCATTATTTATCCAGCTCATAGGCTTCGTGTAGCACTCTAACGGCGAGTTCGGCGTATTTTTCTTGCACTATCATTGAGATTTTAATCTCGCTCGTGCTTATCATACCTATGTTTATGCCTTCTTTTGCAAGGGCTTTAAACGCCTTTGACGCCACGCCTGAATGGCTTTTCATACCCACGCCCACTATGGAGACTTTGGCTATATCTTTGTCGCTTTCTATGACTATGCCATCAAGCACCTTTTTCATCGTGCTTTTGGCGAGTTCTAACTCATTTTGCGGCACGGTAAAGCCTAAATTTGTCGCTCCATCAACGCCTACATTTTGGATAATCATATCCACATTTATGTTTGCGTCCGCTAGGGCTGAAAAAATCTCAGCCGCGATACCGGGCTTGTCCTTAATCTTGCGTAAAGTAACGCGGGCTTGATTTTTATCAAGTGCGATTCCACTAACTAATGCTTGTTCCATACTTTCTTCCTTTGTGATGAGTGTTCCTTCGTTGTTGTTAAAGCTACTGCGTGTGATGATACGCACGCCAAGCTTTTTTGCTAGTTCTACCGAGCGATTTTGCAGCACCTTTGCGCCAAGACTTGCAAGTTCAAGCATTTCATCGTAAGAAATCGTGTCTAACTTCCTTGCCTTAGGCTCTATGCGTGGGTCTGTGGTATAAACCCCATCGACATCGGTGTAAATCTCGCACACATCAGCTTGCAACGCCCCAGCGATAGCCACTGCGCTCAAATCACTGCCCCCGCGCCCCAAAGTAGTAACGCGTCCGTCTTTATCCACGCCTTGAAAGCCAGCTACGACAACGATTTTGCCACTTTTTAACTCGTCTTTCATTGCTGTGGCGTCTATTTGCTCGATTCTCGCCTTTGTGAAAACGCTATCTGTGAGAATCCCAGCCTTTCTACCCGAAAAAGCTATGGCTTCATAGCCTTTTGCTTCAAGTGCTATGGTTAAAAGTGCCGAAGTAACGCGCTCTCCGCTACTTAAAAGCAAATCCATAGCCTGTAAATTTGGGCTTTTGGTGTAGAATTCAGCCTGTTCGATAAGCGAATTCGTTACTCCGCTCATCGCGGAGACTATGACAACGACATCGTTGCCTGCTTTTTTGGTTGAAATCACTCTTTTAGCGACTTCTTCTATGCGCTCCAAGCTCCCAACGCTTGTGCCACCATACTTTTGCACGATAAGCATTTTACAAATATCCTTTTTCTTGAAAGTATTGTATCACCTTGACATACAGCGGGCGTTTGAAATGTGTAGCCAGCTCGAAAAGCCGCTTCAAACTCACAAATTCATACGCCTCAAATTCAGGCTCGGCGGTGTTTATGTTGATTTTTGCCTTTGATTTTAGGCGCACTAAAAAATACTTTTGACTCTGCCCGTCAAAGTTGTATTTCTTGCGCTTTTCTTCAAGTATCTCGGGCGGAAAGTCGTAGTTTAGCCACTTTGGATAAGATGCGATGATTTCAACCTCGTCTGTGCCGATTTCTTCTTTAAGTTCTCTTAACAAAGCAACGGATGCGCTTTCATCTTTGTCAATGCCACCTTGTGGAAACTGCCAAATATCCAACATATCATTGCGTTTTGCCAAAAGCACCTTGCATTCTAGCGGATACTTCGGCGAAAGCACGATAGCAGCGACATTTGGGCGGTATTTTTTCTCCACACGACAATCCTTAATCAAAAATCAAAACACAATTATAGCAAGTTTTGTTTTAAAAAAGTTTGAAACAAAGTTAATCAAAACAGAATTTTCGTTATAATAGCGCTAAAATTCACGCAAAAGGCTTTATTTGCACCTTTATTTACACATTCCATTTTGCGATAGCAAGTGTTTTTACTGCGCTTTTACCTCATTAAAGGCTAATGAAAGCGTGAAAAAAGCGTATTTTAAGGCTTTGTTAGCGGATTTAAAGGCGCATTTTTCAGCGTTAAATATAAAACAAAAAAGCATAAAAACCCTTTTTATCGGTGGTGGCACGCCAAGTGTGGTTGATTTTAGGCTTTTTGAGAGTGTTTTTGAATTTTTAGCACCCTTTTTAAGCGATTTTGCTGAGCAAACAAGCGAGGCAAATCCGCATTCAAGCAATCTTTCGTGGCTCAAAAAAATGCGAGAATTTGGCATAAACAGGGTGTCCTTTGGGGCGCAAAGTTTTGATGAAAAAAAGCTTAAATTTTTAGGGCGAATTCACAGCGCAAAAGACATTTTTAAAAGCGTTGAAAATGCGAATTTAGCAGGCTTTGAAAATATAAATGTCGATATGATTTATGACAGCAAATTTGATGATAAAAAAATGCTTGAATTTGAGCTTGAAAACCTTGCAAAGCTCACTCAAATGGGACTTTCTCACATAAGCGCTTATCATCTTACACTTGAAAAAGGCACGGCTTTTGAAAAACGCTTAAATTTCAAAAAAAATGCTCCAAATTTGATGAAATTTTTTATAAGAGGCGTTGAAAATTTAGGATTTTTGCACTATGAAATCAGCAATTTTGCTAAAAAGCAAAACGCCATTTGCCAGCACAATCTTGCTTATTGGCAAGGCGCAAAATATCTTGGTTGTGGCTTTGGGGCGGTGAGCTTTTATGAAAATCAAAGATTTTACACGCACAAAAGCCTTGAAAGATACCTTAAAGAGCCAAATTTTAGGCAAAGCGAAAGTTTAAATCAAAAGGATTTGCTTTTGGAGCATTTGTTTTTAGGCTTTCGTAGCATTGTGGGCGTAGATGAGAGGGCATTAAGCAACGCACAAAAGGAAAAAGCGCAAATTTTAGTGCAAAATAAAAAGCTCACGCACAAAAATGGGCGATTTTATAACCCAAATTTCTTACTCAGCGATGAACTTGCCTTGTTTTTGAGTGAGTAAATTTTTCGCCGCATTGATGACAAGTTCGGGTTTTAAATCCTTCATACAAGCGTGGTGTTTTAGCGGACAAATGCGTTTCATACAAGGCATACAGGGCAAATTTAAATGCACTAGCCTTGCGTTTTCGTTGTGCCACGGGCTAGTTTGCGTAAAGCGAGTGGGACCAAATACCGCAATGGTAGGCGTTTTGTAAAAGGCTGCTATGTGCATAGCCCCGCTGTCGTTGCTTACAAACAAATCAAGTGCTGAAATCAGCTCACACAGCTCTTTTATACTGGTTTTTCCGCAAAGATTGTGAGCCTTTACGCCCTTTTTAGCAAGCCAAAGCTCTATGTCATCGCAAATTTCTTGCTCAAAACTCGTGCCAAAAATCAAAATTTCGTGTGTTGAGCTAAATTCAAAGCCAACTTGTGCGAAATATCCTTTGTCCCAGCACTTTGCCAAGCCGTATTTTGCGCCTGCGTTGATACCAAGCCACTTTTTATCAGCACTAATGCCGAATTTACCGAGCAAATTTTGCCTTTCTTTTGATGAAATGCCCTTAAATTCAAGCACAGGCAAAAAAAGCTCATCGCTTTGCGCCTTTATGTCAAGGGCTTTTTGGACAAAAGCAAGGTATTTTAGCACTTGATGAGCGTTTTTGTCTTGCTTTTTGTCAAAAATAAATTTGTGTTTTGAGTTAAGCAAAAAGAGCAAAATTCGCGCTGAAAACGCTGAACGAAAGGAAAAAGCATAATCAAACTCGCCTAAATTTCTTGCAAATTTGTATAAATCCTTAAAGCGAGCAAGTGCGCCCAAAATGCCCTTTTTTTTAGGCGTTTGCACGCAAATTTGAGCGTTTTGATAGTCTTTAAATAGCTCGCAAGCCACAAAAGAGCCATAAAGAATGAAATTTAGCTCTTGCTTGTCGTTAAATTTAGCGGAATTTGTGGCGTTTGGTGCGCTTTGAATTGTGTCATTTACAAGCCTTTCAAAACGCGAAAAAATGAGCCTTAACGCCGCACTTGCCATTACGCTATCGCCCAGCCAAGTGGGAAGATTTATAAAGATTTTCAAATTTTGTCCTTGTTAGCATAAATTTTTCATAATCATAGCAAATTTATCAGCAAAATAAGATAAAAATTTATACGACAAAAATTATCCAAAACAATTTTTTAACAAAAAAATCTAAATTTTAAGCAAAAACAAAGAAAAAATGTTTTATAATGTGAGTTCAAATTCATTTTTAAGGAGAGTCGATGAACCCAAGTAATGCGTTAAGCTATGACTATACAGTCGCTAAACTCTTTATGTTTGCGACTATATTGTTTGGCATCGTTGGTATGGTTATAGGCGTGCTTATAGCCTTTCAGATGGCATACCCTGACCTGAATTACCTTGCAGGCGAGTATGCGACCTTTTCTAGACTAAGACCTTTACACACTTCGGGGGTGATTTTTGGTTTTATGCTGTCTGGAATTTGGGCGACCTGGTATTATGTAGGTCAAAGAGTTCTAAAAGTGAGTATGGCTGAATCGGGCTTTTTAATGTTTATCGGTAAGCTGCACTTTTGGTTGTATATGCTGTTGATGGTGGTTGCTGTCTTCACGCTTTTTGCTGGTATTTCTACCTCAAAGGAATATGCTGAGTTAGAATGGCCACTTGACATTCTTGTGGTGCTGGTTTGGGTGCTTTGGGGAGTGAGCATTTTCGGTCTCATAGGCATTCGCCGTGAAAAAACGCTGTATATCTCCGTGTGGTATTATATAGCGACATTTTTAGGCATTGCTATGCTCTATCTTTTCAACAATATGTCTGTGCCGACTTATTTTGCAAGCGGTGGCATAGGCAATTGGTGGCATTCAGTTTCTATGTATGCAGGCACAAATGATGCTTTGGTGCAATGGTGGTATGGACACAACGCTGTGGCGTTCGTCTTTACGGTGGGTATCATCGCGCAAATTTATTATTTCTTGCCAAAAGAGAGCGGGCAGCCTATTTTTAGCTACAAGCTTTCGCTTTTTGCGTTCTGGGGCTTGATGTTTGTGTATTTGTGGGCTGGCGGACACCATCTCATCTACTCAACCGTGCCTGATTGGATGCAAACTATGGGTTCGATTTTCTCGGTGGTGCTTATCTTGCCAAGCTGGGGTTCAGCCATAAATATCTTGCTGACGATGAAAGGCGAGTGGAATCAACTCCGTGAAAGTCCGCTTATCAAATTTATGATTTTAGCTTCGACATTTTATATGTTCTCAACCCTTGAAGGTCCTATCCTTTCTATCAAATCAGTAAATGCCCTAGCGCACTTTACAGACTGGATACCAGGACATGTGCACGATGGCACACTTGGTTGGGTTGGCTTTATGACTATGGCGGCTTTATATCATATGACTCCGCGAATGTTTAAAAAAGAGCTTTACAGCAAAAGCCTTATGGAAGCGCAATTTTGGGTGCAAACTACGGGCATAGTGCTTTATTTTGCGTCTATGTGGATAGCAGGTATTACGCAAGGTATGATGTGGCGGGCAACTGACGAGTATGGCAACTTGCTTTACAGCTTTATCGACACGGTTGATGCGATGATACCTTATTATTATATACGAGCAATCGGTGGCACACTCTATCTTATAGGGTTCTTTATGTTTGTATATAACATTTGCAAGTCAATCTCAGGTGGCAAGGCGCTTGACAAAGAGCCTGCAAGTGCTTCACCTATGGCAGCATAAAGGAGGGGACAATGTTTGCTTGGTTAGAAAAAAATCCATTTTTCTTTGCGGTGGCGGTTTTTGTTGTCATCGCTTATGCTGGGGTTGTTGAGGTGTTGCCAGACTTTGCGAACAACGCAAGACCTATTGAGGGCAAAAAGCCTTACACTGTGTTGCAACTTGCGGGAAGGCAAGTGTATATCAACGAAAGCTGTAATGCTTGCCATTCTCAGCTTATCCGTCCGTTTAAAAGCGAGACTGACAGATACGGTGCTTACTCAAAAAGTGGCGAATTCGCTTATGACCGCCCATTTTTGTGGGGTTCAAAGCGCACAGGACCTGATTTAGCTCGTGTAGGTAACTACCGCACTAGCGACTGGCACGAAAATCATATGCTAGACCCAAAATCAGTCGTTCCAAGCTCGATAATGCCAGCTTATAAGCATTTGTTTAAGAAAAATGCTGATGTGGTAACAGCTTATGCTGAGGCTTTGACCGTGAAAAAAGTCTTTAATGTGCCTTATGATGTAGAGGGACAAACCCCGCTTGGCACACTTGAAGAAGCGCAAGAGAGCGCAAAGGCTGAGGCGCAAGCTATCGTAGATGCGATGAAAGACCCTGAGATAAAGGCTGCTTTTGAAAACGGCGAGATTAAAGAAATAGTCGCTTTAATCGCGTATTTAAACAGCTTGAAGTAAGGCGTAGGCTATGTTTGAGTTTTTAGGTTCTATCACCAAGGAGCAATGGGAAGCCTTTCAAGGCTATGGCTTTTTTGCGCTTGTGGCTTTTATGGTGGTGGTTTTGTATGCGTATTGGTTTCATCTTTACAAGAGCGAGAAAAAAGGCAGACGGGATTATGAAAAGTATGCCAAACTCGCCCTTGATGATGAAATCGATGACAAAGTTTTAGAACAAAGGAGCAACTAATGGAGTGGCTAAATTTAGACGATAGTGTAAATCAGTTATCCTTAATCGGTGCTGCTGTCATCATCTTAGCGACTTTGGTAGTCGTGGCGATGATGTTTGCGCAGATGAAGGTCAAAAGAGACACAGCAGAGCTTACCGAGCATAACTGGGACGGCATAGGCGAGTATAAAAACCCCGTGCCTGTGGGCTGGCTGGTGATATTTTTTCTCACCATAGTGTGGATGCTTTGGTATTTCTTGCTGGGTTATCCTTTAAATTCATACTCACAAGTAGGCGAGTATAACGAAGAAGTTTCCGCACACAATGCGAAATTTCAGCAACGATTTCAAGATATGTCCCAAGAGGATAAAATCGCTATGGGGCAAAATCTCTTTTTGGTGCAATGCGCCCCTTGCCACGGCATCACAGGCGATGGCATCAACGGCAAAGCGCAGAATTTAAGCGGCTTTTGGGGAACAGAAGAAGCCATCAAAGATGTCGTCATCAACGGCACACAAGGCAATTCGCCTTTGCAAGCGATGAGTAAGGCGGCTGATTTGGGCTTGACGAGCGAAGAGGACATTAACGCTGTGGTAGCTTATGTGGCTGAGCGGCTTTCGGCTCTTAAAAAGACGAAAAACCCTGACTTAGCAAGCTATGGCGAGCTTGTTTATCAAGACTACTGCGTGGCTTGTCATCAGCTTGATGGCACAAGCCGTGTCGATGGTAGCGAGCCTATGGCTGGGGACTTAACGAAGTATGGTTCAGCCGCCTTTACCATAGACATTTTAAATCGTGGCAAAGATGGCTTTATCGGCTCTATGCCAAAATTTGACGAAAACCTACTCAACGACATTCAAAAAGAAGCCGTCAGCGAGTATGTGAATTCTCTTACAAGGGGGCAGTGATGGAAGAAAATACTAACAGAGGCGTTTTCGCCCTAAATGGCGTAACAGGTATGCTTATCGCCACAGTGCTGTTGCTGTCGATACTTGCGGGGCTTACTTGCTGGGGCATAAGCGCACAGCAAAGCGTTATGCAAAAGCCTTATAGCTTTGACAAGGCACAAACGGTGAAGGAATTTGGCTCAAAACGCGCTAAACATATCATCATCAACGAAAAGGATGCTCAATGAACAAAGTCCTAGAATACCTTATCATCATCGGTTTAGTGCTTTCTGCGCTTGTTACAGCGTGGTCTGTGCTAACCCCAAATCATCTTTTTATCGGCTGAGTATGGTAAAAAGAGCGTTTCAAGGCGGTTTTTTAGCCGCCTTGTTTTTTTTGGTTGCAAATTTGAGCGTGGCTTTTGGCGCGAGTGAAAAAGGCACAAATTCAAACGCCTTAAATTCACAAGACATAAATTCAAGTCAAAATGAGATGAATTTAAGCAAATTTAATCAAAAATTCGTGCTTGTTAATGACAACATTTTAAAAGAAGAAGCCGTTGCAAAGCTCAACGAAATCGGCGCTGAGCTGAAAAAAGAAAGCAACATTACTTTGGCTTTGGCAGTAAGCATAGCAGGCTTAAATGAGCTAGAAAGCCTACAACAAGGGCTTGAAACGCCTTATCTTTTGTTTGTGATGTCCTTGCTTGACAAAAAAGTCAAGGTGCAATCAAAGGGCATTTGGCAAAGCAACGAAGAAGCCACACAAGTGAGCGAAAAGGTGCTTGAAAGCTCGGTGTATCCGCTTTTAGGGCAAAAAAACCCAAGCTATGCTGCCGCACTTTTTAACGGCTATGCGGACTTTGCCGACACGCTCGCAAAGCACGCAAAGATAAATTTAAACACAAGCATAGGCAACGCAAACCGCCAAACGATGAGCGTTTTTAGGATTTTGTTTTACGGCATTATCTTTATCGCTGTGCTTTATTATGTCTCTAAAAAATCAAGGAAAACACGCAATGAACGCTGATAAAAAATCAAAAAAAAAGGCGAAAAATTTAGATAAAAACGCCTTAAATTTAAGCACAAATTCAAAAGATAAATCCAAAAAAAGCGCACAAAAATCAGCAAAAAATTTGACACAAAATTCAAATGAAAATTCGCTCAATTTAAAATCAAATTCAAGCAAAAAATCATTAAATTCAAAGCTAAATTCAAACGAAAATTTAGGGCTAAATTCAGCCCAAATTTCAAAGCAAAATCCGCCCACAAACAAAAAAACATTCTGGCCCTACGGCATTTTGCTCTCACTTTTTGCCATAGTCGGTGCTTGTATCGCCACGATAATCTATGCGAGCAACTATCCTGTGTATGAGGATGATAGCTTTTTGGGTAAGTATCAAGAAGTGGATTATAATTTCAACGAAATCAAGCTCAAAGATGAAAATTTCAAAAACAGCTACCAAGTAAGCCTGAATTTAAAACCGCAATTTGACAAAAAAAAGCGTGAATTTTTTGAAGTAAAACCCGCCCAAGTGCTTGTTTTTCGCGTGGTTGAAAGGAATGATTTAAGCAAGAAAGCAAGCGATATAAACGCGACTTTGTTGCTTACCCGCCCGCATACAAACAAGCAAGATGAGTGGCTACAAACGAGTGAATTTAAGCTTGCTAACAAGCCTTTTAAGGATAAATTCGGCAAGCTCGGCACGGGCTACAAAAAGCACTCCAACGCCTACACTTTCACAGCAAATTTACCAAATCTAGCACAAGGACGCTGGCAGCTTAAACTCAAACTTGCCAAAGATGAAAACAGCATAGGCTTTTATGAATTTAACCTGCTTGTGAGCGAGCCTTGAAACTCTTTGTTTTCGCCACGACTAGGGCGGTGCGCGAGTTTTATGAAAAAAAGCTCACTCAAAACGCCTTACTTGACAAAGCCATAAGCGTGGCTGAATTTTTTGACGTTATCATTTACAGCCACAGGCTAAAAGCTAGCGAATATGAGCGTTTGATGCTGATGAAAAGGGCTTGCGAGCGCACCAAAAACACTCACAAACTCTTTATCCCGCAAGAATTCTTTGCCTTTTTGAAAAACAACGAATACCTTTTTTCTTTTTTCAAAGAACTCGCCCTAGCGAACAAAAGCGTGGAGGATTTAAGGGCAAGTGATTATTACGCGCAGTATGATGAGCATTTACAGATTTTAGATGAGCTTTTAAAAAACTATCTTTTGGCTTTAAAAGAGGCGAATTTGTGCGACAATATAGCACTTTGCAAGGATTATGAGTTAAATGTTGAATTTTTAAGTGCCTTTGATGAGCTTGTTTTTGATTTGCAAGGCTTTTTAAACTCGTTTGAAATGGGCGTTTTGCAAAGGTGTTGTGAATTTTTGCGCGTGAATTTAAGTTTTTACACAAGCAAATTTAACCTTTCTCATCTTAAATCCTTTTGCAAGGACTTGCCCCTAAAAAACGGGCATTTTTACGAGCTAAATTTAAACGAACACGCCATTTTGAGCGAAAAAAAGCTTGATTTTGCCCCGCAAAAGATAAGGGTAAAGAAATTCGAGCAAAGAAGCCTACAAGCAGCCTTTGTGTTTGAGAGCATTTCGCGCTTTATAAGGGCTGGGCTAAACCCCAAAGATATAGCCGTGATAACGCCTGATGAGAGCTTTTGCGCCTTGCTTAAAATTTATGATGAAAACAAAATGCTTAATTTCGCAAGCGGCACGCCCATAAATGAAAGCCTTTTTTACCACAAGCTAAAAGCCTTGTATGAAGCGGCAAAGCAAGAAAATTTCAGCTTTTATGAAGGGGTTGATTATTTGCAAAAAAGCGAGCATTTAGACTTACAAAACGCCACGCTCAAATGCCTTGAAATCTCAAATTTCAGCACCTTTTTCAAGGCTTTTCATCAAAAGATAGATTTTGACAGCTTTGCGCTTTTCATAAATCCCTTGCTTGAAAATGAAAGCGTGGAGCTTTTTAATCAAGTAAGCGATGAGCTTTTGTTTATCAAAGCCCTTTTAAACGCCCACTCTCTCACGCTTAAAGAGCTTTTAGAGCTCTTTTTTATCCGCTTGCAAGGTATTACTCAAAGTGATGTTAGCGGAGGCGCGGTGCGTGTGATGGGGCTTTTAGAAAGCAGAGCTTTACGCTATGAGGGCGTTATTGTTGTGGATTTTAACGATGAGTTTATCCCCAAAAGAAGCGTCAATGAGCTTTTTTTAAACAACGAAGTGCGCGCAAAGGCTGGGCTTTTTTCTTATGAAATGAGTGAAAATTTGCAAAGATTTTATTATGAACGCTTGATTAAAGGCGCCAAAGAAGTGGCGATAAGTTTTGTAGAAAATGAGCAAAGCTCAAAAACTCGCTTTTTGCAAGAACTTGGGCTTTTTTATGAAGAAGATATGGAGTTTAGTCAAAAGGCGTATCAAAGGGCGTTGCGGCTTGATTATGCGCCAAATGAGATTGATTTCAAGCCTTTAAGCGCGCCGATTTTGGATTATAATCTTTTCGCAAAGCCCCTTTCTTTTAGCCGTTTGGATAAATTTATCAAAAACAAAAGGACATATTTTTACGAGTATATCAAGCAGATAAAGCCCGCAAGAGAGCTTTTTGAGGAAAATGAGGCAAAAGAGCTTGGTTTGAGCTTGTACGAGCTTTTGCAAGAGTATTTTAGCAAGGAAAATTCAGGCTTTGAGTATGAAAAATTTAAAATTTTACTTGACAGCTCAAAACTTTCAAGGCTTGACAAAGCCCTTTTTAAACTGCGTTT